>JABMDH010000046.1:11031-20544 GCA_015904075.1 Nitrospira sp.
TAACGAAGGTTGCATAGTCGTCTGTGCGGTCAAGCAGCTAATCCTGATTTTTCAAAACAAGGAGGGTGTCTTATGCGGAGTCAAACAGTGTTTCAAGTAGGCGTGGGAGTGGCATTGATGGTTGGAGCCGTCACCGTTGCGACGGCTGCGGACATGCCAAGCGGCGAGAAGGACATGGTGCTCATCCCGAATGGCGAGTTCACCATGGGGAGTAGCGAACATTCAGATGAAGCCAAGCACCAGGTCGTGCTTGACGCCTATCTCATCGACAAGTTTGAAGCCTCGAATGCACGATACAAAGAGTTCATGAAGGCTGCCGGTCACCCGGCACCAGCCTATTGGGATGACCCGCGGCTGAACAAGTCGAACCATCCAGTTGTCGGTGTGAGCTGGACTGATGCGAATGCATTCTGCAAATGGGAGGGCAAGCGTCTTCCGAGTGAAGCAGAGTGGGAGAGAGCAGCAAAAGGACCAGACGGAGACAATCATTATCCATGGGGGCACACACTTGATCCAAAAAAGGCAAATTATGGTCAGAACGTTGGCCGCACAACGCCCGTGGATTCCTATCCTGATGGGGTTAGCGGATTTGGTGTCTACAATATGGCCGGCAATGTCTTCGAATGGGTTGAGGATTGGTATGACCTGAAATACTACAAGGAGAGCCCGGCCCTGAATCCCCGTGGCGCCGAGAAGGGCTACAACTTTGCGAACCAAGGGCCGGTGCGGGTGCTACGCGGCGGTTCCTGGCTGGCACCGGAAAGCTCACTCCATACAAGCCACCGATTCTGGAATCAACCTGACAATAACTCCTATGGCGTCGGCCTCGGATTTCGTTGCGCGAAGTCGGCACAGACGGTGTCCGACGAGGCCGTGCAAGCAGGCCGCGACGCATTCATTCAGGCGTTAGTCGCGATGGGTGCTGAAAAACACGCTGAGGCATTGGCCGCCATTGAGAAGGCGTTGGCCTCGGATCCGGACAACAAGGAGTACGTTTCGACCCGTGAACTGATTAAGAAGAGCATGAAGAAGAAATAGGAGCAGAACTGACGGAGGGGGGCCTTCGCCCCCTTCCTATGGGCCAGGTTGTGGGGGAGGTCTCTCGTGATTACGTCTGACACCACAGGGGCACGCACATCGCCAGTGAATCTGGCAGCAATTCCGGAGACCTCTCTTATTCTGCTGACTGGTGCGAGCGGTTATATCGGTGGTCGACTGCTACCTTCGCTGCAAGAACGCGGCTACCGGCTCCGATGCCTGGCCAGGCATCCTGACATTCTGAGACAGAAGGTCAGTTCAACAACTGAAGTAGTCGCGGGTGATGTTCTTGACCGACCGAGTCTCGACAACGCGTTGCACGGAGTCGACGTGGCCTACTACATGGTCCACTCCATGAGTTCGACTGGCTCGTTTGAGGAGACGGACCGGCAGGCGGCGCGGAACTTTAGTGAAGCAGCGAAGGCAGCGGGTGTGAAGGGCCTCATCTATGTGGGAGGCTTAGGCAGCGATGAGGAAGAACTCTCAACGCATCTGCGCAGTCGGCACGAGGTTGGAGATATCTTGCGGCAGTCGGGCCTGCCCGTGTGTGAGTTTCGCGCATCGGCCGTGATCGGTTCCAGCAGCGCCTCCTTTGAGCTCGTTCGTGCGCTGGTAGAACGTCTACCGATCATGCTCACCCCGAAATGGGTGAAGGGGAAGGCGCAGCCAATCGGAATCGACGACTTGTTGGATTACCTGATGGAAGCGCTTCGGATTCCGACCTCCAGTTATCGCATCTACGAAGTCGGCGGGGCGGACAAAGTCTCCTATGCGGATATGATGCGCGCCTACGGGCGTCAACGTGGACTTAAGCCTCTCATCATTCCGGTGCCGGTCCTCACCCCCTGGCTGTCTGCTCTATGGCTGGGATTGATCACGCCGCTCTATGCTCGCATCGGTAGAGCGATTATTGAGAGCATCGTCCATGTCACGGTGGTACGGGACAATGCTGCGCTGACAACTTTCTCTGTACGTCCGATGGGAATCGACGAGGCAATTCGCCGGGCCCTGGCCCATGAAGAGACGCATTTCGCCGCCACGCGCTGGTCCGACTCGCTCTCTTCTTCCGGCACGCAGAAGTCGTGGGGAGGCGTGCGGTTCGGTACGCGTATCGTCGATTCACGGGCGTTGACGGTCGAAGCGCGGCCTGAAGTCGTCTTCAGATGTATTGAGAGAATCGGCGGTGACCATGGTTGGTATGCCTGCAATTGGCTGTGGCGCCTGCGTGGCTCCATCGACCTCCTTCAAGGGGGTGTCGGCATGAGACGTTGACGGCTTTCACCCACAACCCTGCGCGTCGGCGGCACGGTTGACTCATTTCGCGTTGAGGCAATTGAACGCCCGTGAGGAGCGGCATTTCTCCAAAACACGCTGGTCCGACGCGATCTCCTCATCAGGAAGACAGCAATCGTGGGGGGGGGTGCGGTTCGGCACGCGCATCGTCGATTCACGGACAATCACGGTCCAGGCGCCGCCGCACATCGCCTTCGCGTGCATTGAGAGGCTCGGAGGTGATCATGGTTGGTATGCATGCGACTGGCTATGGCGCCTGCGTGGCTCCATCGACCTACTTCAAGGGGGTATCGGCATGAGACGTGGACGGCCTTCACCCACGACCCTGCGCGTCGGCGACACGGTTGACTCATTTCGCGTTGAGGCCATTGAACCGAATCGTCTTCTGCGGCTCAAGTCCGAGATGAGTTTGCCGGGGCGGGCGTGGCTGGAGTTTGAGGTGACGGAGGAAGGCTCTTCATCACAGATACGGCAGACAGCAATCTTTGATCCTGTGGGACTGAAAGGCCAACTGTACTGGTATTCCCTCTACGTGCCGCACGAGCTTGTATTCAATGGGATGTTGCGGGGCATCACCCGAGCAGCCTTGCGGGAAATGAGAGAACTCAATATGCCACAAGCACCTAATAAGCGAACGGCCATGACACAGAGTGGCTGAACCTGGCGTCGAGAGAGAGGCCGCGACTGCTTCCTAGGGGGCACACCAAAGTGTGATGGAGGTCTGAAATGCATACGACAAGAATTATTGTGATCGCGGTGTTGGCAACCGCATTCACAACAGTGAACCAGGCAGTCCACGCGGAGGAATCCTTGATCCCGAAAGATATGGTGTACATCGGCCAGGGACCTTCGATCATAGGACTCGACAAGGAAGGAGCTACTCAACAGGCTAACATCCCTGCGAGGTATCACACGCGAAACAGAACGCCCGCTCTCACATTGAACGACGAAAGCCCGGCCCATATGGTGTTCCTCGATTCCTACCTGATCGATAAGTATGAAGTCTCCAACAGAGACTATGGAGATTTCATGAGAACGACAGGACACGGAGGGCCCGCATATTGGGATGATCCCCGCTTAAATAGCCCGACACAACCAGTGGTCGGCGTCAGCTGGTACGACGCCCGTGCCTATTGCGAGTATCGCGGCAAGCGGCTGCCGACGGAAGCGGAGTGGGAGAAGGCCGCCCGAGGGCCGGATGGCAATCTGTATCCCTGGGGCAACGACTTTGATCCGGCGAAAGCCAACTATGGGAAAAATCACGATCGCACCAGGCCGATCGATTCATATCCCGATGGAGTCAGCTACTACGGCCTCCACAACATGGCCGGCAATGCGTTCGAATGGGTCTTCGACTGGTACGACCCTCGCTACTACAGCCAGCTGGAACCGATGGTCAATCCCACGGGACCGGCAAAGCCCGTATGGATAGGAGGCACCGGGACCTATGTGGATCTGCTGTCACTCGGAGAAAAACGAGTGATTCGAGGTGGATCCTGGGTCGCACCAGAAGGCTCGGTCAGGTCAACGCACCGATTCTTGAATCACCCTCTCAATAACAGTTACGGCGTGGGGCTGGGGTTCCGCTGCGCGAAGACCGCCCCATCTGAGATCGATCAGCGAATCAAAGAGGCCGCCATCTTGACCTACGTGGAAATGGGGCGAGAGCGCTTCGCAGAGGCCAAGCAGGCCATGCTCGCCACCCCTTCGATCATGGGACTCGACAAGGAAGGAGCTACTCAGCAGGCTAACATCCCTGCGAGGTATCACAGGCGAAACAGGACGCCCGCTCCCACATTAAACGACGAAAGCCCCGCCCACATGGTGTTTCTCGATTCCTACCTGATCGATAAGTATGAAGTTTCCAACAGAGACTATGGAGATTTCATGAGGACGACGGGGCACGGAGGGCCCGCATATTGGGATGATCCCCGTCTAAATAGCCCGACACAACCAGTGGTCGGCGTCAACTGGTACGACGCCCGCGCCTATTGCGAGTATCGCGGCAAGCGGCTGCCGACGGAAGCGGAGTGGGCGAAGGCCGCCCGAGGGCCCAATGGTAATCTCTATCCCTGGGGCGACGACTTTGATCCGGCGAAAGCCAACTATGGAAAAATTCACGACGGCACCAAGCCGGTCGATTCATATCCCGATGGAGTCAGCTACTACGGCCTCCACAACATGGCCGGCAACGTGTTCGAATGGGTCTTCGACTGGTACGACCCTCGCTACTACAGCCAGCTGGAACCGATGGTCAATCCCACTGGCCCGGAAAAACCCGTCTGGATAGGTGGCACCGGGTCTTATGTGGACCTGCTGACACTCGGAGAAAAACGAGTGATTCGAGGCGGATCCTGGGTCGCCCCGGAAAGTTCGGTGAGGGCAACGCACCGATTCTGGAATCACCCTCTCAATAACAGCTACGGCGTGGGGCTTGGATTCCGCTGCGCGAAGACCGCCCCATCTGAGATCGCTCAGCAAATCAAAGAGGCCACCATCTTGACCTATGTGGAAATGGGGCGAGAGCACTTCGCAGAGGCTAAGCAGGCCGTCACTCAAGGACTGGCCCTTGACCCCAAGAATCCGGAACTCGTGGAGCTTCAACATTTGATTGAGCAGTCGATGAAGCGCCCGTGAAGGGAGACTTCACGGGCTATTTCTCATGGTTTGATCGTGACGGAGGCGCACCGATGATACACAACAGAATTCTATATCTAGGGATTGTCCTCATCGCCCTACTCGGGGCCTCATCCCTCTACGCTGGTCCCATCGATTCACCCGGACACGCGCATCAGGATAATGCCCAATTGGTTCATGCGGCCAATCATGACGTGGACCAGGCATGGGAAATCTACCATCGAGCCGCGTTGGGGGGAACAGTGGCCTCGCCTGCCCTTCAGGCGGAAATCGAGCAGCACCTGCACGAAGCCAGAACCCTCGTGCCCCAGGCGCAAGAGGCAGCGGATCGGGGAGACGATCGGCAGGTGGAGGAACTCTGCAAGCAAGTCAGATTCCATACAGCCCAAGCAATTGCGGGCAGCAAGGAGCAGAAGAAATGATCACTGGTCTGTGGCGCAGATCAACTCAGTTCAACAGAATGCCGATCGTGGTTGTCACGGTCCTTGCGCTCATGCAGTCGCTGACCGCGGAAGCGTTGCCGGGAAACAAAGAACTTGACCTGGTGCCGATGGTCACGATTCCGGCCGGAGAATTTCTGATGGGCAATCCAGAAGGAAAAGGCCGGGATGATGAGAGGCCGCAGCGATCTGTCTACCTCGATGAGTTCACGATCGATCAAGTCGAAGTGACGAATGAACGGTATATGGCCTTTGTGACATCCACCGGCCATCGCACACCACCCAATCCGTATGGCACCGGGCCCCTCCAATCCATTAAGGGCATTGAGCAGCTACCCGTAGTGCAGACGACCTGGTATGACGCCAAGGCCTATTGTAGCTGGACCAAGAAACGGCTTCCGACCGAAGCAGAATGGGAAAAGGCTGCTCGCGGAACAGACGGCCGCCTCTACCCATGGGGAAATGACCCTCCTACGCCCAAACGGACAAACTTCGATCGAGAGTGGGAGGACGAGCATACCTTGAGGCCTGTCGGGTCACTTCCTGATGGAGATTCACCCTACGGAGTGAAGGATATGGCCGGGAACGTCAGGGAATGGGTCTCGGACTGGTACGACGCGGAATACTATCAACATGCACCCAATCGGAATCCACAAGGTCCCGACAAAAAGGGAGTGGTTCGGTCGATTCGCGGTGGGTCCTGGCATAGTCCGGCGTCCGATATCACCGCATCGGCGCGTGGACGCGGCGGGTTCGCGTTGCAGACTCACGGAACGGGGTTTCGCTGCGCACGCAGCCTTGAGGAAGCGACCCAGAAGAAGTAACCGATGGCAGTGAAAGTGCGAGTCAATACAAGGGCAACGACAAGAGTTCGGAGGCCGGTTTATTGCTGTGGGAGAGGTGACGCCGCACTCCGCACGGCGTCACCCGCTGAGGTAGACAAGCTCCTCATCAGGAGGAGCCTGTCTCCTTGGCAAACAGTGCAATCGATGTCCGGGCACGTGGCTTCTACCAATTTCGAGAAGGAGGAAGGCTATGGATATGAGCTTTGCCTTTTTGGTCGTGATGGGATTCCTGACTTCTGTGGGAGTGGCCGGTCTCTTCCAGACTGCTACCGCTGTTGTGAGGCGGCGGGGCAGCGAAAAACCGACCCGAAGGTAAGATGCTGTCGGATTGCCAGGCGTATCAGTCGGCCTATCGCTGGCTCTTTCAGGAGACATGTCCATGAACATCGTAATAGCTGGAGGAACAGGATTCATCGGTCGTGCATTGTGCACGGCGCTCTCCCAGGAGGGCCATAGAGTAACGATCCTTACGAGGAATTCGGGGAGCGCAGAGCGGCGCTTAGGCAACAACCTGTTGTCCGTCGAGTGGACTGGCCGAAATACAGGACCCTGGGAACAGGCACTTGAGGGAGCAGATGCGGTCATTAACCTCGCTGGGGCTCCGATCGCCGATGCCCGTTGGACGCCTGCTCGAAAACAACTCCTCATCGATAGTCGGGTCCACACGACGCGTATCGTCGTGGAAGCGATGTCCCGCCGGTCTGCAAAGCCGCGGGTGCTCATCAGCGCATCCGGTATCGGCTATTACGGTGCCAGCGATGATCGGGTGCTGGATGAGGGCACAGCGCGCAGTCAGGGATTCCTTGCCGACCTTTGCCTCGAATGGGAAGCGGAGGCGCTACGCGCTGCGGAGTTCGGCACGCGAGTCGTACTGTTACGAACCGGAATGGTACTCGAACAAGATGGCGGGGCCTTGCCCAAGATGCTGCTGCCCTTTCGATTGTTTGCAGGCGGTCCGATCATGCCGGGCACTCAATGGGTCTCCTGGATCCATCGGCGTGATCATATCGGTCTGATCCAATGGGCACTGGCAAACAATCATGTTTCTGGTCCACTCAATGCTGTGGCCCCAGAGCCGGTGACGATGAAGACGTTCTGTGAAGTTCTTGGACGGGTGCTGCACCGACCGTCGTGGCTTCCTGTTCCAGGATTTGCCTTGAATATGCTCCTTGGTGAGTTGGGCACATTGATGACGACCGGCCAGCGGGTGATACCAGCGAAAGCCATGGCGGGAGGCTATCGGTTTCGGTATCCAACGCTCGAACCGGCCCTTCAAGCCATCCTGACCGAAACGACAGCCGCTCTAAGAGCGGCATGAGCCGCGAAGATATCGAGGATATGCCGGTGCATGAACAACTCCGCAATCAATATAGCAACCGGACTGATGGCGAGATCTATTGCGATCGCGACACTGTGTGTACTTGGATTGGTAGTCTCTCTGTAATCACCAGGAGGTGTTCATATGAGAATCTCAGGCTTTCATATTGCGGCAGCATTGATGATGGGCCTTCTCGTCGCTGGATCGGCCATGGCCGACCAACCCACGGCCCAGACTCCCTATGGGCATAAAGATGCGACGAAACACGCTAACGGCATTATCGGTATTTCCCTGCAGGTAAGCGCCGAGCGGATCGGTGATCCTTCCGTCCTGTATGTCGGCATGGTCCATCCTGAGGGACCGGCTCACCAGGCAGGCCTTCGTCATGGAGATGAAATCACGAGTGTTGACGGGACGCCGGTACAGGGAAAGAGTTACGAGCAGGTCGTCACAATGATACGAGGGGAAGCAGGAACCGTCGTGAAAGTTGGGGTTAAGGATGAGAAAGGCCTTCATGAGCTTTCCATCGAGCGTGTGGCGGGTGACAAGCTGAAACGACCGGAGGGATCTCACGGAAGACCTGAGTAACAGAACCTAGCCGTTGCTTCGGAGATTTGTACTGGTATCGACTTGGTTAGTTCGGGGGAAGACCATCTATGCGAGGAATCGTCTGGTACAGGAGGGATTTTCGCATTGCAGACCATCCGGCCTTGTCGGCGGCCTGCGAAAGATGTAGCGAGGTGATCCCCCTCTTTGTGTTCGACGAGCCTTTGTTACACTCCCATGTGTTCGGCTCCGCCTGTGTGAATTTCATGCTCGGATGTCTCGAGGATCTGGCGTCGTCGTTGACTGACCGAGGTCTCTCGCTTCAGTGGCGACGCGGCGAACCGGTGGAGGAAGTCGTGCGCGCCGCTCGCGAATGGAAGGTTGATGCGGTCTACTGGAATCGCGACTATGAGCCGAGAGCAATTGAACGAGATCGCACGGTCGCGCAACGGCTGGCGCAAGCCGGCGTGGTCGTCCGCACGTTCAAAGATCATGTTGTATTCGAATCGGGTGAGGTGCGTGGCGCAGCCGGCGAGCCGTTACAGCGGTATAGCGCGTATCGCGCACGCTGGTGGTCCAGATGGCATACCGCGACTCCGGCGGTTTATCCAATCCCAACAACCCTTGCGAAGAAGAACGCTGCCTCCGTGCCTATCTCTCGTCCGCTCCCCACAGCCGGCGAGCTTGGATACGATCCGGTCGCATCGTGGATTGAGCCGGGGGAACGGAACGCCCTGAAGCGATTGCGCTGGTTCGTGGAAGGACCGCTTCACTCCTATGTGCAAGGCAGGAACCTGCCGGCGATCGATGGTAGTTCAAAGCTTTCAGCGCACTTCCGTTTCGGAACACTGTCGCCGCGCAAGGCCATACACGCGGCGTTGAACGCACTGGCCAAAGGCGGGCGAGTGTCTCGGCCTGATGTCCTGACCTGGGTCGATGAATTAATCTGGCGTGAGTTCTTTCAGCAAGTATTGGCTTCGTTCCCACACGTTGCAAAGGGACCATTCCACAAGGTGGTTATACCGCCGTCGCGTGAGTCGGGTCCGGAACGAGACGGCCTGTTTCAAGCCTGGTGCAATGGGCAGACCGGCTATCCGATCGTGGATGCGGGGATCAGGCAACTCAATCAAACGGGATGGATGCACAACCGCGTCCGAATGGTCGTGGCATCCTTTCTGATCAAGGATCTTCGGATCGACTGGCAGAGCGGCGAACGGTATTTCATGCAGCATCTCACCGATGCTGACGTGGCGGCCAACAACGGTAATTGGCAGTGGTGTGCCTCTACCGGCACGGATGCCATGCGGGGTTATCGGATTTTCAATCCTGCGCTTCAAAGCAAGAAGTTCGACCCGGACGGCGCCTATATCCGCCGGTATGTTCCGGAACTGGCCCA
>JABMDH010000046.1:20644-24302 GCA_015904075.1 Nitrospira sp.
GGTTGATGCGGTCTACTGGAATCGCGACTATGAGCCGAGAGCAATTGAACGAGATCGCGCGGTCGCGCAACGGTTGGCGCAGGCCGGCGTGGTCGTCCGCACGTTCAAAGATCATGTCGTATTCGAAGCGGATGAGGTGCGTGGCGCGACCGGCGAGCCGTTACAGCGGTACAGCGCGTATCGCGCACGCTGGTGGACCAGATGGTATGCCGCGACTCCGGAGGTGTACCCAATCCCAACAACCCTTGCGAAGAAGAAGGCTGTCTCAGTGCCCAACTCTCGTCCGCTCCCCACAGCCGGCGAGCTTGGATACGATCCGGTCGCATCGTGGATTGAGCCGGGGGAGCGGAACGCCCTGAAGCGATTGCACTGGTTCGTCCAAGGACCGATGCATTCCTACGCGACAAACAGAAACCTGCCGGCAAACGATGGGTGCTCACAACTTTCACCGCACTTCCGTTTCGGAACACTGTCACCGCGCAAGGCCGTACGCGCAGCGTTGAACGCACTGGCCAAAGCTGACCTGGGTTGATGAGTTAATCTGGCGTGAGTTCTTTCATCAAGTATTGGCTTCGTTTCCACACGTTGCGGAGGGACCCTTCCGCCAGGTGGCCATCCCACCGTCGCGTGAGTCGGGCCTGGTCCGAGACAGCCTGTTTCAAGCCTGGTGTCACGGACAGACCGGCTATCCGATTGTCGACGCTGGCATGCGGCAATTGAATCAGACGGGATGGATGCACAACCGTGTCCGAATGGTCGTGGCATCCTTTCTGATCAAAGATCTTCGGATCGACTGGCAGAGCGGCGAACGGTATTTCATGCAGCAGCTCATCGATGCTGACGTGGCGGCAAACAACGGTAATTGGCAGTGGTGTGCCTCCACCGGCACGGATGCCATGCGGGGCTATCGGATTTTCAATCCTGCGCTGCAAAGTAAGAAGTTCGACCCGGACGGGGCCTACATCCGCCGGTATGTTCCGGAGCTGGCCCATTTACCGGCGAAGCGAATTCATGAGCCGCATCTCATGACCGCAGATGAGCAGGAACGCGCTCGATGCCGAATCGGGGACGATTATCCTTTCCCGGTTGTGGACCATCAACATGCCCGGCAGGAATATCTCAACCTCGGGAAGCAGGAGGCAGCGAGATGACGGCCTCCCCGCTTCGCCTTGGAATCAGTCGGTGCCTTCTCGGAGATGAGGTCCGCTTCGACGGAGGACACAAGCAGGACCATTTCCTTACCGATGTATTGGGCCGCTACGTCGAATGGGTACCGGTCTGTCCTGAGGTGGAGGCGGGATTGGGCACCCCGCGTGAAGCCATGCGCTTGATGGGAAATCCGCATCGTCCCCGGCTGATGACAATCACGAGCAAGCACGATCACACCGAGGCGATGGAGTCGATGGTCGATGTGCGGCTCGACTCACTCCGAAAACTGGACCTCTCAGGATTTGTCTTCAAGAGAGGCTCGCCCAGTTGCGGGGTCGAACGGGTGCGCGTGTACACCGTACAAGGCATGCCGAGCCACAGCGGCGTCGGAATCTTCGCGAAGGCCTTTATAGAGCAGTTTCCGCTGATTCCCGTCGAGGAGGAAGGGCGGCTCTCTGATCCATCGCTTCGGGAGAACTTCATCGAGCGGGTATTCTGCTATCGCCGGTTTCAGGATCTTGTGCAGAACGGAGTCACAAAAGAAGCTCTCATACGCTTCCACACGATCCATAAATATCTACTGTTAGCCCATAGCCAGCAGCACTACGAAACGATGGGTCGTCTGGTCGGACAAGTGGAGCGCTATCGCCTCAAAGAATTGACGTCGAAGTACGGTGAGCACTTCATGAAAGCCCTGACCATGAAGGCGACAGTGCGTAAGCATGTCAATGTGCTGCAGCATATTGTGGGCTACTTCAAGAGTCGATTGACCACTCATGAAAAGGCCGAGCTGTTGGACGTGATCGCCGACTATCATCGGGGGCTTACGCCTCTGATCGTCCCTCTCACGCTGGTCAAGCATTACGTCCAGATCCTCGACGTCGGATACATTCGCGATCAGGCTCTCGTCGCCGGATTCATTCGGAAGGTGTACCCGGGGAGTCGCTACGGAAAGACCAACTTACAAGAATACCTAGAGGCAACAGTGAGTTCAAAGTGAGGAAACACAGACGCGAGTCACAACAAGAGGAGTGAGGGATGACGGCAAGCACACGAGGAGTGATTCTGGTCGGTCACGGCGGCATTCCGAAGGGATGCCCTCAGGATATGGTCACAAAACTGAAACGGTTGGAGGCTCAGCGGCGTGCCGCAAAACTTCCGCCATCGGTGGAAGAACTTGAGCTGGATGCCAAGATCCGCCAGTGGCCGAGAACGGCCGAAACGGATCCCTACCAAGCCGGTCTTGAAACGGTAGCGGCGCGTCTGCGAGCCCAACTCAACGGCGCGCTCTTTGCCGTGGCCTACAACGAGTTTTGCGCACCGACGTTGGAAGAATCGGTGGAGGCGTTGATCAAGCAGGGGGCGACTCATATTACCGTGACGACAACGATGTTCACGCCAGGTGGGTCGCATTCGGAAGTTGAAATTCCGGAAATCCTTGATCAGTTGCGACCGCAGTATCCTGACGTGGAACTGCGTTACGCCTGGCCGTTCGATCTTGATCTGGTCGCGAACACCTTGGCGGAGCAGGTGAAGCGTTTTTCATGACGATGGCTAGGGGGCGGTATCCCTACGTGCCCTTTGGTTGGAGGCAAAGCCCGTGCAACATCTCGCTCATCTTGCATTGAACCTGGCCGAACGGGGACTGTTCCCAGACGTGGTGCTCAGATGGGGGATCCGACAGTTGGTCACACAGCGCCTCCGGGAGATCAGGTCCGGCGACGCGCGAACAGCAGCACTGCAAGAAAAGCGGTTTATCGACGAGATGCGCCGTGCGCCCATCGCGGTAGTGCCGGAGAAAGCCAATGATCAGCACTATGAGGTTCCGGTTGAGTTTTTTAGCCGGGTCCTCGGGCCGCATCTGAAATACAGCAGCGCCTTCTGGCCCGCCGATGCAAAGACCCTAGACCAAGCAGAAGCCGCCGGCCTGCGTGAATCCTGCCTCCATGCGGGCCTGATGAACGGGCAGACGATCTTGGAGCTCGGATGCGGCTGGGGATCCCTCACGTTATGGATGGCTGAGCACTACCCCGACAGCCGTATCACGGCGGTCTCCAATTCCCGCTCGCAGCGGGCCTACATCGAGGCCCAAGCCAGAGCGCGCGGCCTACAGAACCGGATCCGGGTACTGACCTGCGACATGAACACGTTCGAGGTCGACCCAGGGCTCTTCGATCGGGTGGTGTCGGTGGAAATGTTTGAACACATGCGTAACTGGCCTGATCTCTTTGTGCGCGTCCGCCGATGGCTGAAACCAGGCGGCCGGTTCTTCATGCACGTGTTCGTGCATCGCTCAACTGCTTACCTATTCGAAGACCGGGGGCCCGCCGACTGGATGAGTCGTCAGTTTTTCACGGGCGGGATGATGCCCGGCGCTGGCCTGCCGCTGGCCTGTCAGGACCATCTCGCCTGTGTGGCCCGCTGGCGGTGGGACGGCACGCACTATGAGAAGACGGCCAACGCCTGGCTGGCCAATATGGATGCCGCCCGCGAGACACTCTGGCCCGTG
>JABMDH010000047.1 GCA_015904075.1 Nitrospira sp.
TCCGTTCTCTACATCGGGAATGATTCAGGGATGACTCACTTGGCGGCGTTGCTCGCTGTTCCAGCCATTGCATTGTTCGGTCCGACGGACCCGGAACGATGGGCGCCGAGAGGTTCCCATGTGACGGTGTTGCGGGGAGCCTTCTGCACCTGTCCATCCTGGGAATGTGTCGCAGCCTGTTCGGGAAAGCCCTGTTTTGCCATATCGACCGAGATGATCGTTACGGCCGGTAAGAAGATCGCAAGATCGATGGACACAACCCCTCGAAATCCTTCGCTGTACGCCTTGTCTCAGCCGGACTCGTGTGCTACAGTACCACGTTCATTTTCTCTTTCAATGGTAACGACTTAGGAGATTTTCCGTGTCTCAAGGCGTGGTCCAAGAGATGGTCGCGACAGCCTTGCTTGGAGCCCTCGATGGGGCCAAGAAAAAGGGGCAGTTGAAGACGGAAGCCTGGCCGGCACTCACATTGGATGCGCCCAAGCGGCCTGAATGGGGTGATTTGGCATCGACGGTGGCGATGTCGCTGGCTGCCTCCGAACAGCGGGCGCCGCATGATATCGCGCAGATCATCGTTGAGAATCTTCCTCGCAGGGAACAGCTCTTTGAGCGTGTGGAGATCGTCCGGCCTGGATTTTTGAATCTCACCGTGAAGCCCGCGCTGTGGCAGGAAGTTCTGAAGGAAATTGAGTCGCAAGGCGCGGCGTATGGCAAGGCGGATCTTGGCCGGGGCCGCCGGGTACTTGTCGAATATGTGAGCGCGAATCCGACCGGCCCGCTGCATGTCGGGCATGGCCGTGGCGCAGCGGTCGGGCAGGCGGTGGCCCGTTTATTAGACGCGGTGGGTTACGAGGTCGCCGGTGAGTATTACGTCAACGATGCGGGCCGGCAGATGAAGCTTCTGGGCGCGTCGGTCTATGCGCGCTACCGGGAATTGTCGGGGCAGTCGGTCGAATTTCCCGAAGACGGCTATCACGGTGTCTACATTACAGCCGTGGCCGAACGGATCAAGCAGCAGCTTGGCGATACGGCGAAAGATCTGGCTCCATCTGAGCTCGAAGAGCAATGCCGCCTGTTCGCCTACCGGGAAATGTTGGCGCAGATCCGTGAAGATCTCAACTCGTTCGGTATCGAGTTTCAGTCCTGGTTCAGCGAAGCGTCCCTCCTTGAATCCAAGGCCGTTGAACAGGTGTTGGATGAATTGAAGTCCCGTGGACTCCTTTTTGAACAGGAAGGCGCCTGGTGGTTCCGTTCCTCGGCATTCGGGGATGAAAAGGATCGTGTCGTCAAAAAACAGGATGGTGAATATACCTATCTGGCGTCGGATATTGCCTATCATCGAGACAAGCTCCAGCGGGGGTACGATCTGCTTGTCGACGTCTGGGGGGCGGATCATCATGGATATATTCCCCGCATGCAAGCGGTGGTGCAGGCGTACGGCCATCCGAAAGAGCGGCTGCATGTGGTGCTGGTCCAACTCGTCAAGCTGTTGCGGGCCGGCGTCGAAGTGAAGATGTCGAAGCGGACCGGATCGTTCGTTACGATGGGGGAAGTTATCGATGAAGTCGGCGCAGATGCGGCGAAGTTCTTTTTTCTGATGCGTGATTCACGGACACATCTGGATTTCGATCTGGACCTGGCAAAGCAACGGTCTGCCGATAATCCGGTGTATTACGTGCAGTATGCCCATGCCAGAATTTCCAGTCTCTGGCGTGTCGCGGGTACCAGGGGGATTGATTGCCCTGCGGCGGCGGATGCGGATCTTTCGGTATTGACCGATCCCGATGAATTGGGACTGATCCGAAAACTCTCTGCGTATCCGGACATTCTTCAGATGAGTGCGTCGGCGTTCGAGCCGCACCGAATGACCTACTACTTGCAGCAACTGGCGGCGCTGTTGCATACGTTTTATAACAAGCACCGGATTCTGCCTCCGGCAGGCATACAGGAAGTAGGCGAAGCGGAACCGGTCGAAGAACTGACACCCAAGAAGACCGCGGCCCGGCTTGTGCTGATGCGGAGTGTGCAGCAGGTCATCCGAAACGGTTTGTCGGTGCTTGGGATATCAGCCCCTGAGCAGATGTAGGAAGAGCAGAGAGCAGGCGATGATGCAATTCCAGCTTCGACAACGCGATCGGCACTCCAACGCCAGGCTCGGCCAATTGCGGACCGCCCGCGCCGTAATCGAGACGCCTGCCTTCATGCCGGTGGGTTCCCTGGGGCCGGTGAAGGGGCTTGAACCGGACGATCTGCATAGCCTCGGGTTTCGCCTGATGCTGAACAATGCCTATCATTTGTATCTGCGGCCAGGCCACAAAATCGTTGCTGAAATGGGGGGGCTGCATTCGTTTACCGGTTGGTCCGGGGCGATTCTGACCGACAGCGGGGGATTTCAGATTTTCAGTCTGGCCAA
The DNA here is from genome assembly GCA_015904075.1 of Nitrospira sp. The sequence continues at coordinate 2,414 of JABMDH010000047.1, forward strand.
GTTGTGCACCGTGACCGACGAAGGCGTGACCTTTCAATCGCACATCGACGGCTCGACCCATTTCATTACACCGGAAACAGCCATCGAGATTGAAGAGTCGCTGGGCGCCGATATTATTATGGCGTTCGATCAATGTGTGGCGCTTCCTGCAAGCCGGGAGGCGGTCCAGGATGGAGTCCGCCGAACCAAGCTGTGGGCAGAGCGTTGTCAGGCGAGCCGGAGAAGAACGGACCAGGCGCTGTTCGGTATCGTTCAGGGCGGGTTGGATCCCGATCTCCGCGCGCAGTCGGCGAGAGATTTGACGGCGCTGGGATTTGAGGGGTATGCAGTCGGCGGTTTGTCCGTGGGCGAAAGCAAGGCCGAGATGCACGCCATGCTGGATGCAACGGTGCCGGAATTGCCGGAGGACAAACCACGATACCTTATGGGCGTCGGGCATCCGGAGGACCTGATCGAGGGCGTGTCTCGCGGCATCGATTTATTCGACTGTGTCGTGCCGTCCCGGCATGGCCGAACCGGGTCCTTGTTTACGACAGGCGGGCGGGTGGTCATCAAACAGGCGCAATACGTTCGGGATGAACGGCCCATCGACCCAGACTGCGGCTGTCCGGTCTGTGCCCGATACTCGAGGGCCTATCTGCATCATCTGTATACGGTCAAAGAAATGCTGGCATCGAGGCTGAATACGATCCACAATCTCTGGTATTTTTCAGACTTCATGCGACGGTTGCGGACCGCCATCGCACAAGACTCGTTTCCGGAATTTCGAGCCGCATTTTATCGCAGCCACGCGCAGGAACCGCCCGAGGTCAAGGCCTCGGTCGATCGCGAATCTGGTACGATGCGGCGGATGCCACAAGATATGTAACAGACTGCTGAGCAACTATGGGGGTTATAGTCTTTTGAAAAGAGTCACGTGCTGCGATGAATGTCGGATACTCGCAGGATGGTCAACAAGGCCGTCCGGCGACGCGAGAACAGAGCCGGCGGACTTTTCCAACATCCTGCTAATGAAGAGGGGAACTGTTCAATGTTGATGGATTCTATTGCATGGGCTGAAGGGACAGGCGGGGGCAGCTCAGGTTCGAGCAGCCTGCTGACGTTTGTGCCGTTCATATTGATTTTCGTCATATTCTATTTTCTGCTGATTCGGCCCCAACAGAAGAAGCAGAAAGAGCAGAAGGCGTTATTGGATGCGTTGAAGAAGGGCGACAAGATTGTGACGACGTCCGGCATCTGGGGAACGGTCGTCAATCTGGGGAAAGAGACGGTCACGCTTCAAATCGCCGACAATACCAAGATTAAGCTGCAGCGCGAGAATATCGCGAGGGTGCGTGGAGAGGACGAGGACAAAGACAAAGATGCGTAATCCAAACGCGACAAAGGGGTTGGAAACGACATGAAGAAGGTGGCGGGGCGGTTGTGGTTATTGCGTGGAGAGGACGAGGACAAAGACAAAGATGCGTAATCCAAACGCGACAAAGGGGTTGGAAACGACATGAAGAAGGTGGCGGGGCGGTTGTGGTTATTGGCGCTGGTTCTGGTGGCAGCGGTGGTGTCATTTGTGCCGACCTATCAGCCGGTATATCAGGCGTTGCCTGTGTGGGCGGAGACGGTTCTGCCGAACAAGGGGATTACCCTGGGGCTGGACTTGCAGGGCGGCATCCACATGGTCATGGAGGTCGATGAAGACCGTGCGGTGGAGATCGCGGTGGATCGATCCGCCATGTCGCTCCAAGATCTGTTGGTCGACAAAAAGATTCCTGTCGAATCGGTGAAGCGCACAGGGCCGGCGCGCATCACGATTCAATTCCAGAATGCCGATCTCAAAGCGCAGATCCAGAAACTGGTCGATGACTATCCGACCTTCATGGAAAAGGATGGAGCCGGAACTGCCGGCTCACTGGTCTGGGAGCTTCGCGACACCGAGATCGCGCGCATCAAGGATTCGACCATCAATCAGGCCTTGGAGACGATCCGGAACCGCATCGACCAGTTTGGTGTGGCGGAACCGGTCGTGCAGCGGCAGGGGTTGAAACAGATCGTCGTGCAATTACCCGGCGTCAAGGATCCGAAGCGCGCGAAGGACTTGATCAAGGAAACCGCGCTGCTCGAATTTAAAATGCTGGACGAAGACAGCCAGGTAAGGCTGGAGTTGCCTGCCGCGATTCCCAGAGACAAGGAGGCTGAGATTATCAGCCAGTTTGAGGGGAAATTGCCTGAAGGTGACCAGATTCTGTTCGAGCGGTCAATCGAGAAAGAGACCGGCCGGGAATATCGCATCCCCTACGTGGTGAAGAAACGGGTGATGCTCACCGGCGACGTGCTCAGCGATGCGCGAGTCTCCATCGGGCAATTCAACGACCCCTATGTCTCGATCACGTTCGATTCCAAGGGCGGACAGGAATTTGAACGGATCACGGCCGACAATGTCAAAAAACGCATGGCGGTGGTCCTCGATAACACGATCTATTCCGCGCCGGTCATTCAAGAGCGTATTTCCGGAGGCAGGGCGCAGATTACAGGGACCTTCTCAACGCAGGAAGCCAATGATCTGGCGATCGTGCTGAGGGCCGGTGCGCTACCGGCGCCTCTCAAGATCGTTCAAGATCTGACGGTCGGTCCGTCGCTCGGACAGGATTCGATCGACAAGGGCGTCAAGGCGACGCTCATGGCGGGGGCCATGGTCGTGCTGTTCATGGCGGTGTACTACCGCTTGTCCGGTGTGATCGCCAACTTTGCGTTGATGCTCAATCTCGTGTGTCTGATGGGCGCGTTATCCGCGTTGACCGCAACACTGACATTACCGGGCATCGCCGGGATTGTGCTCACGATCGGGATGGGCGTCGACTCGAATGTGCTGATTTTCGAGCGCATCCGCGAAGAGCTGCGAAGCGGGAAGGCCGTGCGATCGGCGATCGACGCCGGGTATGACAAGGCCTTGCTCACGATCATCGATTCGCACGTGACGACGCTGATCACCGGGGTTGCCCTCTTCTTGTTTGGAACCGGACCGATCAAAGGATTTGCCGTGACGTTGTGCTTGGGCATTGCGATCAACCTGTTCACGGCGCTGGTCGGAACCAAAGTGATTTTTGATCTGCTGAATCAGCGGCCCAAGGTGGAGACGTTGAGCATTTAGCACGACGCTGATAGCCGATCGCCGATAGTTTAGAAAAGGGAGTCAGCATGTTAGAGATTCTTGGAAAGACCAATATCGATTTCATGGGGAAACGGACGATTGCCTTCGCCTTTTCCGGCGTCATGGTGCTGCTGGGGCTGGTCGCCGTCATACAGATTGGGCGGGGGGCGGCTAATCTCGGCATCGATTTCGCCGGTGGGACGGCGGTTCAGCTAAAGTTTGAGCAGCCGGTACGGATCGATGAGGCGAGAAAGGTTTTAGAAGCCAACGGGCTTGGGAACGCCGAATTACAGGAATTCGGGCAGGACAACAAGCTGCTGATCCGCATCAAGACGTCGACAACCATCGAAGAGAAGACGGCCGAGACCGTTGTGGACGTATTCAAAACCAAGTTCGCCTCGAACCGGTTCGTTGTGGATTCCAGCACGGAGATCGGTCCCACCATCGGCAAGAAGCTTCAGGAGGATGCCCTGATTGCTATCGTCATCTCGTTCATCGGCATCATTCTGTATATCGCAGCCCGGTTCGAGCTCCGGTTCGGAGTGGCCGCGGCGCTGGCGACGTTCCATGACGTGCTGGCCGTTCTCGGCGCCTTCTATGTGCTCGACAAGGAGATCACCCTATTGATCGTGACGGCGCTCTTGACGCTGGCCGGGTATTCGCTGACCGATACGGTCGTCGTGTTCGACCGGATCAGGGAAAACTTGAAGTCGCGGCGGCGTGAGAGCGAAGAGGCGACCATCAATACGGCGGTCAACCAGGTGTTGAGCCGCACGATTGTGACCAGCCTGACGGTCGTGATCGTGCTCATTCCCTTGACGCTGGCCGGCGGGGAAGTGCTCCACGATTTTTCTCTGGCGCTGCTTGGAGGCGTTATTTTTGGGACCTATTCGTCCGTTTTTGTCGCCAGTCCGCTGTTGCTGCTGTGGCCGGGAAGATCCGGCCGGCTCTTGAATCGAAGCTAGGCGGGTGGTGGAATAGGGTTGCGTCGTTTGTGAAGCTCGCTTCGCTGGCCTCCCGGTCGATACGGGCGGTTGAGTTGTGGGTGTTGGGTCTAGGCGTGAACCCACTATTCACCATGCAACGCTGTTCGGTATCGACATAGGTTTCAGGCGTTATTCTGGTGTAATCATGGCACTCTGGAGCCGGTTTCACAGCCTCCAGCGCAAGATCATCGCGGCGATCGTGATGGTCGGCCTCCTGCCTCTGACTCTTCTGCTCATCTTGCTGTACATCGAAGAGCGCCGGGCGTTGCGTGAGACGACCGGCGCCAACTTCAAAGAAGCGGCTGTCGAGGCAGCCCGCCGCATCGATATGCATGTCACGCGCAGCGTGAACGAAGCCCAACAGCTGGCGACGATGCCGTTCTTGCGCACCGCTGTGTGGGAAGCCAACCGTACGTATGAAGGCAAAGATCCTCAAGCCATTCTCGGCATCATCGACGATTGGCGGCAGCGGTGGGGGCAACGGGATAAACGGAGCGAGTTCCCGCTGTTTGTGAACCGGATCGTGACGAATTTTCTTATTCGATGGCATGAAATCCGGAAGACGGATTATGTCGGCATTCTGGTGACCGATGGGCAGGGTGCGTTGGTCGTCAGTTCCATTCCTCAAGTCGAGTACGCCTACGCCGCCACCCCCTGGTGGCAGGCGGTGGTGAAGTCGGCAAACCAACAGCCGTATGTGGGGGACATCGGATTCGATCCGGCTTTCGGGGCCCATGTGGTGATCGTTGCGTCACCGATTATGGACGATCAACAGCGGACCGTGGTCGGCGCAGTGACGATCCTGCTTCGCCGCGATACGTTGTTTCAGTCCCTTGCCGACGTGTCGGTCGGCACGACTGGCCATGCGATGCTCTTCAACTCGGACGGTGCCGTAGTGATCTGTCCGGTGCTGGCGCCTGAAGCGCATACCGTGAATGCTGAATTGAGCGGCCTGCTGGGTGCACTGAAGCCCGGGTGGGCCGTTGCCGCCGACGATTCACACGGAAGCAAAGAGGCGTTGGTCGGATTTGCTCCGGTGCGGTTCCTCGAGGGGCTTGCGCCTGGAAGCATCGGTGGAAAACAGTGGATCACCGTTGTACGTCAGGATCCGAGCGAAACATTCGCTCCGCTCGGTGGGTTGATGGTGAAAGTTCTGTTAGGCGGGTTATTGGTCGTGGGGATGCTGTCTGGAACGGGCGTGCTGGTTGCCCGGCGCATTGCAGGCCCCCTTCGATTATTACACGACGGAGTCCAGGAGATCGGGAGCGGGCGTTTGGAGCAACGGCTGGAACTGAAGACGGGCGATGAGATCGAACGGTTGGCGGATGCTTTTAATCACATGGCGTCCAATCTTCAGCGCTCATTCGGCCAGATCGAGCAGCGGATGGAGGAAGTCCGTCGTCTGGAGGAGAAATACCGCGACTTGATCGAACATTCACCGGAAATGATTTACCAGTTGGATCGGAGCGGCCAGTTCGTCCATGTCAATAAAACAGGCCTCGACAAGCTCGGGTATGCGCTTGAAGAGATGCTGGCGCTGAAGTTGTGGGACGTGGTTCAGTCCGGACAGGAATTGCAGGTCTTGCAATATCTTGAACGGTTGGTCGCGCAGGGGCAAGGATCGATGGACACGGTGTTACTGGCGAAAGATGGCCGTCCGGTTGATGTGGAAATTCATGCCACGGCGCTCTTGGATCACATGCGCGGCGGGCTGATTCATTCCCGTGCATTCGTTCGAGATGTCACGGATCGGCGTCGATTGGAACAGGAGCTGCAACGCTATACTACCGGGTTGGAACAGGCAGTATCCGAGCGCACATATCAGCTGGTCGCATCGCAAGCTCGGTACAAAGCCCTTTTCGATCTCGTGGCCGATTCGGTATTGATGGTCAATGCCGAAGGGACGGTCGTCGCTGTGAACAAGCGGGAAGAACAGGCGTTGGGCCATTCGGAAGCGAGTATCATCGGGCGGAATGTGCTGGATGTTGTGCCGGTGAGCCACCACCCCGCGTTAGGGGGCTGGTTACGCGACACCAGTACCGGTCGCCAACAGGTGTCCACCCAGGAAATGATGGTTTTTCATGCCGATGGACGTGAAATTCCCGTTGAGATGGATCTGATTCGGGTGGAAGGCGGTGATCAGGTGCTGGTCATGCTCCAGCTCAGGGACATTACGGATCGAAAGCGGCTGGAGCGCCAGCTGCAGTCTTACCGGGAAGATCTCGAGTCGAAGGTGCGTGAGCGAACCAGAGAAATCGAAGAAACGAAACAGTATTTGGAGAATCTGCTCGAAAATGCCAACGACGTCATCTACACGCTCGATACGGATCAGCGGTTCACCTACGTCAACAGCAAGGTCGGTGTCTGGGGGTATCGAAAAGACGATTTGCTGGGTCGGCCCTATCTCTCCCTGCTTTCGCGACGCCACCGTGGCCGGCGGCTCAAGAGTACATTGGACATCGGCGCCAAGCAGGTCTATGAAGTCGAAGTCATGACCAGGCTGGGAGAAACCCGCACGGTGATGGTCAGTGTGTCTCCGCTTCAAGGGGTCGAGGGAGAGATCCTCGGCGTGCTTGGCATTGCGCGCGATATGACGGAAACGAAGAAGCTGGAGCGGCAGATCCTCAATTCAGAGAAACTGGCGTCCGTCGGGAAATTGGCGGCAGGCGTGGCGCACGAAATCAATAATCCGCTCGGCGGGATCCTCAATTGTCTCTACAACCTTCGAAAAGGGGGCGTATCCCAGGCTCGTCAGGAGGAATATTGGGCGTCTATGGAACATGGCGTCCGCCGGGTACAAAAGATTGTCCGGCAGCTGCTGGATTTTTCTCAGCAGCATGAGCCGGAATTTAGTCCGGCAGACATCAATCGGATCGTCGAGCAGGTCTTGGTGCTGACGACCCACCTATTCGCCCCCAATCGGATTACACTGGAGACGCTATTGGGAGCAGGTCTGCCGAGCGTGATGGTGGATCGCCACATGATCGAACAGGTCTTGATGAATTTGCTCTTGAATGCGGTGCAGGCAATGAAGCACGGCGGGGTGTTAACAATTCGGACCTCCGTTGCCGAGGGAATCTGCCTGGTTGAAGTCGGCGATACGGGGTCGGGCATTCCTCCCTCCATCCTGCCGCGCGTGTTCGATCCATTCTTTACGACCAAAGGCGAGGGGGAGGGAACGGGGTTAGGGCTTTCCGTGAATCTCGGCATCGTTGAGCGTCATGGCGGGAAAATTCTTGTGGAGAGTGAAGTCGGCAAAGGAACGACGTTCACACTGTGTTTGCCGGTGTCACCTGAACCATCGCTTGTGGAGAAGGAATCATGAAGGGGCTGACCATTCTTCTGGTCGATGACGAGCCGCTGATGCGCTTGTCGATGGTGGATGCGCTGGAGGCTATCGGGTATGACGTGCATGCGGCCGCATCCGGGACCGAGGGGATCGATGCGATCCGGCAAAAACAATTCGATCTTGTGATTACCGATTTGCGGTTGCCCGGCGCCGACGGGTTGACGGTGCTCAAGGCGGCCAAAGACAAGGCGCCGGAGACGGAGGTGGTGGTGATCACCGCGCACGGTTCCGTGGACACGGCAGTCGGAGCGATGAAGCTGGGCGCGATCGATTATCTGACGAAGCCGTTTCAGATGGATGAGTTGCTGCTGATCGTTGACCGGATCGGCCATGTGGTCGCGCTCCGCCGAGAAAATCAGGATCTCAAGGCGGTACTGGAAGACAAGTTCAGCTTCGGCGGCATTCTGGGCGTCAACAGCCGGATGCGCGCGGTGCTGGACAAGATCAAGCTGGTGGCGGCGACCGACTCGACGGTGTTGATTCTTGGTGAAAGCGGAACGGGGAAAGAGCTGGTGGCCAATGCGGTACATCAGAACAGTCCCCGGCGGGATGCTCCGCTGATCAAGGTGAGTTGCGCCGCCCTGCCGGAAACACTGTTGGAGGCCGAGCTGTTCGGCCATGAGAAGGGTGCATTTACCGGGGCGATGCGTCAGCGCCGGGGGCGGTTTGAGTTGGCCCATCGCGGAACGTTGTTCCTCGACGAGATCGGTGAACTGTCTCCGGCGGTTCAAGTGAAACTGTTGCGGGTGTTGCAGGAGCGGACGTTTGAACGGGTAGGGGGAAATGACACGATCGAGGCAGATGTTCGTCTGGTCTGTGCGACACAAAAGGATCTACGCAAGGAAGTTGCACAGGGGCGGTTTCGAGAAGACCTGTTTTACCGGCTCAACGTTGTGCAGGTGATCATTCCACCGCTGCGGGAGCGGCAGGAAGATATTCTGGTGATTGCCGAGCATGTGCTGGACACCTGCTCAGGCAAGCTGAACAAGAAGCTGCGGGGATTCTCACCGCCTGCGCGCGAGTTGCTGCTGCGCTATTCCTACCCGGGGAATGTACGTGAGCTGGAAAACGTGGTCGAACGGGCCGTGGCGTTGGGGCATGAGCGGGAGGTGATTCAGCCGGCCGACCTGTGCGGTTTTCAATCCTGTCCGTACCTGGGCGGACCACCACAAGACTCTTGTGGTTTTTGCAGCGAGGGGTTGACCGGGGGGTCGAAGAAAGCAGACACAGCGCTGACCTCACTGGCTGCTGCGCGGGAGGGTTTCGAGAAGGAGTATATTCTGTCTGTGCTGGAGCGCGTTGAAGGGAGCCGAACGGCGGCATCGAAGATCCTCGGCTTGTCCCGGAAAGCGGTATGGGAGAAATGCAAACGCTATGGAATTCCGTCGGCGCACAGGAGCGATGAGGAGGAAGAATAGGATACGTATCTTATCAGGCCGTTCGGGTAGCGTCTATGCCCGGTGGAGCCGTAGCCGGTGCAGTCTCCTGCTATGCGGCCGCGGCCAACGGGGAAATAAAGGCCAGCGTGTCCTGAAGTTCCTGCTAAGCTTCGTCGAGCAGGGTCCGGTGCTCATCTACGTTGAACTGTATGCACGAGAGCGCAAACGGGTCGAATGGAGGTGGGTTGACAGTCTGATTCGTTTCCAATTGCGCGTCATCGGCGACAACTCCGGCCAGGTGAACGATCGACGCGTGGATCTGATACTCAACCGCTTCGTGTGGATGGAGCTGGTGGCGAATGGCCTGCTCAATGGGACTCGGCATACCCCAGAAGTGAACCAACTCCGCACCGACTTCGGCAAAGTCGCATCCGATATTCGATTGCTCCACTTCAGCCAGCTTCGCTCCAAGATGCCCGGATTCGATCAGGGCAGACTGCGCCCGTTGCGGCACGGTTTGATAGAGTACTAAGTGTCCGATGTCCCGCAAGAGTCCCTCGATAAAGAACCGCTCGCTTTCCATGATGCCGCTGGCTTTGGCAATTTTTCCTGCCAGCAAGGCACAGAGTACACTTTTCTTCCAAAAAGCCGGAAGGTCCATGAGTCCCGCCGTCATTCCTGAGAAGGTCCGCCCGATGATGGTGGCGGCGACTAAGTCACTGACGGATTGCATGCCGATCATGTTGACCGCACGGCTGATATTGTCAATTTGCTTCGGGAAGCCAGATAGCGGACTGTTCACGACTTTTAGGAGGCGCGCCGAGATGGCAGGATCAATTTTGATCGCGTTCGCCAGGTCGTCCATCGATGATTCGGGGTTGTCGACGACATTGCGGACGCGGATGTAGATTTCCGGAAGTGTAAAGATGCTGGAGCAGGATCGAACAAGTTCTTGAGCTGAGGTCATATTAGAGCCTATCCGAGTAGGCTGTACACATGATTGCCGGTGTGACAGTTACGGACATCGGTTTCAGCTGAAGCGGCGTTCCCTATCCCTATCGGTCGTGCTTGAGCAAAACTAAAGGTGGCGGTGGGAGGGGGGCTGGGGGGGAGCCTATTGAGGGGAATGCTGGTTTTGGCCAAGGAATGTGTACGTATGGTAACGGGAGGTTTGGTTTGCGAGATGATTTCTAACCTAGGCAGGTGTATCCTAATTTACAGAGACATCGGTTGAGGACAGAGTCATTGTATTTCAGGAGGAACTTCCAATGAAACGAACATGGATGGCGATGGGTATGTGTCTGGTGGTGGCTGTCTCGGGATGTGCTGGCGGGAAGGCCGAAATTAAAGAAGACCGGCTGACAGTCGGGAAGGTGCAGGGAGAGGTGATGGGTATGTGTCTGGTGGTGGCTGTCTCGGGATGTGCTGGCGGGAAGGCCGAAATTAAAGAAGACCGGCTGACAGTCGGGAAGGTGCAGGGAGAGGTCAAGGTCGGGATGCCGGCCTCTCAGGTGGCGGAATTGCTCGGAAGCCCCAATATCGTGACGACAGACGAGAAACGCCGGGAGGTCTGGATCTACGACAAAGTCTCTACCGATCGAGTCGATACGGCGAGCTCCAGCTTTGCGGGCCTCATTATTCTCGGCGCCAGCTCGCGGAACAGCTCCAGTTCGCAGCGGCAGCGGACACTCACTATCATCATCAAGTACGATGAAGACAAGAAGGTACGCGACTTTGCCTACAACTCGACGCAATTTTAATTGGGGTCCACACGCTATGCTTAGGCGATTGTGCCTGGTCGCCGGCAGCCTGGTCCTTGCGGGCCAGCTCGGTGGATGCGTCACGCACTCACAGCCGGAGGAGCTCTTTCAGCTGACGCCCGAGAGTGCCGCACACCGGGCTATGCAAACCCGCATATTCGAGACCACGGATGAGACAGAGTTATTGTCTGCCTCGGCAGCTGTTTTACAGGATCTTGGGTTTCAGGTTGAAGAAAGCGTGCGCGAGGTAGGGTTCTTGAGGGCAGCGAAGGAGCGGAGTGCACGGGAATACGGTCAATATATAAGGCGATTTTTTGTGCTGGTGCTGTCTATGGGGAAAATGCTTGAGCCCGTGGATGTCCATCAGAAAATCTCAGCCGCTCTTATCGCGCGGCCGATCAATCCGGAGGCCACGCGCCAAGAAGTTCGAATTGCCTTTTACCGTGTCATCTGGAAAGGGGATGGCCAATTCGATCGCCAATACATCCCGCCCGGTCAGCAAAAGATGGAAATGCTCCGCGACTCCCTTCTCTACCAGCAATTCTTCGCCAAGCTTTCGAAGGCGGTCTTTCTGGAAGGGTTTACACTGTGACGAAGAGGTCAGGATGAAACAACGAGCTGTGTGGGGAATGATCGTAGGAGCAACCTTCGCGATGGCATATGGATGTGTGTCTCCGCAGCCAGGCCCTGAGCTGCTTGCGCCGACCGAGGCGCAGATGAAAATCAGAAGTGCGCAGACCAGGACCTTTGATGTGAAGGACCGGCATGTCGCTATGCGCAGTGTCATCGCAGCGCTCCAAGATTTGGGCTTCATCATTGAGCGGGCCAACGACGCGCTCGGTTTGGTCAGCGCGGCCCGATTCGCCGAGCCGAACTATTATGATGTGCTGGGTGTTACTGTGACCGTCCGTTCTCAAGCGGACGGGCGGGTGATGATCCGAGCCAACGCCATCTACAACAACAAGCCCATTGAAGACCCCAAGGTCTACCAGAATTTCTTCGCAACGCTTGAACGTTCGTTGTTCATGACGAAGGATTGAAACGGGCGATGCGTTCCGGATGGTACAGACAAGGCCGCCGGTGGAGAGTCGGTGGGGCTCTGGCATTGCTGGCAGGGATGAGCCTGTTGCTCAACGGGTGTCTCTCACCGTACGAAGCGAGACACGAAAATCAGTGGGACTCACGGGACCAGATCTGGTTGTCTGAAGAAAGCCAGGTCAAACTCCGTGCGGCACAGAGTAGGGTGTTTGACAAGACTGACCGTACGGCGATCCTTGAAGCGATTGTCGCGACCATGCAGGATATCGGATTCATGGTTGATGTGTTGGATCAAGAGCTGGGTATTGTATCCGCCAAGAAATATGTCGATCTTGAACGGCCCACGTTCCTGGACCCCTCCTATCTGCTCTATCGTCCCGACACGCTGTTGATTCTTTCCCAGAACATTCATACGTGGGGACCGTTTTTTCACCGCAGTGATCTTGTGAGACTGACCGCCACAGTCCGTAAGCGGAACGCGGCACAACTCGTAGTCCGCACCAGCGCGCAGTATTATCTGCGCGCAGTCGAGGATCCCGCGCCCTATCAAATATTTTTCCGCACTCTGGAGCAGGCACTCTTTCTCCAGGGGCAACCGGTCGAATAGGACCGCGGCGATACTGCTTCTTACGTCGACGGTCAGCAGAGACCGTTGAGGGCAAGGGATGCGCAGTGTCGTGATGAGCGACGATCAGCAGTACGGGCCTATCTGTTTCTGACTTTAAGATGATATGA
>JABMDH010000048.1:0-7289 GCA_015904075.1 Nitrospira sp.
TGAGCTATAGGATGATGACATGAGAAGGTGTTGATGTAGTGCTGCATCGCTTAAAATTCATGCTGGAGGTATGAAAGTGCAGCGAGTTTCTGAGTTTCTTAAGCTTGCGGTAATAGTAGAGCAGAGTCGGTTGTTTGTTCTCAAGCGTTGGTGTGAGTAAGAAGCTGAGTCCTTCTCAGATTTCCACAAAAATTCATAAACGAGAGGTAATTGATGACACCCGAAGAACAAATCACGAAGATGAAGAAAGCGATCACTCAGGCTATCAAGGTAATGGGGGATCGGTTTGGATCGACGGAACAGGATGTTGCAGGGGCAATCCAGGAATTGAAGATGTCGATGCAAGTGTCGTCGGATCCGAAACTGTCTGTGGAGACCGTGCCACGGACAGGCAGCCAGTCACCACAACAGACGGCAGCCGTCATTGGGGCGTAATAGTGTCTGAAGGAGAATGAACATGAATGCCCAATCCGCCGTTCATAGTCATATCGATGTTACGGACGTGCTGGCCAGGTTGTATCTTTTTCTGGCGCAAAGCATGGATCGTTGTGTAAGCGAGGCAGCACGTATCAACTATCCCGAGGCCGAGTTGGAGTCGCATCTTGCCGCGACCAAGGCCACTATCTTGGACATGTTGGCGGTCAATCAGGTGGTCAAGGCAAAGGTTGAGCAAGAGTGCGATCGGGTACGCTCACTTATCATGGCCTGTTCCGTGGACGGAGCTGCGAATGCGACTGCCCTGGATGAGCTGAAGGCAGAGCGGGCTGTGCTGAAACACAAGACCATGGCATTGAGCGACCTGCTTGCGGTCTTTCGAGCGGCCTGACTGGAAACTGAACATGACCCGCTGTGTCGAGTTCCGATCGAGTGTGAGGCGGAGGGCCGGAATTACTACGGAGGGTATCATGAAGAATGCACCAAGAACTTATGTGTTGACGCTGAATCCATCCGCTAAAAATGGCCTTCGGCTGTGGATGGGGGAGAGCATCCATGCGTTGCGCCATTGCTCGGCCAAGCAAATCGGTCTCGCATTGAGAGAAATGCAGCAGACTGTAGATAGTCTGCAAACTCCTGTCCCCCCGCTGGACGGGTCGTATTACCTGAACCGAAATTGGTAAGGTGACGTAATTGTTGCGGCAGGGGAGGTGGCCTGTCGTGAGCAAGACTCCCGCATTCTACGAATCGACAAAGCCATCATGTTTCGGATGTTTCACGAGCACCCCACGGTTGCCGAGGCGTTCATGCCCTACTTTGGGAAGGAGGGCAAGCTGTCTGGATCAGCACAAATGCCGTTACGCCTGTTGTTTAGGAAGGAACAGCGCATGTTTGTGTATCTTTTGGTTCTTGCGATCGTCATTGGATTCCCACTATCAGCCTTCGCTCAATTTGTGGATAAAGGCGAGTATGTCGTAGTGGCCAAAGGCACGAAGCTTTGTCCCAACGTCATCCTGGAAAACTCAAAAGGGATGCTTGATCCAGAACACCTCTATTGGCGAGTTACCAGTAAGGCGCGGGCTAATGGCACACAGACCATCACCGCGTTTGTTCTAGACTCTCTGTACAACCGCGAAAGCGGCGAGACCACGATCAAGGAACGTCGATATGATGATGACTATGCCACGTTCTTCAAGAGGGATTCTGAGCATAAGGGGATGCTCCTCATGATCAGCCCGAAAGACGGCCGAGTGGAAGCGACAGTAGAAGTTTGCGGGAAAAAGAAATGAGCCGGCCCACGCTATATATTCGATCGAGAAGCGGCGTCTTCTCGGTCAGTGTAGCAGCGCGAGATATAAGACAACGCGATGAGATTCAACGCTACGGCATATGATTAGTGGGTTGATCAATTATGGTTAATGATAGCGGTAAGGAGTGGTTGATAAGGTGTTGTGGCTAAGTTGATGCGACTCATCGGTTTAAATCTTCGCGACGGATTGACTGGGTTTGCAACCCGGTTGATGCGTATGGTGTGATGTAGAGCCTCAGGGAATGACCTTCAAACAGTGCACCTTCCAGAGCGACGACCGCATTCAAGGCTTGCTCGCTCGAGCCCATTTCCACAAATCCATACCGGGCTGATTTTTCGCTGTGTTTGTATCGAACGACAAAGGCGCGAGCTACCGTACCATAGGCTCCAAATAGGTCACGGAGTTGGCAATCGGATGTGGCTTCCGCGAGGCCGCCGACATACAAGACGCATCTGCTCATGGCCATTCCTTTTGCTGTGCGACGGGACCGCCCGTGCCGGCATGGGCATGGCCGGTCTCTCGGTTCACAATGAATCTCAACGGGGACATTGCCCACTCCCGTCTGTGGAGCAAGGTGGCCGCATATCGAGTCGTGTGTGGCCCATTGGGCGAAGTGCTGAATCGGCGTCTGCGTCTACGGTGTGTTCCTCGTCCGGGACGACGACGCGCCTCATGCGCTGCCCTGCGTATGCTCAGTGGCTCCGCGGCGCCTGCTTCTGGTCCCGACGGACTTGTGGTTCCTGCCTAAGGATTTGCTCTCCTGGGCCGTGGAACGCAATTGCGTATTGGGTCCAAAGCTATGTCTCGCCAGCGAAGAGACTTCCCGCCGGATAGTTTCGATTGAAGATGTACTGTCGATTGACTTGGGGTCAGTGAGCCCCAGCAATTGCCAGGGGATTTTCGGTTTGCGGATGGACTTTTTCTGTGCTCTTTTGCGATTTTTCCAAACAGAAGAGAGATTCATAGAAAGACTCCTTTTCGTGAGCATGAGATCCTAGTCAGGAACATACCTGACGGAGGAAAAGGACCCTCTGATCCAATGCCGGCAATGGCAGGTTTCACCTGCGTGAAAAGCAGCCTGTGTCATCCACGGTTGGATGAGCCTCAGAGAGCGGTGTTGCTACAGAGACTGACGGACAGAGAATAGGTATGAGGAGTGCTGGGAGAAGACAATACGTTGAGCGAGTGGACACCCTAACAGGTGCGTCATGAGGGAGTCAAACATCCAGACGAGCTAGTGCCGATTGGATATGTATCGTGTTGAGCTGGACGCATGGTGCGCGGCATGCAAATAGCCCAGTCGGTTCAAACTATTGAAGATAAGTTGACGTGAGGAGCCTCATCCTGTATGGTGTGTCTACATTTCCCTCGCAGTAGTCCGGTGAAGGAGATGTGTTAGCCATAACGGACTTCGCGATCGCATCGCGACCAGGTCCAGTTCGGAGTTGCACCACTTCCCGGTTGTGTCTCCCCTCGGTTCTCTGATCCCGTCATAATGCGATCAAACTGAAAGGATAGTGCAGTGGATACGTCTGTTCATTCCAATTTTCATGCCCTCGGTCTGTCCGAGGCAATTTTGCAGGACCTTGCTGCGGCAGGGTTTTCTTCTCCAACTCCCATCCAGGAACAAGCCATTCCGCCGGCGCTTGCCGGGCGTGATGTCATCGGTTGTGCGCAGACTGGAACGGGAAAGACCGCGGCGTTTGTCATCCCGATGGTCGAGCGGCTCGCTGCGCTGCCCAAAGGGCAGCCGCAAGCGTTGATCCTGGCGCCGACTCGGGAGCTCGCATTGCAGACCCTGACGACGATCGAGAAGCTCGGCCGGAGCCGCCGCATCTCAGCCACCGTTATTGTGGGAGGCGCGGATATGCAGGCGCAAGTACGGGGTTTGCGGCAGCGGCCAGAGATCTTGGTCGCGACACCAGGCCGTCTGCTGGATCATATGTGGAGTGGCAACATTCTCTTGTCGTCCATCAAAATGCTGGTGCTGGATGAAGCCGATCGCATGCTGGATATGGGATTCGCCCCACAAATCAACCAGATTCTGGATGCGTTGCCGGAAGAACGGCAGACGCTGTTATTCTCGGCGACATTGCCGGCGGATATGGCGCGGTTGGTTCAAGCGAGCGTCAACAATCCTGTGCGCGTGATGGTCGCGCCATCTGCCACGACGGCCGACGGCGTCACCCAGGCAGTCCATCATATTTCGCATGATGCCAAGGGTGATCTCCTCTTGTCGCTGTTGGGGTCGGATAAGGACACAGCGCTTGTCTTTACCAGGACAAAGCACCGGGCCGATCGGTTGGGCCGCATGTTGGGGAGCGCAGGGCACCGGGTGGCCGTGTTGCATGGAGATCGCAGTTTGTCCCAGCGACGGGCGGCTCTGGAAGGGTTTAAGCGCGGGACCTTTCGCGTCTTAGTGGCGACGGATATTGCCGCACGCGGGATTGACGTGGCAAACATCGGCCATGTCATCAATTTTGATCTGCCCAACTGTCCGGAAGATTATGTACATCGTATCGGACGAACGGCTCGAATGAAGACCACCGGGCGGGCGACGAGTTTTGTGACCAGAGAGGATCATCAGCAACTACAGGACATTGAACGCTTGTTGGGGCATGCGGTTCCTCTTGCTCCCGGCAGCAACGCTCCGGCACCGGGATCGCATGTGAGGGCTGGAGGTGTGCGTCGGAATGATCAGACATCGTCGGGGCCTTCCCGCAGTAGTGTCGGTCGCCGTCGCCCACACTATGGATCAGCACAGCCTGCGCGTAGTGTTCACCACTGATCCGTGCATAAAACCTGAAAACGGTTCATGAAATCAGCCTCGTGAGGTAGAGTGACTTTCACGAGGCTGATTTCCTATGCAGACCACGCATCAGCGAGCCGGTGTTCTCAATAAGTTTCGCCGCTATCCGCGGGTTCGGATTCCCACGCCCTTCAGCTGTTCATTTGCTTCTTTGCAGTCCAACATCAACGGGTGGTTCCGCAACTCTCACAAAGGTGTCGGGGTCGTCTATGATCTTTCACTTCGGGGGGTGCGGGTGAGTACGGAGGCGGTGCTGAAGCCGGGAGATATGGTGGCACTGACCCTGCGGCTGCCCAAGCAGATTACACCGGCAACAATTAAGGTTGCGACGGTCCGTTGGGAAAAGGATCAGATTTACGGGCTTGTTTTCAAAACGCTCACGCAATCAACGCTAAGCCGATTGAATAAATATATGGCGATTACGACGATGGAGAAGGGGTAGGCGCGCATGGACAAGAAGCGCGCTGTGCCGACACCTGGGCAGGCGCTCACTCAATTGCGACGGCATCCCCGCGTTCGTGTTTCGGCACCATTTCCCTGCTCATTTTCTGTTGTCGGCCTGAAACGCCGTTGGCCGGCCGTCGATCCCGGGGATCTGGGTGTTGTCTACGACGTTTCCACAAAGGGTGCCCGCGTGATGACGGAGGCCGTCATCTCGCCGGGCGATCGAATCACGCTGAGCCTGCAGCTGCCCAATCATCCATCTGCGACATGTATCGAGCTTGCAACGGTGCGGTGGGGTAAGGAGCAGACCTATGGCGTGGAATTCGAAGGGCTTTCACCTGCGGTCGATACGCGGTTGCAGAAGTTCATGGACCATTCATCGAGGCTCGTTGCCGCGCCTACGTCTTGACTCTCTCCGTACTGCAGACGACACACCTGTATACGCTCACCCTCGCTGCCTGAGGCACTCCATAGATTCAGGGCCGTTGGTTGGCCGAGGCGACACTCAATAGAACATGGTTCTGTAGAGAATGGCTCATGTCAGACAGGCGCCTAGGGGGTGCTTTCTGTCGGAGCGATGAATTGTTTCCGGAAGGTCACGACCTTGTTTAGATACTCTCTGGTTTCCTGGTAGGGAAGATTGCCACGTAACCGGTCATAGACTGCGGGTGGTTCGAGTCCATTAATAGAGTTGACCGCGGAAACAGAGTCGGAAGCGAATGCCTTGAATACATTGCGTGTCCCGGTATTGTATGCCGAAATCACGCAGTATTCTCGCGAGATCGTATTGTCGATCTGTTCCAGTAGGGTATACGATAAAACATTAAGATACGCGACACCTAACTCGATGTTATTTTCAGGATCGAAGAGATACTCACGCGAGGGGGCAGTGTCTTGGCCCGTGACCTTTCGAAAGGCATCCCGGCCTCCGCTCGTCGGTACGAGTTGCATCAGGCCATAGGCTGGAGCGGAGCTCACAGCAAAGGGATTGAAATTGCTTTCCGTTCTGATCACGGCGAAGACGAGGCTTGGGCTGATACGGTATTGCTCGGCGAATCGGTTGACGACAGGCCGGTATTTGTCGGCCTGCCGGTTGTTGAAGTTTGCGACCATCGGAATGGTTGCAAACAATGCGGTCTTCGAAACACCGTTCAGGTCAAGAGATCGAGTTTTAGCCTGGCTCTCGATTATGTAGTCGGCAAACCGTTCGGCACTTTCCGGTGTCCGAATGGGGTTGTTTTGGTGATCTGCAACGAGTCCCAGGAGATAGGGGTCTTTGTCGCCCGTGAGTGACACGGCTTTGTCGGAAAAGAGATCGACGGCTCGAGGATCATTCGGTGTCAGGATGGTCGTGATAATGGCGTTTTTGAGGCTGTTTTTCGGTTGTTTCTCATCGAGTGTTTCAATGAGCACGGTTCCCTTGTCGAAATCGACGACGGCCCGGCTCATATAGTTCTGGGTGTATTTTACGTAGCGTTTCTGCTCCGGGAGTTTGATCTCTTTCTCGCCCCACGTTTTCCTGACCTTGCCTGTCAAGGCGTCCATGAGGGTTTCAAAGTCTCGCTGTACGGCGCGTAGGTCCCGTATGGCCGCTTCAGGGTTTCTCTGGTAGACCTCCACCCGCTCTTTGAGAATTTGAGTGGGAGCTTTTCCTTGTGCCAGATCGACCACCGTCCGGCCTGTGGTTGATCGGAGCAATCGTTCCGCTGTCGAAAGTGTTTTGTCAGTCGTTTCGCAGCCGGACAGCAATAGTAATACGAGTGCTGAAGCAATGCGTACACACCGCATGAACGAATCTCCTTCCGGTTTCACAATTCTGTCGCGGAAATTGTACAGAAGTACGAGAGAAAGATGAAGAAGGGAAATAGGGGAGTATTGCACAAGCAAGTAGCCGGTCGGAGGACTCGAGTCTGGTCCGGCCTATGCGGCAGCCGGACGGATATTCGTTGGGCGCAGCGGCTGCGGTGTGTTCTGCAGCCGTGTTACTTGATGGCGACGGCCTTCACTTCTTTGTAGGCCGTGTGGCCTTGAAGTACCTTGTGAATGCCGTCTTGCACCAGTGTGGTCATGCCTTCGGATAGTGCGGCTTTCAGCATGTCTTCGGTCCGGGCCTTTTGCTGTACCATGCGTTTGATTTGCTCAGAGCCCAGCAAGAGTTCGTGCAACGCGACGCGTCCTTTGAAGCCGGACCGATTGCAGGTCTCGCAGCCCTTGCTGCGTGAAAGACGGAACGTATTGTCCTGTTTGATGTCGAGCTTGTCCCAATATTCTTCGCCATACCCGGTGCGGAG
>JABMDH010000048.1:7389-11488 GCA_015904075.1 Nitrospira sp.
GCTTGCCGGGCGTGATGTCATCGGTTGCGCGCAGACTGGAACGGGAAAGACTGCGGCATTTGTCATCCCGATGGTCGAGCGGCTCGCCGCGCTGCCGAAAGGGCAGCCGCAAGCGTTGATCCTGGCGCCGACGCGGGAGCTCGCGTTGCAGACCCTGACGACGATCGAGAAGCTCGGCCGGAGCCGTCGCATCTCAGCCACCGTCATCGTGGGAGGCGCGGATATGCAGGCGCAAGTGCGGGGCCTGCGGCAGCGGCCGGAGATCTTAGTGGCGACGCCGGGCCGCTTGCTCGATCACATGTGGAGCGGCAACATTCTGTTGTCGTCCATCAAAATGTTGGTTCTGGATGAAGCCGATCGCATGCTGGATATGGGCTTCGCGCCGCAAATCAACCAGATTCTTGATGCCTTGCCGGAAGAACGGCAGACGCTGCTATTTTCGGCGACATTGCCGACGGATCTGGCGCGATTGGTTCAAGCAAGTGTCAACAATCCTGTGCGTGTGATGGTCGCTCCATCCGCCACGACGGCCGATGGTATTACGCAGGCGGTCCATCATATCTCGCATGACGCCAAGGGCGATCTTCTCTTGTCGCTGTTGGGATCGGATAAGGACACGGCGCTTGTCTTTACCAGGACGAAACATCGGGCCGATCGGCTGGGACGCATGTTGGGCACCGCAGGGCATCGGGTGGCCGTGTTGCACGGAGATCGCAGCTTGTCCCAGCGACGGGCGGCTCTGGAAGGGTTTAAGCGCGGGACCTTTCGTGTATTGGTGGCGACAGATATTGCCGCACGCGGGATCGACGTGGCAAACATCGGCCATGTCATCAACTTTGATTTGCCCAACTGTCCGGAAGATTATGTGCATCGTATCGGGCGAACGGCTCGCATGAAGACTACCGGGCGGGCCACAAGTTTTGTGACCAGAGAGGATCATCAGCAACTACAGGATATTGAACGCCTGTTGGGCCATGCGGTTCCTCTTGCTCCCGGCAGCGGCGCTCCGGCACCGGCATCGCATGTGAGGGCTGGGGGTGTGCGCCGGAATGATCAGACACCGTCAGGGCCTTCCCGTAGCGGCGCCGGTCGCCGTCGTCCACACTATGGATCGGCACAACCTGCGCGCAGTGTCCAGTACTGATCCGTGCATAAAACCTGAAAACGGTTCATGAAATCAGCCTCGTGAGGTAGAGTGACCTTCACGAGGCTGATTTCATATGCAGGCCACGCATCATCGAGTCGGTGTTCTCAATAAGTTCCGCCGTTATCCGCGGGTTCGGATTCCCACGCCCTTCAGCTGTTCAGTTGCGCCTTTGCTGTCCAACATCAACGGGTGGTTCCACAACTCTCACAAAGGGGTTGGAGTCGTCTATGATCTTTCACTCCGGGGAGTGCGGGTGAGTACTGAGGCGGTACTGAAGCCGGGAGATATGGTGGTGCTGACCCTGCAACTGCCCAAACAAATTTCACCGGCGACAATTAAGGTTGCAACGGTCCGTTGGGGAAAGGATCAGATCTACGGGCTTGCTTTCAGAACGCTCTCTCAATCGACGCTGAGCCGATTGAGCAAATACATGACAATTACGACGATGGAGAAGGAGTAGGAGCGCATGGACAGGAAGCGCGCTGTGCCGACACCTGGGCAGGTGGTTACTCAATTGCGACGGCATCCTCGCGTTCGTGTCTTAGCGCCTTTTCCCTGCTCATTTTCTGTTGTCGGCCTGAAACGTCGTTGGTCGGCCGTCGATCCTGGAGATTTGGGTGTTGTCTACGACGTTTCCACAAAGGGCGCCCGCGTGATGACCGAGGCTGTCATCTCGCCAGGCGATCGAATCACGCTGAGCTTGCAGCTGCCCAACCATCCATCTGCAACATGTATCGAACTGGCAACGGTGCGGTGGGGTAAGGAGCAGACCTATGGCGTGGAATTTGAGGGGCTTTCACCAGCGGTCGATACGCAGTTGCAGAAATTCATGGACCGTTCATCGAAGCCTATGGCCGTGTCTGCTTCTTGACTCTCTCCGTGCCACGGACTTCACTCGTGCATACACGCACGCACGCTTCCTGCCTCCATCCGTAGATTCAGGGTGCGACGGCTTTGACTTCTTTGTAGGTCGTTTGTCCCAGCAGGACTTTCTGGATGCCGTCCTGCACAAGTGTCGTCATGCCTTCGTCCAGGGCACAGTGGAGCATATCCTCGGTGCGGGCCTTCTGCTGAACCATGCGTTTGATATTGTCGGAGCCGAGCAGCAGCTCGTGCAACGCCACGCGGCCCTTAAAGCCTGAGCGATTGCAGACTTCGCAGCCCTTTCCGCGAGCGAGGCGGAACGTGTTGTCGAGTTTTACGCCGAGTTTGTCCCAGCGATCGGCCCCGTAGCCCTGCCGGAGTTCTTCGTACTCTTCCGGTGTTCCAACATACTGCTCTTTGCAATCTTTGCAGATGCGCCGGGCCAGACGTTGGGCGAGCACGCCGAGCATGGCGTCGGCGAAACTGAAGGGGTCGCACCCCATGTCCAGGAGACGGGTCACTGTTTCCACGGCGCTGTTGGTGTGCAGGGTGCTGAGCACCAGGTGTCCGGTGAGCGAGGCTTCGATGCCGGTGTCGGCGGTTTCTTTATCCCGCATTTCTCCGACCATAATGACATCCGGATCAGCGCGCAGAAAGGCGCGCATAGCCGTAGCGAATGTCAGGCCGATTTTCGGTTGGACTTGGACCTGCCGCAATCCGTATTGCGTGATTTCGACAGGATCTTCGGCTGTCCAAATCTTGATGTCGGGCGTGTTGATGTTTCCGAGCACAGAGTGGAGCGTAGTCGTTTTTCCCGATCCGGTCGGCCCCACGCAGAGAATGATTCCGTACGGTTTTGCAGAGATATCTCTGAGCGCCTTGAGATTCCGATCGGAGAATCCCATTTTGTCCAGGGGCAGCGGCTCGCTGGCCGCCAGAATGCGCATGACGACGTCTTCGTTATATCCGGAGGTGGGAAGGGTCGCGACACGGAGCTCAATCTCTCTCGACTCGGAGAGCTTGAATTTGATCTTGCCGTCTTGCGGTTTGCGACGTTCGGCGATGTCTAGACTGGCCATGATCTTGAGCCGTGAGACAATAGCGCGCCGGTAACTCTGCGGAATTTTCATGTACTCGAAACAGTCGCCGTCTACCCGGAAGCGGACGAGGGTCTCACGTTTTTCTCCGTACGGCTCGATGTGGATGTCCGATGCATTTTGCCGGTAGGCATCGGCAATAATCTGGTTGGCCAGGCGCACGATCGCGCTGTCGTTTTCGTCCAACCCTCCGGCTCCGGAGGAGTCTTCCATGGCCTCGGCTTGCGCTTCGGTAACGAGTTCGCCGAGAATGTCGGAGACGTTTTCGTCGAGTTTACGCCCTCCCGTGTCCCCTGTCCCTGTTGAAGAGCCGAGGAATTGTGCGATGTCCCGCCGAAGACTGACGGCGAAACGGATCGTGAGACCGGGGAACGTCCGCTTGATGTCTTGTACCCGGTCGAGATTGTCCGGGTCATCGGTCAATATTTCAACAGATGCCCGGTCCCGCTTCAGCGGCATCCAATGGTTTTTCTTCAGGTAGTCGACGTTGAGGTTCTTAAGCAGTTCGATGTCAACGAGCGTGCGCTCACTGTATTCGATATACGGGCATTTGTAGAATTGTGCGAGCGACTTGCCGAGGTCGAGCTTCGGGATCTTATATTTCTCGATGAGAATAATTTCGAGGTCGCCGTTGGCTTTGCGCGATTCGGCCAGAGCATTATCGAGGTCGTTTTGTGTGATACGGTTGCTGCTTAGCAGGAGATCGAACTTCGTCGGATTCTTTTTGACGGCCTTTCGGAGATTGAAAAACGTGGTGCCGATGGATTTTGCGATCTCTGCGACGGCTTCTTCGTCTTTTCTCGTAAAGCGAGTGCCGTTCTTTTTGTTCAGGAGTTGGAGGACGCCCATCAGATATTTGTTATCGGCGACGATGGGGTAGGTCAGTACTTGTTTGGTTTTGAATCCGGTGCGCTTATCGTACGCGTTGTCATGAAGCAGCGAGGGATGGATTGTCTTGAGTTCCGCAGCATTGTAGGCGTCGACGATGTTG
>JABMDH010000048.1:11588-16061 GCA_015904075.1 Nitrospira sp.
TCGGTTTTAGTGGAGATATCCTTGCCGTTGACCGAAACGACCCGGTCTCCGACTTCCATTCCGGCAGTCGCAGCCGGTGATCCCGGGACCAGGGCCTCGATATCGGCGCTGAGATCGCGAAAGGTCGGGACGAACAGCGGAGCTCCCGTTGAGAGCCATCCGGCAAAGATCAAATAGGCGAGGATGAAATTGAATCCTGGGCCTGCCGCGACGATGAGCACTTTTCCCCAGAGGCCTTGATGGACAAACGATCGCCGCCGGTCTTCCGGGGTCGTGGCTTCCGCTTCGTCCTCGCCGAACAGTTTGACATAGCCGCCGAGCGGAATAGCAGACAATAAATATTCCGTTTCTCCGGCCTGCCGTCCGAACAGTTTAGGGCCGAAGCCGATCGAGAATTTCAGTACCTTCACGCCGACCCATCGGGCGGCGAGAAAATGGCCGAGCTCATGAAAGGCGACGAGCACACCAAGCACGACGAGAAACCACCAGGCTTTCTGCATCAGCAGCCAAAGGGTGTCGGGTGACCAGGTAAAAGCGGATAACATCGTGATTGTCCAGTGTGAATATGAATGAAACTACGGTAACTGTAACATTGATCTTTTAGAATTCATATGTTTTCTGTTAGCGCGGCAACGCATGGACGAAGGCCCCTGCTTTCTCTCTGGCCCAGCGGTCGGCTTCCAGTGCATCCTCAAGGCCGGCGATCTCCCGATGGGTATGGGCGTGCATCGTATTCCGGATGACATCGGCGATTTCGATGAACCGGAGGCCGCCGTTGAGGAACGCGTCGACGGCAACTTCGTTGGCGGCATTCATGGCCGCGGGCATGGTGCCCCCGATCCGAAGTGATTCGTAGCCGAGATTGAGACAGGGAAACCGGTCGTGGTCCGGTTTGCAGAAGGTCAGTTTGCCGATCTCAGTCAAATCCAGTGACGGCAAATCCAGCGGCATACGCTCCGGATACCGCATCGCATAAGAAATCGGCGTCCGCATATCAGGCAGCCCCAGTTGGGCGATCATCGATCGGTCCTCGTACTCGACCAGTGAATGGATGATGCTTTCCCGGTGGATCAAGACGTCGATGCGGGATTCACGGATGTCGAACAGCCAGCGGGCCTCCACCACTTCCAACCCTTTGTTCATCAGGGTGGCCGAGTCGATGGTGATTTTCGAGCCCATTTTCCAGTTCGGATGTTGAAGCGCTCGCTCCGGTGTCACGTCCTGCAGCTGTGCTTTCGTCAGTGTCCAGAGGGCGCCGCCGGAGGCCGTCAAGATCAGCCGCCGAACGTCTTCGAGCCGATGACCTTCAAGGGATTGAAAAATCGCGCTATGTTCACTGTCGACGGGGAAGATTCGGACGCCGTGCTTGCGTGCCTCTTCCTGCATCAACTTGCCGGCCATGACCATGGGTTCTTTATTGGCCAATGCGATATGTTTGCCGCTACGAATCGCGGCCAGGGTAGGAAGGAGTCCGGCGGCTCCTACAATGGCTGAAATTACGAGCTCGGCTCCCGGCATGGCGGCCACTTGAGCGATGCCTTCCTCGCCGGCCAGAATTTCGACCGGAAGACCGGCACATCGTGTTCGGAGCGCTGCGGCGGAGGATTCCGTGGAAACGGCGACAACTTCTGGATTGAACGCACGGATTTGCGCTTCGAGTTTTTCGATGTTGCCGCCTGCCGTCAGTCCGACGACTCGAAAATCTTCCGGGAACCGCTGGACGATATCGAGGGTATTGGTTCCGATCGATCCGGTCGAGCCCAGGATAATGATGGACTTCATATCCTCTCCTCTTTCATAGGGATGGTGAGATACCGCGAACCCAGGTCACATAGTAGTAGAAGGTGGGGGCGGTGAACAAGAGACTATCGAGCCGGTCCAGCATACCACCATGGCCGGGCAAAATGCTTCCCGAGTCTTTGACTCCCACGCGACGCTTGATCATCGACTCCCAGAGATCGCCGAACAGACCTGCCACGGTCAGGAGCAGACCAAGGATGAGGGCGTCGACGAGTGAGAGCTGCGGTACGAACCAGGCACAGGCCGCCAGGGCTGCGCCGACGGCCAGGATGAAGCCGCCGCCGACTCCTTCAATGGTTTTCTTCGGACTCACCGAGGGTGCGAGCAGATGTTTGCCCCACAGCGTCCCGGCATAATAGGCGCCGGTGTCTGCCGCCCAGGTGACAATGGCCACGAAGAGGACAAACAACTCCCCCGCTGGCAATGCACGCGTCGATACGATCGTACTCAATGTGAACCCCACGTACAACACGCCACATGCTGTAATGGCCAGATCTTTCAGCCGGCGTTCGAATGGGCCGGGTGAGAGCAACATTGCAGCCGGTAGGGCCAGTGCGGTAACAGCGAGAACCTCTGTCAGGTCGAGGAGCACATGTTGCCTGGCCAGTACCAGCGTCGAGATGGCCAGGCCTGCACCGACCAGCAAATGGTTTGGGCGGGATTGAAAACAGATCCGGTACAGCTCCATCAACGCCAAGACTCCGCCGACTATGAGGAGCAGCGTCAAGCACCAGGGGGGAAGATAGCGGATAATAATGTACACCCCCGGAATAAGGAGGGCGGCGGTATAGACGCGCCGGAGATCAAATCGTCGAGTGCCGGCCGATGGTGTAGTCACAAATGGTTTGACTGTGTGTGGTGGTGTCGGTGGTAGACGAGGGTCTCACGAGGATTACGACGGCATGGCGCTCAAGACTCGGCCGAATCGACGCTCACGCTTTTGATATTCCAGCAGCGCCATCAAGAACTCGCGCCGGCGGAAGTCCGGCCACAATGTGCCGGCCGATGGTGTGGTCACAAGTGGTCTGGCTGTGTGGTGGTGTCGGTGGCAGACGAGGGTCTCACGAGGATTACGACGGCACGGCGCTCAAGACCCGGCCGAATCGGCGCTCACGCTTTTGATACTCCAGTAGCGCCATCAAGAACTCGCGCCGGCGGAAGTCCGGCCATAATGTCGGGGTGAAGCAGAGTTCCGTATAGGCCAGCTGCCAGAGAAGAAAATTGCTGATTCGCGTTTCTCCACTGGTTCGAATGAGCAAATCAGGGTCAGGCAGCGAATGCGTATATAGGTGTTGCTGGAGTAGCGCTTCATCGATCTGGTCCGCCTCGATCGTCCCGGATTGGACATCGGCCAACAGGCCTCTGACTGCGTCGACAATTTCCGCACGGCCCCCGTAGCTCAAGGCGACGGTGAGCACCATTTTGTCGAGGTTGGCGGTGTCTCGTTCGGTGGTGCGCACCCAATGTTGGGCTGATTCTGGAAGCAGTTCAAGGCGCCCGATTGCCCGGAAGCGGACCTGTTGCTCGATCAGGCTGGCTCGTTCAGTGGAAAGATAGTGTTCCAGGAGGCCCATCAGTGCGCTGATTTCCTGGGTGGGCCGATTCCAATTTTCCTGTGAAAACGCATAGATCGTGAGGGCCTGGATGCCGAGTTCCAGGCATTGCGAGATCATGTCTCTGACGGAGTTGATACCCTCGCGATGGCCTGCAATGCGGGGAAGACCTCGGAGCTCGGCCCACCGTCCGTTGCCGTCCATAATGACGGCGATATGCTTCGGCAAGAGGTCCGGCTCCAACTTAGCAGTTAATTCGCGTTCTGAGAGATGGTCGAAGGTCAAATCCGACTGATGTGCCATGGAATTGTGACAATACTCCTCACAGTATAGAGAAGATTGAGTGGAGTAAGGGAAGTCTACTGTTGGGGGTGTCGAATGTCAAACAATTCAGGAGAAATACGTGAAGAGAGCAGAAAATTGGAATCCGTTGCATTGCGGCTGCGGAAATGAATGGGCTATACTTCTCGCTCGCACGAACTTTGGAGAAAGAGTGGAACGATGACGAATCAGGTCCAATTGGCCACGTTCGGTGTCACGGAACTCGAAGCCCAGCACGCACTCGATCGGCTCAGTGTCCGGGATGTCGATTATGCGGATTTGTACTTCGAGTCGCGGGTCTCGGAGTCGGTGTCTATGGAAGAGGGCCTTGTCAAGCGCGCGTCCAAGAGCATTTCTCAAGGTGTTGGAGTGCGGGCGACCGCGGGAGAAAAAACCGGGTTTGCATACTCGGATGAACTGACGAAGAAAGATTTGGAGATTGCGGCGGATACGGCGCGGTATATCGCCAATTCTCCCAAGGGGGATCGGGCGGTCCCGGCGCCCACGCAAACACGGCCGACGAGAGATCTGTATCCGGTGGAACGGGCCCAAGCCGAAGCGGCGACCCCTGAGCGAGTGGCCCTTTTGAACGAAATCGATGCCGAAGCCAGGCGATACGACCCCCGCATCAAGAATGTCATGGCGTCCTTCAATACCGAATACAAAGTTGTGGCGGTGGCGACATCAGATGGTACCCTCGTCGGCGATGTGCAGCTGCTTTCTCGCTTGCAAATCACCTGCATTGCCGAGGAGAACGGCAATCGCCAGGTCGGGAGTTACGGCGGAGGCGGACGAGTCG
>JABMDH010000049.1:0-2691 GCA_015904075.1 Nitrospira sp.
TTTGGTGCCGCCGTTGAATCGAGCAGTCGCGTTCACCCAGATGAATGACCTGTCCGCGGTGGTCGGCCATGACTTGGACTTCAATATGGCGGGGTTCCAGAAAATACCGTTCGAGATAGACATTCTCGTTGCCGAAGGTTGACTTCGCCTCAGCCTGGGCGGCCTGAAACGCCCGGCCCAAATCTTCAGCTTTGTTCACGACGCGCATGCCGCGGCCACCGCCTCCGGCCGTCGCTTTAATGATGACGGGAAAGCCGATTTTCTGCGCGGCTTGCATCGCATCATCTTCGCTCCGCAACTCACCGAGACTGCCGGGTGTCACTGGCAGCCCCCGCCTGGATACAACCTCGCGGGCTTTCGCCTTATCCCCCATCATGGCTATGTTTTCAGAGGTGGGACCGATGAATTTGACACCGATCGATTCGCAGACTTCGGCAAAGTGGGCGTTTTCAGACAAGAACCCATAGCCGGGATGGATGGCATCCACGCCGGTAATCTCCGCCGCGCTCAGAACATTTGGAATATTGCGATAGCTCAGCGCCGCTTCCGGCGGCCCCACGCACACCTTCTCATCAGCGGCGCGCACATGCAGACTGGCGGCATCTGCCTCCGAATGAATGGCAACGGTCCTGACTCCAAGCTCCTTACAGGCCCGGATAACCCGTAGCGCAATTTCTCCGCGGTTGGCGACCAGCACTTTCTTGAACACGTCGTGGCTCCGATACGTTGGCGAGGACCGCCTATTGGACTGGGTTGGGATCTATCAAGAAGAGTGCGTGCCCGTATTCTACCGGCTTGGTGCTTTCGGCAAGAATCTTTACGATACGGCCGTCCGTTTCAGACTCAATTTCATTCATCAGCTTCATGGCTTCGACAATACACAGCACTTGGCCTTTTTTAACCATGTCACCCTCTTCAACATAGGGATCGGCATCCGGCGACGGCGATCGATAGAACGTCCCGACGATGGGGGAGGTAATCGTCACCAGGCCGGTTGTATCTTGGGGCGGAGGGCCGGCCACCTTAGTGGGATGGACGCTTGGCTGAGGAATATTGGGGACGGTTTCATGCACCGAAGCTGTGACGGACTTGGTGCTGATCTCATGGCGGACCCGGATACGCACCCCTTGCCGTTCCAACTCCAACTCAGTCAAGTTGTTGCGGCGAAGCAAGTCAATGAGATCTTGGATCTGCTTGGTTTGGCCACTCGTCAGCAATGCATCCTGCCCCTGCCCAGGCCCACCCGGCATGGACGGCAAAATGATCGGCCGCGGCTTCTTCTTCGGCGTGGACCGCCGGCGCGCGCTCACCGGACCCGCTCCACATACGACCTGGTACGCGTATCAATCTTGATCACAGTGCCGACTTCCAAATACAGAGGGACTTTGATTGTCGCTCCGGTTTCGACGATTGCGGGCTTGGTACCGCCGGATGCCGTATCCCCTCGCACTCCAGGATCCGCATCAACGACCTGCAACTCGATAAAATTGGGCAACTCAACATCGATCGGCCGGTGTTCATAGACCAGAATCTTGACGACCATATTTTCTTTTAAGAGATCCGCATTATCTCCGAGTGTGGCTTTCTCAAATGAGAGCTGCTCATAGGATTCCGTGTCCATGAACGTAAACAATTCGCCGGTGGCATAGAGAAACTGCATGTCGCGTTCTTCCAGGTCAGGTTCTTCAAAACGCTCCCCGGACCGAAAGGTTCGATCGAGCACATTCCCCGACAGATAACTTTTCAGCTTGGTACGCACGAAGGCGCCGCCCTTTCCCGGCTTCACATGCTGAAACTCCACGATATAGAAGGGCTCGCCTTCCACCATGAGACGAACCCCATTTCGAAAATCAACGGTCGAAATCACTCCGTGCTCCCTTCAATCAGAACAATGAACCATGGGTCAATGGCTGCGCGTCTCAGCTCCACGGCTCAATCCAGCCCCGGAGGCAGGCGTGGAACCATGCAAGGACAAATGTGCCTGTAACCCCCGTAGCGCCAAGAGATAGCCGGTCGGGCCTAATCCTGAAATCTGTCCCAGGGCCACTCCCGAGACAAATGAATGCTGGCGAAACTCTTCCCGTCGATAGATGTTCGACAGATGCACTTCAATAACGGGCATCTCGACAGCCGACAGTGCATCCCTCACCGCAATACTGGTATGCGTATATGCCGCAGGATTAATGATGATCCCATGATATTTGCTGCGGGCTTCCTGAATCCACGTCACCAATTCGCCTTCATAATTCGACTGGCGGATCTCCAATTCCACTCCCAGCTCGCTGCCGAGCTTCGCCAGCGACGCGTTGATCTCAGCAAGCGTGATGGTCCCATACACAGACTCTTCACGGTTCCCGAGCAAATTGAGGTTGGGACCATGCAGTACCAAGATGGCTTTCATGTGTGCATTTTGCCGCAAATTAATGGGTTTTGTCCAGTATTTGACGAAATTAACGGAAACATACACTTAAAGAGCGCAAGTTTATAATAATGGCAGTTCGTCACCCATTGTGGCCGCGCTGTGCTATTCGTTTTTGCACCGGATGCTTTCCTCCCGGCGCTAGCCAAACCCGCCAGCAGCGACACGACCACTCCGACGGCGACCAGTCCGGCGCCCACGATCACTGTGACGATCAGCCACCGGTGGGCACTGTCGGTCGCCGTCGTGACCATCACGTCGACAATGCGTCG
>JABMDH010000049.1:2791-18161 GCA_015904075.1 Nitrospira sp.
CGCTTGGAAACGACCTCACGGGCCTTCGCTTTGTCCCCCATCATGGCAATGTTTTCAGAGGTCGGGCCGATGAATTTGACACCGATCGATTAGCAGACTTCAGCAAAGTGGGCATTCTCAGACAAGAACCCATAGCCGGGATGGATGGCATCCACGCCGGTCACCTCCGCCGCGCTCAAAACATTTGGAATATTGCGGTAGCTCAACGCGGCTTCCGGTGGCCCCACGCACACCTTCTCATCGGCGGCGCGCACGTGCAGACTAGCGGCATCGGCCTCCGAATGGATGGCAACGGTCCTGATTCCGAGCTCCTTACAAGCTCGGATGACCCGTAGTGCAATCTCTCCGCGGTTGGCGATCAGAACTTTCTTGAACACGTTGTGACTCCGATACGTCGGCGAGAACCGTCTATTGGACGGGGTTGGGATCTATCAAAAAGAGCGCGTGCCCGTACTCGACAGGCTTGGTGCTTTCGGCCAGAATCTTGACGATGCGGCCGTCCGTTTCAGACTCGATCTCATTCATCAGTTTCATCGCTTCGACGATGCACAGTACTTGGCCTTTTTTGACAATATCGCCCTCTTCAACATAGGGATCGGCATCCGGAGAAGGTGATCGATAGAACGTCCCGACGATGGGGGAGGTAATTGTCACCATGCCGGTCGTGTCTTCGGCCGGAGGACCGGAAGCACTCGTGGGATGGACGCTTGGCTGAGAAATATTGGGGACAGTCTCTTGCACCGAGGCCGCGACGGACTTGATGCCGATCTCATGGCGGACTCGGATACGCACCCCTTGGCGCTCTAATTCCAACTCGGTCAAGTTGTTCCGGCGAAGCAAATCAATGAGATCTTGGATCTGCTTGGTTTGGCCACTCGTGAGCAATGCGTCCTGCCCCTGCCCAGGCCCACCCGGCATGGACGGCAGAATGATCGGTCTCGGTTTCTTCTTCGGTGTAGACCGTCGGCGCGCGCTCACCGGACCCGCTCCACATACGACCTGGTACGAGTATCAATCTTGATCACAGTGCCGACTTCCAAATACAGAGGAACTTTGATCGTCGCCCCGGTTTCGACAATCACAGGCTTGGTCCCGCCGGATGCGGTATCGCCTCGAACTCCAGGCTCCCCATCGACGACCTTCAGCTCAATGAAATTGGGCAGCTCGACATCGATCGGCCGGTGTTCATAGACCAGGATCTTGGCGACCATATTTTCTTTTAAGAGATCCGCATTGTCTCCGAGCGTACTCTTCTCGAATGAAAGCTGCTCATAGGACTCCGTATCCATGAACGTAAATAACTCGCCGGTGGCATAGAGAAACTGCATGTCGCGTTCTTCCAAATCAGGCTCATCAAACCGTTCCCCGGACCGAAAGGTTCGATCCAGCACATTCCCCGACAGATAACTTTTCAGCTTGGTACGCACGAAGGCGCCGCCCTTACCCGGCTTCACATGCTGAAATTCCACGATATAGAACGGCTCGCCTTCCACCATAAGCCGAACCCCATTTCGAAAATCAACGGTCGAAATCACTCCGTGCTCCCTTCAATCAGACCTGTGAGCCATGGCCCATAGATCAATGGCTGCGCCTCTCGGCCCCACGGCTCAATCCCGCCCCTAAGAGAGGCTTGGATCCGTGCGAAGACAAATGTTCATGCAGCCTCACCGCAATACTGGTATGCGTGTATGCCGCAGGATTAATGATGATTCCGTGATATTTGCCGCGAGCTTCCTGAATCCACGTCACCAATTCACCTTCATGATTCGACTGGCGGGTCTCCAGTTCCACTCCCAGTTCGCTGCCAAGTTTCGACAGCGATGCGTCGATCTCAGCAAGCGTGGTGGTCCCATACACAGACTCTTCACGATTCCCCAGCAAATTGAGGTTCGGACCGTGCAGGACTAGTACTCTCAGCATTGGACGTACGAACCGCCTCCTGATCAAACCAGACCTAGCACTTCTGCATGGAATAAGGGCGGCATTCTAGCAGTCCCACCCGGGATGGTCAAACCATTGAACTATCTGGGAAGTTATGAATTGTTATTAGTCGAAGCAGTATGATTGCGCCGGCGCTCCTGGATCAAACTCAGCCACTGTTCAAGCTGGATGACCGTGGCGCTCTTCTGCGCAGGCGCGGTCAAAGCGCTGTCAGTTACGGCCTTTGGCCGGTCTCGTTGCATGATGTCGACAATTAGCGCTTCCGCTGCCTTTTCCATCGTTACCGCGGAATCCGGAGCTGGTTGAACGGACTCAACGACCGGCTGTGGCGGCGACAATTCAGTTGGAGTGGACACAGGAAGTGCCTCAAGCGTAGCACGTAGCGACAGGACTTCTGCATCCTGAGGATTTGCCGCCAAAATGACTCCGCACGATCGAAGGCCGGCCTCCCTCACCCCCTGAGACATGTAGATTTTTGCCAGTGTTCTGTGCGCACGAAAGTTCTCCGGGCTTAATTTTATCGCCTCTTCCAATATTGTGATGGCCTTGGCTGGGTGGTTCAGCTGCTCATAGACTCGGCCCAACGCAACCATCGCAATAATGAAATTCGGAGAGGCTTTCAATCCATCTTCAAGGATGGCCGCTGCTTCATCCCACATCCCGGCTTTTCCATATTCCTCAGCCAGCGGAATGAATGCCTTCGATCCCGGATCCATGGCGACAGCTAACGCCAACCGGTCAATCTCAGCGGCATTTCCAGCCTTATTGGATCCTGCCCCCATCGTGAACCCTACTCCCCCCTTATCGACGACGTGCGGCAAGTGGCAGATAAATTCAGTACTTCCGTCAGAATATGGTCCGCCAGCCTGCGTTTGGACATAAGCCAGAATTCTTTCCGCCTACCGCCACGCGAAAGAACGACAGCGGCATTGTCATCACTGCCAAACCCGGCGCCTTCTTTCGTCACATCGTTCGCGACGATCGCGTCGAGCCCTTTTCCCACAAGCTTCGCCATCGCATGGGCAACCACATCCTCAGTCTCTGCAGCAAACCCTACGAGAACTTGAGTGGTCCGTTGCGCAGACAGCATCGCGAGAATATCTGGCGCCACATCAAGATCGAGCGTCAACGACGTTCGGCCTTGTTTTTTCATTTTCTGAACCGCTTGTTCCCGTGGACGAAAGTCCGCAACAGCAGCTGCCATCACCACCACCGTAGCCCAGGCAAAATGACGGCAGAGGCTGTCGGCCATTTGTTGTGCCGAGATGACCGACACAACTTCGACACCGACTGGTGGCACAAGTGCCGTCGGCCCGGTGACCAGCACCACTTCGGCACCTCGGTCACGAGCCGCTTCTGCGATCGCATAACCCATCTTGCCTGACGAACGATTGGAGATGAACCGAACAGGATCAATCGCCTCCTGAGTCGGTCCCGCCGATACCAATACCCGTTGCCCCGACCAATCGGCTTGCGGAATCAGCAGCGCTTCCACCGCTTCCAGGATCCTCGGCTCTGCAGCCAGTCTCCCTTGCGCCACTTGCCCAGACGCCAGCGGCCCAACTTCTGGGTCGAGCACCACGACACCACGCGCACGAAGCATCCGCACATGCTCGACCACAGTGGGATGTTCCCACATCCCACCGTCCATAGCCGGAGCAATGATCATCGGGCATTGCGCCGTAAGCAGCATCGTCGATAGGACGTCATCCGCCAATCCGACAGCCGCCTTGGCCAAAAAATTCGCCGTCGCCGGTGCAATAATGACCGCATGGGCACCTTCAGGGACCGCCAGATGCCGCATCTCTTCCCGAGCTTCAAAGAGGTCGGTCGTGACCCGCTCCCCGGACAGCACTTCAAATGTCAGCGGTGCCACGAATTTAGTTGCGCTCTTCGTCATCACGACAGAAACAGATGCACCTCGAGACTTGAGTGCCCGCAGCAAGCTCACCGCCTTATACGCGGCAATACTCCCGGTGACGCCCAGCACGAGACGCCGGCCCCGCAACATTGCCGATGGTCTATCCGGATCCAAGAGTGTCTCCTCGCTCTATTCTTCGGCTGGAGCGGCTTGCGGCG
This sequence comes from Nitrospira sp., assembly GCA_015904075.1. The sequence goes on from JABMDH010000049.1 coordinate 6,812, forward strand.
TGGCTGTATCGTCCACGTACACACTGAGCTCTTTCTTGATCTCCTTCGCATCCTCTCCTGTCATCATCGCCATGCGCTCGGTTTCACCTTCTTTTCCGCGCTTCGCTTCCTTCATCGCATCGCGAGCCTCTTTCCCCGTCAAATACGAAATCTTGCCGCGCAGCACTTCGTCTAGCGCACCGGTCGTTTCTTTCGTAAAGCGAGACGGGCCGGTTGGTTTTGCTCCCTGAGCCAGGTGTTTGGCCCGCTGTGAAGCGACGATCACCAGTCGGTGACGGGAATCAAATTCGTTCGGCGTGTACTGTGGCAATAAACTCAGCATATCGATCATGATGGTACGCTCCTACTAGAGGTGGTTATGTCGCCCGATTACTCTGCTGGGTATCTCTCTCGATAATAAAGTTCTGTTCAAACCAGTTCATGTCCAGCCGTTTGGTCTTGAGCCGTTCTGCGAGAAAGATACTTTGCAGCTCGCGAAGCGACTGCGTCAGATCGTCATTACGGACGATATAGTAGTACTCGCGAAAGCTCCATACCTCTTCTTTGACCCGCTGCAGCCGGCGAACGATTTCTTCCTGAGAGTCTGAGGCGCGCCCTTGAAGCCGCGCGCGCAACGTATCCAGAGACGGTGGAAGAATAAAAATGTAGACCCCGTCCTCAAACTTCTTCTTAATCTGAAGCGCGCCCTGCACATCGATTTCCAGCAAGACGTCTATGCCGTGTTCCATCTTATCCATCAAGGCTTTCCGTGGAGTACCGTACCAGTTCCCATACACATGGGCATACTCCAGGAATTCATTGCGCGCAACCATGTCTTGAAACACACTTTCATCGACGAAGTAGTACTCGCGTCCACTTTCTTCCCCGGTACGCGGCTTTCTGGTGGTGTAGGACACGGAATGCCAGAGCCCCGGGATAGAGGCAGACAACTGTTTACAGAGGGTGGTTTTCCCGGCTCCTGAGGGGGCTGAAATAATAAAGAGGATGCCCCTCCGATCATGCGACTGGCGTCCCTCTGCAGGGTCCGGTGAAAGCTTGGTCACTGAATTGGCAATAGTCATTCGACGTTCTGTACCTGTTCTCGGATCCGTTCGAGTTCGGCCTTCATCTGAACCACGGCTGCCGCGATTGCAGCATCGCTGGCCTTCGACCCAATAGTATTAATCTCCCGTCCCATTTCCTGGATGAGAAAATCCAGCGTCTTTCCAGCTGGTTGAACGCTATCCACCGTTTGCTGAAACTGTACCATATGCGCATCCAATCTGACCAATTCTTCCGTAATGTCTCCCCGCGAGCCCACTTTTTCCGCCACTCGAATTCACGTCCACAGTGCGCACAGACTTTTGGTGGGAATCCGTTCTTAGTCTTCGCCTTCACATCCTCATTCTCTCTCAGTTCTCTTTAAGTCTCGCGTTGTAGACTTCAGCCATGACAAATGAGAACCCAGAAGTTATTGATATTCAGCCCCAACAACTCGCCTCGGTTCAAGCCCGCCTTGGTTCATTCTTATTGGACCTTGGCTTGATGATCGTGACGCTCTTTATTGGCTGGGTTATATGGAATCTCTTTACTTGGAAGACTGGCCAGACACCAGCAAAGCGACTACTACAACAGATTGTTGTCGATGCAAAAACTGGCGAAGTTTTCACATGGTCGCGTATGGCGCTCCGCGAATTCGCAGTTAAAGGTGCGGCTGGAAATATCGCTGGTGGCGCATCAAACGGAATCACTTTCGTAATCGATAGCCTCTTTGTATTCCGCGAAGATCGCAGAACTGTTCACGACTTAATCGTGGGCAGTAAAGTGATTCAGCTGTAATTAAGCAGTAGGCGCTTCAGCGAGATCTTCCGGTGTATCTGGAAGAGCTTCGCGTGGCATACCTTTGAAGGTGAAGGTTTCTTTTCCTTCGTCACCTTCAACATCAATCAGAATAATCTGACCACTCTTTACTTCACCGAAGAGAATCTTCTCGGATAGCGCATCTTCAATCTCACGTTGAATGGTTCGACGCAATGGACGCGCACCAAGCACAGGGTCATAACCGCGGGTTGCGAGAACTGATTTTGCTTTCGAAGTGAGTTCGATTCCCATGTCCTTCGCCTTCAAGCGAGTCTCTAGGTTTGCGACCATGAGATCAACAATCTGGATGATTTCATTCTCAGATAGCTGGTGGAAGACGATGGTGTCATCGATACGGTTGAGGAACTCAGGGCGGAAGTGATTCTTCAATTCATCCTGAACTTTGTTCTTCATGCGCTCGTAATTTCCAAGTGCATCGTTGACGTTAGTGAAACCAAGTGAGAGCGACTTAGAGATATCGCGAGTTCCAAGGTTTGTGGTCATGATGATCACAGTGTTCTTGAAATCAACCTTTCGGCCCAGGCTGTCTGTCAACACACCATCATCCAGCACTTGAAGCAGCACGTTAAACACATCGGGGTGTGCCTTTTCAATTTCGTCGAACAGGACGACCGAATAGGGCCGACGGCGAACCTTTTCGGTCAACTGCCCCCCCTCTTCATAACCAACATAGCCCGGAGGCGCACCGAACAGCCTTGAACTGGTGAATTTCTCTTGATACTCCGACATATCGACACGAATCAGCGCATCCTCACTGTTAAAGAGGAACTCCGCCAAGGTTCTAGCCAATTCCGTTTTCCCGACGCCTGTCGGTCCCATGAAGATAAAGGAGCCGATCGGCTTCCGTGCTTCCTTTAATCCTGCACGCGAACGACGAATGGCTCGTGCGACCGCCGAGATCGCCTCATTCTGGCCGATTACCCGCTTATGCAGGAACTCTTCCATCCGGAGCAGCTTATTGGACTCTTCTTCCTCGAGCTTGAAAAGCGGAATGCCGGTCATCTTGGAGACCACATACGCGACGTCTTCTTTACCAATCACCGGCTTATTCTTCTCCTGGCTCTTTTTCCATTCACGCTTGGATTCGTCCAGAAGTTTACGCAGCCGTTCTTCTTCTTCACGGTGCCGCACCGCTTCTTCGAAGTTTTGCATCGAAATCGACAGTTCTTTTTCACGCGACACTTTCTTCAGTTCCTGCTCCATGCCCTTCAACTCCGACGGAAGCGCATAGGTCTGAAGCTTTGCACGCGAACCGGTTTCATCGATCAAATCGATCGCTTTGTCAGGCAGGAACCGGTCGGTGATATACCGGTCCGATAACTTGACGGCTTCAACGATGGCCTCTTCCGTGATTTCAACCCCGTGATGCTCTTCGTAACGATCCCGCAGCCCCTGTATGATCATGACGGTTTCGTCGAGACTGGGCGGCTGGACATGAATCGGCTGGAACCGTCGTTTCAGTGCACCGTCCTTTTCAATGTGCTTCCGGTATTCATCCAGCGTGGTGGCCCCGATGCATTGAATCTCCCCACGCGACAGTGCCGGCTTCAGCATGTTCGACGCATCGATGGAGCCTTCTGCAGCCCCGGCGCCGACCAGCGTGTGCAGCTCATCGATGAAGATGATGATATTGCCGGCCTGCACAATTTCCTTCATGACGACTTTGAGCCGTTCCTCGAATTGGCCCCGGTACTTGGTGCCTGCGACCAACGAGCCCAGGTCCAGCGCAATGACGCGGCGGGATAACAGGTTATCCGGCACCTCCGACTGAACAATCCGTTGCGCAAGTCCTTCGACAATAGCCGTTTTCCCGACACCGGATTCGCCGATAAGAACAGGATTGTTCTTGCTTCTCCGGCTGAGAATCTGAAGGACACGCTCAATCTCGTCGGCTCTACCGATCACCGGGTCCAACTGGCCTTCCTGTGCGAGTTGGGTTAAGTCACGCCCGAATTCGTCCAACGCCGGCGTGTTGCTCTTCCGGTCACGCTCGCGCGGGGCAGACTTTCTCAAAAAGGTCACAGTCAATTGTCTTGCCGTCAAGAGGTTCGCGCCCAGGCTGCGCAAAATTTTCCCGCCGATCCCCTCTTCCTCCCGCAGCAGACCCAACAGCAGATGTTCGCTGCCGATGTGGTTGTGCCCGAGAAGACGCGCTTCCTCGACACCATATTCGATCACTTTTTTCACGCGCGGGCTGAACGGAATTTCACCAAACGTCATTGTGGTTCCGCCACCGGGCAGATTACGCTCGATTTCTAAACGGATCTGCTCCGTGGAGAGCCCCATTTTCTTCAGAATCATGAGGGCGATGCCGTCAGACTCACGGAGAATTGCCAAGACGAGATGCTCCGTCCCGAGATAATCGTTCTGGTGCCGCTCGGCTTCCTCTCGCGCGAGGATGATGATCTTTCGACCTTTGTCCGTGAATCGTTCGAACATCCTGCCTCCTCCTGATGGATACTAGCCGTGAGAATTTCGTGTTCGTGCGAAACCTATCGAAAAACTTGGCCTGAGTTTAACCAGAGCCTTTCAGAGAGTCAAGATTGCGAGGAAAACCGGCAAAGTGATTCAGGCGAGTCCGGGAATCGCACCCGTCGTCGGATACACGTGATGGAGCCATTGCACTCGTTGACATGAAAAGAACCGTCCCGATAGAATCCCGCACCTTCTGTCTGATAACTCATCGAGTGGCGCATTCATGAAAAGCAAAAGCATTGGCATTCTGACAAAGCCGAAATTTCCCGAAGTGAAAACAACTCTGCAGGGAGTCGTGACCTGGCTTAGAGATCGGCATATCACCGTCCTGCTCGATACGACATCCGCCGCGCTGCTGAACGAACAGGGCGGAATTCAAAAGACTCAATTGGCAGGCCAATCCGACGTTCTGCTCATCTTAGGGGGTGATGGAACCATTCTCAATGCGGCACGGCTGGCGGCGGAGCGCAGCATTCCCATTTTAGGCGTGAATATGGGCGGCCTCGGATTCTTGACCGAGGTACGCCTCGACAATCTCTATGCCTCGCTCGATCGGGTCTTCGCCAACGATTTTATTCTTGATGAGCGGCTGATGTTGCAGACCCATGTCCATCGACATGGGGAGACCGTGGCCCGAGGCATGGTGCTCAATGATGTCGTAATCAGCAAGGGCACGCTGGCCCGTATGATTGAATTGAAGATCGCGATTCAAGGCCAGTTCGTAACAAACTTACGGGCGGACGGCCTGATCGTCGGAACACCGACCGGCTCTACCGCCTACTCGATGTCAGCCGGTGGCCCCATCATCAATCCCGCCGTACAGTCGTTGATCCTGACGCCGATCAGCCCCCACACGCTGACCCATCGGCCGCTGATTGTCCCCGGCAACGTTGAAATCGAGGTTACCCTGACCAGCAAAGATGAAGGAGCAATGGCCACGCTTGACGGACAAGTCGGCATTGCCATGACACAAGGAGATACCGCGGTCATTCAGGCCTCGGAACACCGAACCAAGCTGATTCGGTTTCCGGAAAGCCATTACTACGAAGTGCTGCGTGAAAAACTGAAGTGGGGAGACGGATGATGACGTCTCCGGCGATGCCTATCCGCGCTCGATCAACGCTGTCATCTCCTGATTGCTCGCGTACTTGAATTCTCCGATACAATCCGATGCTCCATTGTGTGCTTTCTCCGCCGCCTCCAGCACTCTGAGCCCTTTCACATCGACCGGATGGCTCTGACGACCTTTCAACACTGTATGCAGCCGATTCAGCACGTCCGTGACCTGAGAACCTGAGTTTTTTGACGCAAGGTAGCGCTCCACAACCTCCGCACACCAATCTCCGTCTCGCTTTGCCACACCAACGAGGCCTTCGCTTGCTTTTCTCGCCCATCCCGCAAGAAAAACGCCTTCAATCACTTTTCCAGCCTTCTCATCGTAGGCCTGAAACAACGAATCATCCGGATCGTTGCCGGACTTATTGGGGTTGGTGACAAACATCCCACCTTTATAGGGAAGCCCGACGGTTTCATCGACCTTGTCGCCTACGGCAAACACCACGGAGTCGCAGGGAAACTCATAATACTGTTTCAGGCCGACCGCCACCGTATCCTCGCCTTTGGGATCCAGCCGATTATCTTCCATCTCAAGCCCACGCACCCGATTGTTGGCGTCGACGAGAATGCGCTTCGGCGAGGCCAAGAATTTGAATCCCATCTTGGTATCACTGACCTTCGGTTCGCACTTGGTAAATTCGTCCGTCAGGCCCTGGAGCACCTCATCCGATTTCTGCCCCACGGCGGCCATCCGATCCTTGATCCGATCGAATTCCTTCTTGATGCCGTCGATATCCATGTTGGAACAGACGGAGCGAATTTCTTTGGGATTGTACTTACGTTCGACGGGCCCCCGCCGAACGATCGCGGTCACCCGTTCCACCTTCTTATAGCGAGTCAGCCAATGCGCAATATCGACCATCACGTCACCGGCCCCGATCACCGCAACATGGTTGCCCATCTCGAACGGCCGATCGCCAAACCCCGGCAAGCGATTGAAGTGATAGACCACGTCTTTGGCATGATACACACCCTGGGCGGAATCTCCTTCGACACCGATGGCTTTGGTGCCTTGCGCCCCGATCGTAAACACCACTGCGCCGGCGCCCATTTCGCGCACATCGTCAACCGTGAGATCCTTGCCGCTCCCGACCGATACATTGCCGAAATAATGGACATTCGGTTGTTCCAGCAATTCCCAATATTGTTTCTTCAACCCGCCGCGGAGCTTGAGTTTGGCGGGGAAAATTCCATACTCCGCCAACCCGCCGAACTTGATGTCCCGATTCAGAATGATGACCTGATGGCCGGCCTTCGCCATGCTCCCTGCAACCGCCAGCCCGGCTGGCCCTGCGCCGACGACAATGACAACCTGCGATTGTGCGATACTCATGCGTTATCCCTTACAAGAAGTTGTAGAAAACCCCTAATTTTTGCGAAAGTTAGCACAGCCATTTATCGGCTGTCAAAATGTCTCGGACGACCGTAAACTCATCTCCGGGCCCATCTCCTGCTTGCCACGTTATCGACGGTCCTCTACAATGGCACACATTTCAGCTCACTGGCATAGAGATGCGTGCCTCTCCCTATGCCATTCAATTCCTTATGAACTGAGCCTATGCACCCTCCCATTCGCTATTATTCGATCGCCCAGACCTCCGACTTATCCGCCATACGAGAGTTGGAGCCAGATGAAGCCTATGTGGCGCCGGACTTTGAAATGGCTGAGGCCTTGATCGCTCGAGGAGCCGACAGCGCCCGCATTGCTATCAGCCGACTCGATGCCGCCGACGAACAGTATCCCGGCTATGTCCAGGCCGCACCGAATAAGCAACTCGTACCCAACGTCCCGTTTCATTTTGATCGGTCCGTGCTCATTGTGCTGCCCACCTATAATGAACGGGACAATCTCGAGGCCTTAATCCGGGCAATTGGACAGTATCTCATCGCGGAAATCTTGGTCGTCGATGACAATTCACCGGATGGCACCGGACAATTGGCCGATGAACTGAGCAGACAACTGAAGCATGTGCATGTGCTGCACCGGGCCAGGAAAGAAGGGCTGGGACCAGCCTATGTGGCCGGCTTCCAATGGGCAATTGAGCGGGATTATCGGCTTATCGTCGAAATGGACTGCGACTTCAGCCACGCACCATGGGATATCCCTCGAATGATCCGGGGAAGCGCTACTGCAGACCTGGTAATCGGGAGCCGATACATACCCGGCGGAGGCACACAAGACTGGAATATGCAGAGACGCCTGGTCTCACGGCTTGGGAATGCCTATGTCAGCTTCTTTCTCGGTTCGAGCATTCACGATTGGACCGGAGGCTTTCGCTGCTTCCGCCATGAACTCCTCGCGGACATGGATCTCTCACGCGTCAAAGCAAAAGGGTATGTGTTTCAAGTCGAGATGGCCTGGCAGGCCCTCCAGCTTGGCGCGGCCATCGCTGAGATCCCGATCCGGTTCCGCGACCGGCTTGAGGGGCAGAGCAAACTCGGTTGGCCTACGATTGTCGAAGCCATCACCGAAGTACCACGCATGTATTTTCGGAAGCCTGCGTCGAGGTAAGCCTTCGTTCAAGCCGTCGGAAACCGACCCGATATTCCCCTAAAATATATTCGAGGGCAATGACACCGGTGTCCGCTCCTGCGTGGTAACCCTGCTGAGGTCGATCACCAATTCGTCTTTCGAATTGGCCAATACGTTGTCCAGAACACTGTTCTGCTGCGGGATGACTGCGTCAGCCGGCTCAAAAAAAAGATCAAATCCCTTCGCCACAGTCGGCCTCATCGGATAGCGCCGATCGTAAATCATGCCATAGGTGGGAATCCCGTAGATGATCCGCCAATTCCCCAACAGAAGATGCAACTCGGTTCCCTGTATATAAATCCCTCCCGAAGTGATGGTCCGCCTTGCAAATGTGAGCGGCTCACTCAAATAGAACGTGACGCGTTCATTGTAATGCGCCAGCGCCAGCGCATCGGCCATCTCCGACGACAGCAGCGCCACCTCGTTATCATTGAACACCAGCTCCAGTGGCGCCTCTCCTTGGAGCCATCGCAACGGGGCAACCCGATGTTCCTGAACCTTCATACCCGACAAAATAGTCCGAAGCACTCCCTTGCTCACCGTCGCAGGATGTGAAAAATGGCTTTGTGGCCATTCGGGCAAGACCTTCCTGAGGATGCTCTGGTCCTGATCGATGACAAGGACACGAATGAAATTTTCAATCATACCTTCATGGTTCTTCAAGCCATGCTGCATGCGCGACCAGCCGGACGAGTGACGTTTAAACCGCAGAACGCCTTTACCTGATGTTCCGGCGTAGAGAGTGCCGTCCGTGGATCGGGCCAATGTATGGACCAATACATCGTCCAACCCAGTAGTGACGACAGACCATCGACCCTCAGGTTCATTCAACCGATACACACCGTCGCTTGTTCCCGCATAGAGCCCATCGTCAGCGGCCATCAACGCCTTGACCTCAAGCCGTTTTAAACCGGCATTCACCGACTGCCAGCTCTTTCCATCGTCGTGTGAACGGAAGACCCCACCCCTGAATGTCCCGGCATAGACCGCCCCATCTCTGGCAACCGTCAAGCTCAAAATGAAAGGGTCCGTTACACCGCCTCCTACCGGCACCCATGTTGAGCCTCTGTCTGCCGTGCGGAAAATTCCGTGACCGAAGGAACCGGCATAGACCGCACCGCTCCCCGTCACCACGAGCGCCTGAACACTGGCAGCCGACTGATCAAACGGACCCCGCGCCGCCTCTCCGGAAATGGTAACCGGCGCCGGCGTTTCGGCCATCGACATCTCAACGGCAAGGCATAGGAGCAGTCCCCCTACAGACAGGATTCGCACGCCGCATCTGAAGGCATACCGTTTCATCATCGTGTTCGTGTTCCCGCAGTCCCGATCGGCAAATCAGGATCGACCGGAAGATCGATACCGCCGCCTGCTGACCTTCGGCCGAAGAACCTGGCGCCTAAAATTCCGATCTCATACAACGCCATCAACGGGACCGCCATCAGCAGCATCGTAAAGAGCGTCGCATCAGGCGTAATGATGGCTGCCAAAATAAGATTCGACAGAATAGCATGTTTGCGGTACCGCGCGAACATCAGCGCTGAGACCGCCCCGGTCACCGCCAGCAGCGTCATCACCAGCGGGAGCTCAAACGCACAGCCGAAGATCAGCAGGAACTTCACATTAAAATCGATGTACGTTCCCACACTCAACTGCGGAGTGACGTCACGATCGAGCCCAAAACTGACGAAGAAGTCGATGACCAGCGGAAGAATCACCAGATTGCAGAAGACCAAGCCGAGCGCAAAGAGGCCTGCTGCCAAAACAAACAGCGGAATGGCCCAGCGTTGCTCCTTCGGCAATAATGCCGGCTCGACGAATTTCCAGCATTGATAAAAAATGATGGGCAGGCTCAGAATCACAGCCGCCAAGAGCGAGACTTTAATGGAGGCGAAGAGGGCTTCAGTCGGTCCGTAGAAGACCAACTGGTTCTGAAAGGGCCGATTCAGCCAGGCCACCATCTGGCCTGAAAAGGAAAACGTCACGATCAAGGAGGCAAAAATAGCCGCCCCGATGACGACCAATCGACGCTTGATGGTCTGAATATGGACAGCAAGCGGATTGATGTAATGATCCATGGCAACGCATCCGGCCACCGGTCGGCCCAACGGCCGGTCGTCTCTCTCAGTGTGCGGCGGCCTGTAACCCTTCTTCGCGGTAGAGCCGAATTAATTCCGCGAGTTTATCTTTCTTGGCCAGCTTTTCCTTTTGGATCCGCTTTTTCTCAAGTTCTTCCGCCGGTGTCAGCACGTGGCGTCTCTGCAATTCATTGAGTTCGTGATCTAAACGATGGTGCAAGACTTCCAGTTCCCGAAACTCCGAGTTTGCTTGGCGAAGCCGTTCGACAATTGCATCGTCTGTCAACATGCGGCACCTCCTCGGTTAAATTACCATGCTGGAATGACTCCATCTCCTTCTGTAATGCGGGCGTACCGAGAGCTAGCTCGGCATCACCAGTGGATCCATAGCCATCAACACCGCGTCTTCAATTGGATTCGTATAATAACTGCGGCGAGTACTAACCGGAACAAAGCCCAACTGCCGATAGAGACACTGCGCGGACTCATTTGATGCACGCACTTCAAGTACCGCACGAGTAGCCGCGTGGGCCAACCCCATACTGATGGCCTCGGTTGCAAGCGCCCGTCCGACTCCCCGCCTCCGCATCGATGCATGCACGGCCAGGTTCATCAGTCGCAGTTCTTCAAACACGATCCAAAAGCAGTGGTACCCAACAATCGTCCCGTCTGACAGCACCGTGTCCTGGTGAACCGTCGCAACAACAAAGCGGGCGAATTGGTTACCGGTCAGTTCAGCTTCCAGCATTTTGCGCGTCCATGGGGCAGAGAAGCAAGCTTCTTCTAACTCAAGAATTTCCGACAGCATGTCCGCAGTCGCCGGAACAATCCGATATGCCTCAGAAAACTCACGCGCCATGCGGCCTTCCCGGACGAGATCCCTGCCCTTTCCGTTGATGCCCCCTGGCCGACTGTCTGGAAGCTGTACCCGCGACCCGCTCCTGCCGGCGGGCTGTCGCAGAGAGCCCGCCCGACTGTTCGTATTTGAGCTCTGCCTCCGTCCGTTGAACGTAGCGCGGTGCCACACAATCGCCTGCAATGTCGCCTCGTCGAAGCCGGTGCATACCCAGAATAGCGACATTGACTGCAGATGGTTGCGCAGTATCCTGCGGTCCCAATGAGACCGTCGTGTTCACAGACAGAGCCGCACGGATCTCTGATTCCATGGACACCCATCCATCGCCGAACACCAATGAATGCTCAGGAAGACTCCTGGCCAACACATCTGGTGGGCCGACATGTTCTGACAGAGTGCACTCCAGTCTTCCTTCAACCTGCCGGCGAAAGA
>JABMDH010000005.1:0-8730 GCA_015904075.1 Nitrospira sp.
GGGGAGAATACGGGGATTGATAATACGGGCCTGGTAACCGCGGGCATTCGCATGAAGAAAGTTTAAGACATCCCAGCGATCCTCTTCCGCAAATGTTCCGCCGAAGGCCGGCATGATCCCGTTGAACCGGCCATAGGTCAGCCAGTGGAAAAAATCGCCGGCTGTGTGCATGGCAGTGTGCGGTTCCGTCAAAAGATCGACCGGCTGCTTCGGCAATGTCTTAGCCAAAACTCCGTTTCCCTTGGCTTGAAATCCGTGACAAGGCACACAGTTGGCGGCAAACAGCCCCGCGCCATTGGCAATGGAAATCGCATCGAACGGAACAGGTGTCTTCCGGTACGTTTCCGGATACGATTGAATACCAAGAGGGTATAGTATCAAGGGAAACGCGCAGACAATCAGGATTGATGGGACGACGATACGCGCCCCCCTCCCCCACTGCTTGACTCGTCCAACGATGATCATTCCGGCCGCCACGAAAAGAAACATGACCCCGGCCACGACAAGAGTCTGCACCAGCCAGTCGCTCCAGGTCGCGTCGATAGAGAACCGGAACGGATAGGGCCAATAGTCGATGACGTCGTGTTTGGCCGGAATGGTATTGGCCAATAAGGTGGCGACGAAGACCAACAGTGATGCGACCGCCAATTCGACACGAAGCCATCTTCGAAGCCTGTACGTGCCGGCTTGAGCCGATGTTGAATCCCGGTCCAGTGAGGGAAGCCAGACAAAATGGGCACGCGCAGCGATCGCGAGGACGACCACAAGCAGCGTGACTTTCGCAATCAGAAGCCAGCCATACTTTGTCGCAAACAGTGCAGCATAATTCGTACTGACCATGCGATCTGCAACCAGGAGACCGGTCGCAACAATAACGACCATCACCGGCAGCGCAATGACTGAAAACCGCTTGACCGGCCTGACATCCGATGCGTTCGCAGCGTGAGTGGAGGAATGCCCGCTGGCGGCAACTAGTACGGCGAGGACGCCGGGTAATGCGCCGAACCAGACGCTGGCCAAAATGAGATGCACTGTATACGGCAAGATGGCGAGAATGGACTGTTCTTCAGCGGCAGGGTGGCTGGCAAACGACCCTACGGCCAACGTGAGCGCAGCAGCTGACGCGCATGCAACATAGCGCCATGGCGCGCCGGGCGAAACCCGAACGTACAAGGCCACTCCAAAGACCAGCAATGCGCAAGTTTCACGGGCTGTCCAAATGAGCCCGATACGGGTTTTCCGAATAAACTCCAACCATGCGCCCGGACGCCAGATATTGTCGGCAATACCGGTCGCTTGAGCCGTCGTGGTCGCCAGCAGCCCGAGTAGTCCAAGAAGCAGGGTGACGGCCAGCCATGGAAGTGCCTTCTTCAGGCGCGTCAACCATAGATTCGTAGAGAGTGCGCTCTTGTCGTCGGCGATCGCCAGAAATACGCAACCGCCGAGCACTAGCATGTTGGAGGCAAGCTGTAAGAAGCGAAACAGTGCGCCGAGGGGCTCGATCATTTCCCGTGCACTTTGCCCTTCACGGTGAAGTCAAATGATGACTCCACCACGTGACCATCTACCGACAATACGCGGAACTTGACGGAATACTTTCCATCCGCGAGTTCCGGCAGAGGAAGCACGATAGATTTGGGGTCATCCGGCGCCAATTGAGGTTTCGTCTCGGTGACCGGATGCTTATCGGCATCAAGCACCACCAGCGACGCATAGTCTCCCTCGATTTCCTCATTGAACCACAGCCGCACATGTACCGGAGCCTTGGCAAGAACGGCCCGGCGAGGAGGCTCGGCTTTAACCAACATCGAATGCGCCGACGCCGAAGGGACGGCTGAGATCAGTGCCATTGCCATCACCGCAGGAATCAAGGCAATGTGCATGAACATACGAACCGTCGACAGCCCTCTCATCATTGCTCCTCATCTCCGGCTTTTTGACAGACCTTGCAGCCGAACCGTTCGGTCGTCCCGGCTCGACGCAACACGTGAACGAATCCGGACGGCAATTCTACGAAGACACGGAAACCTGCGAAGGCTTACGGCGATCACGGAGCGCGTAGAACGCCACAAAGCCGATGACAACAATAAGCGGGACGATGATCATGATGTAGTGCGAGAGGTGCGATATGGCGTCCGTTTGGCCGATCGAGAACGAAAACCTGGATAGCTGCTCTTGTTTATCGCCGATCGAGATCAGGCCGACGAACTTGCCGGGCGTATCGAAGTTGTACTTCACATCAATTGACCCGGCAGGATAGACCTTCGGGGGGAAATGCACGACGGTAACAGACTCGAGATTTTGCTCCGCAACATTGGCGTGCCGTTGATTTTTGAACTCAACCGCAGAAACACGGAGCTTGGAGAACCGATATTGAGGAAGGTCCGGTTCGGCTTTACAACCGCCCTGGGCCAGTCCTCGGACAAATGGAACTTCCCCCGCATATAAGTCACATCATTGATCTTTGTCGACTTGCCTACCCACTCGGTGTCATACCAATTGACAGTACGCATCCGCAGAAACGGTTCCTGCGAACGTTCTCCGTGGGCGAAAGCCGGAGTGGATTCGAACACCGGCGTCACCGCCAGTGTCGCTATCCCGCAGAATCCGAGCATCCACAGTTTAAAGGTTTTCTTGGCGTTCATGCTTTCCCCCCAGACGTTTTGGTCTTATCGGCATGCGCTAACGTGGCATAGGCAAACACGTCATACACCTTCGTGGTTTTCTGTCTGTCATCCGTCAGGTAGAAGTAGGACGTACAGAAGAATTTCCCGAATTGCCACCACAGGATGTACATCAGGGAAGATGCGAACGCCGCGAAGAATGACGAGATCATGGTGCTGTGGCCGCCGAAGGTGCGCAGCGAGCCGACCTCGATCATCCGAATATACTCCGGCGTCCCAGTGCGGACATAGGCGAAGCCCATGTAGTCCGCCCACGACAGGAGCGTGCCGTCGATCACGACCGGCGTATGGCTATAGGCGAAGATCGCCCAATTGGTCGGATAGAACAGCGCGGCAAACAGCCACGCTCCGATCACGGCCGTAATGGTCCAGTTTCTGGTCAGCAACAGCACGACGTCGAGCACAATCGCGCTGGGCAGAAGCGTGGAGGGCATCACGAAGTTATACGGATAGTTGGACCACCACCACCAGGCTGCCCAGATGGTAACCCACTTCCCAGCCAAGAGCGCCAGGATGGTGATGGTTGCGCCAAATGGCTGTCGGTAGTTGACCCAATTATAATACTGTAGCGCGGCACAGAAGGTAATGGCAGTGATTGGAGTGACGATCGGCCACCATTGCCGGTCTTTCCAATCGATCCAGAAATCCCAGTCACCGGCCAACAAGTCAAAGTGCATATGGAACGTCCCGATAATGGTAACAAACAAGATCGGGATAAAATAAATGTAGTCGATGTGCCTTGACAGTGCCACGCCTTCCGGCGGCAACTTCGAGGCTTTAATGATCTCATCGGTTCTAAACATAAATGACACCCTCCGTCATTCCAGTCCGCGGGATGGCAAGCCCTATGTTTATAGACTTGCCACCCAGTACAGACCTACGGTTCATGTAATTTGCCATCCGTCTCATTCTCTACAGCTTAGTAGCCGGTCTTTTGACCTGTGGCCACCTGGCTGGGGAACGGATCCAGAATGCTCTTGGGCGCGTTGTTCCAGATCACGTCCGCCAGGTTCGACATGCGCGAGACGATCTGCGCTGCCACTCCGCCGGCTGCTCCGAACAATCCGCACCAGCCCAACGTCACAAAGCCCCAATGCAAGGGCGCCGAGAACAACTCGTCCACGAACCAGAACGCATGCCCCCACTCATTCAACCCGACATTCGGCAGAATCATCATCGGCCCCACCACTGCCGCCACCAACGGGAACGAGGTCGCCTGGCTATACAGCGGCAACCGCGTCTGCGCATACAGGTAGCTCGCCACACCGCACGTGATGTACAACGGGAACGTCCCGTAGAACGCCACAATGTGGCTCGCCGTGAAGCTCGTGTCCCGGATGATCACCTGGTGCCATGCCGCATCCTGCTCCAGGGTGTAGCTCCCCGCGTAGTATACGCCCCAGATGTAGCACACCAGCCAGCCCATCCAGTAAAAGTACCGCTTCAACTCCAGCTTATGATCCAGGTTCGCCAGGTTCCGATCCCGGGTCACCCAGAGCCAGCCGATCGTCACGGCAAAGAAGGCGGCATTGGCCAAAATGTTAAACCGCCACAGTCCCATCCACACGGATTCGAATTCAGGAGTCATCGAATCCAGACCGTGCGAGTACCCAAACGCCCGCTGGTACAACACCCAAAACACCCCGATCGCCAGCATCGCAAACCAGCCAATCTTCACGGGCTTGGAATCGTACCACTGCGAGATATCGTATCCCCGCCCAGAACTATCTGCAGCCATGTTGCCTACCTCCTTCGGTTAGATGAAATTGTGAACAACTACTACCCTATTTCAAAAGATATCGTACGGGCACCACCCGATGAGAGACACTTCCAAACCGCACATTGATACTCGTCCGCTCACTACGAAACACCGCGGCGAGTATCTGACAAAATTCCATTTCGAGTCAAGAAAAATATCGCCATACATGGTTAGACAATATGATGCCACCACGACAAGGTTAAAAGCCTTTTAATTTCGCGGTGTATACTCTGGCATACAACGATTGGCAAGGCCGTACAGGACGGTACCGTACGGTGCCTTGGAGCGCATAGACCTACCAATTATTGGCAAAAATACCTACTTCCCCCGTCCCTCAATGCACATGATCGCCAGGAGGCGGCAGAATCTCCCCTTCGCGTTTGAGCTGCGCGATCTGTGTCATCAATAGCTCCAGATCGGTCCAGCCGGTTCCGTCGCTCTCCGGGATCCATCTTGCCCGCAAATATCCGAACCGATCGAATAATAACTCCATGTGTTTTGGAGCAGTTCCCTCGCCGAATAAATCCGGCTTGCTGATTGTTCTCCGAAACAAAGCATAGCTGCGGACAATCTCACTTGCGCCTTGAGTCACCACCGGAAATCCCGTATCCCCCGTCATCGATGCCAGATCCTCCGGTGCGAGATCATTCATGGGAACGGCCAATACCGCGGTCTCACTCCCCTTTATCGCAGCGTACGCAGCACGCAATTGATTCATTCTCGCACGCGAGTCCGGCCACGAAAACAATACCAGCAGTACCGCCTGTTGCCGTCGAAAATCCTTCAGCGTTCCACTCGAACCATCGTGCGCCGAATAGGAAAAGTTCGGAGAGGCCATGAACGGCTGTTCGGGGAGAATACGAGGATTGATAATACGGGCTTGGTAACCTCGGGCATTGGCATGAAGAAAGTTCAAGACATCCCAGCGATCCTCTTCCGCAAATGTTCCGCCGAAGGCCGGCATGACCCCATTGAACCGGCCGTAGGTCAGCCAGTGGAAAAAATCGCCGGCGGTGTGCATCGCAGTGTGCGGTTCCGTCAGAAGATCGACCGGCTGCTTAGGCAATGTCTTGGCCAAAATCCCGTTGCCCTTGGCTTGCGATCCATGACAAGGCACGCAGTTGGCGGCAAACAACCCCGCGCCGTTGGCAATGGAAATCGCATCGAACGGAACCGGCGTCTTCCGGTAAGTTTCCGGATACGATTGAATACCAAGGGGGTACAGTATCAAGGGGAGTGCGCAGACGATCAGGACAGAGGGGACGACGATACGCGCTCCTCTCCCCCACTGTCTGGCTCGTCCAACGACAAACATTCCGGCCGCCATGACAAGAAACATGACCCCGGCCAAGACAAGAGTCTGCACCAGCCAATCGCTCCAGGTCGCGTCGATAGAGAACCGGAATGGATAGGGCCAATAATCGATGACGTCGTGTTTGGCCGGAATGGTATTGGCCAATAAGGTGGCGACGAAGACTAACAGTGATGCGACCGCCAATTCGACACGAAGCCATCTTCGAAGCCCGTACGTCCCGGCTTGAGCCGATGTTGAACCCTGGTCCAGTGAGGGAAGCCACACAAAATGGGCGCGAGCAGCGATCGCGAGCACAACCACAAGCAGCGCAACCTTCGCATTCAGAAGCCAGCCATACTTTGTCGCGAATAGTGCGGCATAATTCGTACTGACCATGCGATCCGCAACCAGGAGACCGGTCGCAACAATCACGACCATCACCGGCAGCGCGATCACTGAAAACCGTTTGACAGACCTGATATCCGATGAGTTCGTACCAAGGGTAGAGGAATTCCCGCTGGCGGCGAATAGTACGGCGACGACGCCGGGCAATGCGCCGAACCAGACGCTGGCCAAAATGAGATGCACTGCATAGGGCAAGATGGCGAGAATGGACTGTTCTTCAGCGGCAGGGTGGCTGGCAAACGATCCTACGGCCAACGTGAGCGCAGCAGGCCCCCGTGTCTTTGATAATCCGAATCTCAACCGGCATGGAACGAAGTTCATGCTCGACAAAATCGAACACCAACACTGTGTTGCCGGTTCCCGGCAGTTCTTTGCAGAACTGCCTGTCGTAGAATGCATCAGGCTGGTAACTGTTGAAATACATTTTATAGGATCCGACGTGGACCACGCAGGTATTCGTCGCCAACTCGTGTCCGTGCTGGGCCATCGCCGTCAAGGGTGCGCCGATCGCCAGCATCATGACGCATACCCCGGCTCGAATCAGAAATCTAAAAGACATCATGGCATTCCTCATTTTCTGAGCGTATTTCTTCTCGTCGTCAACACACAGCCCGGTGAGCGCACTCACCTCCAGTACCGTACAGATCAGGAAGTGGCAACTTCAGATGACTTTCTGCGATCGCGAAAGAAAAAGACAATGGCCAAAACAATGACGAGTGCAAGGACCGGGACGATGTAAATCGAATAGAGATATTTCGACAAAGACTTCGGCTCGCCGACTGAAAAGGGAAACCGCGACACATGTTGTTGCTGCTCCCCCACCGTCACGAGACCGACGAATTTCCCGGGCTTGTCAAATGTGTAGGTGAAGTCGACTGATCCGCTTGGATAAACCTTTGCAGGCAAATGCAACACCGTGTCCGCATCGAGATTCGGTTCCGCACCCGTATCCCTGATGATCCGAACTTCCGTGGGAAGAGAACGAAGTTCCTGCTCGACATAATCGAGCACTACGATGGTTTGACCAGTCGCTGGAATATCCTCGCAGAATTGCTTCTCTTGCGTGTTCCCCGGCTGATAGCCACTGAAGTGCATCATATAGGGGCCGACGGTCAGCTTGCACATGTCTTCCGCCATGGACAGCCCCCCATGCGCCTGGGCCTGCGTTGTCACCAACGCGCCGCCCGCAAATACCACACACCCCACCATGAGTTTTAGATATATACCAGGCTTCATAAAGATCCTCTTTTGGGAATAGTCACATTGACAGTTGTATATACACAGGGCGGGGCAGGCACTTCTGAATTCTTATGTACGCCGGGACGCCCACCAATTGCGCATACGGCCAGACTTGGAAAGTTCATACCCGATCAGTGCGAGCACCAGCAGCACGATCACCGGCCCCACCATCTTCCGTCCAAGCTTCGAATAATCAACCTGCTGCACCCGCAAGAGATAATAAGACGGGCTCAATCCCTCTGCCGTAATGATCAGCTTGTACAGCCCCTTATCCAGCTTGGCTTCACCCCTGACCACCCCGTCCGGATGTGAAGTTGGGGCCCAGGAGGCCACAGTCTGATCATCCGCCTTCTCATCCCCTTCCTGTCCCCGTACGATCCGCACACCCACCGGCATCGTACGTAGTCCAGGATCCACAAGATCCACAACCAAAAAGGTGTCCCCGACCTCAGGAATCTCGGTGCAATATTGCGCCTTCGGCTCGAATTGCGGTTGATAGGCGCTGAAGTGCACAATATTCCCACCGATACGCCGCGCACAAATATCCTCTTCCATTGTTACATTTCCATGCGCATCGGCTATGCCGGGAGACAATAGTGCAGCAAGCACGAGCCCGCTGAAGATTGCCTTCGCCATCCACTTCATCATAACCATACTTCTCCGACGAAACCTACCATCTTCATACCACGACTCTTACCCGGAGTGGACTCACCCAAGGCATGTCCATGACGTGCTGCTCTGTATCAGATAATTCGCGTCTGACCGAAAAGAAATTTACCATTCTGCAGTCAACTCTTGCAAGGGCCGATACACAGCCTGGAAATAGCGGAACGGCCGCACGATTGATACGTGTCCCACTACGATCTACCGTTGCCAGACGGAGTCGTTCGACAAAGAGCAGCTGCCACGAGTGATTCTGTCTCTCAGCGAGACTGAGAGACAGAATCAGGAAACCCTCGCCCGCCAAGTTGACGGAAAGCAAAAGTGAGACAATAATGGACTTATTACACTGGGCAGACCGACGGACACACTCGTACCGATCTTATTTAACGTTAAGGAGGCACAGCATGAAAGCCAAGGAGGGAGTCGTCAATATCCTGAATAAATTGCTGACAGCCGATCTCACGGCCATCAATCAATATTTTGTCCATGCAAAAATGTGTGCGAATTGGGGCTACGAACGTCTGCACCATAAAGTCCGGGAACGCAGCATCGACGAGATGAAAGATGCCGATGCCATCATCGGTCACATTCTCTATCTCGAAGGCGTCCCGAATGTGCAACGCATGAATTCGGTACACATCGGCGAAACCGTGCCCGAGCAGCTGAAGCTGGATCTGAAAGCCGAA
>JABMDH010000005.1:8830-17862 GCA_015904075.1 Nitrospira sp.
ATTCTCTATCTCGAAGGCGTCCCGAATGTGCAACGCATGAATTCGGTACACATCGGCGAAACCGTGCCCGAGCAGCTGAAGCTGGATCTGAAAGCCGAACAAGAAATGTTGACCGTACTGGCCGAGGGCATCGTCCACTGCACAAAAGTCATGGACTTCACCACACGCCACATGTTCGAGGATATGGCGAAGGACGTCGATTCACATATCGACTGGATCGAAATGCAGATGGAAACAATCAAGCAGGTCGGCCTTGAAAACTATCTGGCCGAACAGATTAAGAAGGAGTCCTGATTCAGATAGTCACGAGGACACCCGACCGGATTTCCACCAATGGGCAGCTCGCCTGAGACCTTGTAAAACCGGCGCCGCTCCGCCGATGGCAACCGCGTCGACAAGACAATACCACGCCCCGACACCGCTGGGTGGATTGCCTTGTGGCCATCCGAGCAGAGGATCAATAGAGGCCCATTTCCACGCGCCCACCGCGGTCCCGAGAAGTTCAAGCCAGGTGGTAATGAAAAAGGCCGCGACGTACACCATCGGGGACCGACCGGTAACGAGCCATCCCAGAAAAATGCAGAACAGCAACGCCCCGACCCAGTCTCCCTGCTGAGGCAATCCGCTGATCCCCCACAGCGACCATCCTCCCCATACCCCGATGACAAACGCCGTAATACCTCTGGCATGCCGTACGAAGAGTCCGGACCTGGCTAACGCGACGGCCGTGAGATACACCATGCCATGCCCGGGCGGGACATAGGCCGGCACGTTTTCGAATCGATAGGTGTAGCCGCCCATGTAGAGTGAGGCGAAATGTTCTCCCACAGTGGCAAAGATGACTGCGATGGCGACTTGTGCCCTCGTTTCTCGATTCTCCCCCAACAACAGCCCGATCAGAAACATCCAGGCTACCACGCCCAGGACCTGTTGGATTCCGATGCTTCCGCTTATTTCGAAAATGGCGCTGATGCTGACGCAGACAAAGGTGAACGCGGCAATAAAGTAATCGCGTGTCCGGTGGGCATAGTCGGCGTTGACGTGTGGAAAATGCCGTAGCATCTTGCCCCAGATTGCCTGTATGCTGAGTTGGTTTGGCGTTACCGTGCGGAGACTATCCATGTTTCCGATGCCCTGGCTTGTGGAAAGCACACGGCGCTCATCATATCTCACAGGCTACGGGCGAGCAAGGTTTGTCCCTATCCCCTGATCAAGAAAGAACCCCCTCGATGATGACACCGGGCAGTGAAGGCCGACTGATTTCTGTACAAATTGGAATGCCACAGACTCTTGGGCAGAGTGATGCGCCTGATCTAATGGATCAACCTTGGACAACCGGGTTTTTTAAGCTCCCTGTCACCGACCCGGTCTGGCTTGGCACAACAAACCTGAACGGAGATGCCCAGGCGGATCTAAAGAATCACGGCGGTCCTGAAAAGGCCGTGAACGTCTATCCCGTCGAACATTACCCCTATTGGCAACAGGTGCTGGGAGCGACCGAATTCCCTTTCGGATCATTTGGGGAAAATTTCACCACTGAAGGGCTGCTTGAAACTGAGGTCTGCCTCGGAGACATTTTCGAAGTGGGATCGGCGCTCGTTCAGATCTCACAGCCACGGCAGCCTTGCTGGAAATTAGCACGGCGCTGGCGCAGAAAGGACCTGGCCCTCCGTGTACAAGAGAGTGGACGAACTGGATGGTATTTCCGCGTCATCAGGGAGGGAACGATTCAAGCAGGATCGCACCTAATGCTAGTAGAACGTCCCTGTCCAGAATGGACGGTAGCCTCCGCAAACGACGTGATGCATCGATGGACAGATGATATTCAAGCCGCTCAGAGCCTCGCAGCGTGTCCGGCCCTTGCAGTCCGATGGCGTGAGACACTGAACAAGCGGGTTGAGACGAAAACGGTCGGGTCGCCCACGGCAAGGCTGTATGGCCCCAACCTCTAACATACACAAAGTAGAATCGGTGGCACCGACTCGCTTCCCATCCTTGATGCTCCCTCCACTTCCAGCGGATGCTCCGCATGCCGTAAAAGATACGGACTGGCTTCGGTGATCAGCCGATCCCAAAAACAATTTGTTTGTGCGGATGAATCTGTCATCGCGTACTCATCCTAATAATTGGCATACACCCCTGACCTGCCACCCCTCTGCAACGGACCTGTCAGCCTATGTTATAGTGCGCGCCGCACCTTAAAAGGCTCACTGCATGAACGGCTCAACACGCAGCTGCTCCCCCTCCGTTGTTGTGATTATTCTCCTGGGAATCATCCTCGTTCTGCTTCCCTTAGGGAACCGATGCTACGCGCAATCGGAGGAAGACCCGAGTGCATGGCTTGGTGCACTCAATAGCCTGTCAAGCGAACGGATGCTCGCCGACGTACGCACGTTAAGCAGCCCGACGTTCAACGGACGGCAAGCCGGATCCGCCGATGACCTGCGATCCGCACAATGGGTTGCACAGGAATTGACGTTGGCAGGGGTACAACTCCCGCTCATTGATAACAAGGGAATCGCCCTCCCCTCTCCTGAGGCCAGGAAGGAAAAGCCCGCTGGCATCATGGCCTCGATGGTCTCCACGCCACTCATCGAACCCGACCCGGTCGTTCGCATCGGCGCAGCGGACAAGCTGGTCACAGCGCAGCTAGAGAAAGACTACCTCCCGGTCTTTGATTCCCCCTCTGCCAATCTCCAGGGTCAGATCGTCTTCGTTGGATACGGCATTGTCGATCCCGCTCAAGGAATCGACGATTACGCCGGCGTCGATGTGAAGAACTGCATCGTGCTCTTCCTGCGTGGCAAACCGGATCACTACCAAGGCTCCATCAGCCACGCCGACAAGGTCCGCTTCGCACGAGATCGAGGAGCCTTGGCCTATCTGACTGCCACAGGGCCGATTATCAGCCCCTATGAAATTCGCCGCGGCGCCACGGGAAGGCCCAGCGCATTATATGGACAGCTCTCCCCTGACCAAGCCATCCCTGGCGCATGGATCAGCACGAAACTGGCCGAGACTCTCCTCGCTGGAAGCGGCGAGCGGCTGCGTGGTGGCCTGATGAGGGTCATCCGTGAGAAGCACATACTCTTTTGGATAATATTTGACGGTAAAGCCATGGGTGTGGTCAGCATACTTTTCCCGGCCCTCCGTCTGGACGGCCGTCGACGACTCCGTCGACCTGCCGATTTGCCGCACTGTGCTGTCGCAACCGGCCAAGACGACACCTGCGACAATCATCATCGAAAACCAACCGGCTCGAAATAGGATGGATGTACCGTTCGCCATCTGATGCGCCTCTCGTGCTTCCTGCCCCCGTGTGTGAACCCGACGAATCATCACGGCGATCCACCGATCGGCTGACAGAGAATGGTGCGCAACCGATTCGGCGTACTCCCGTATGATTGAATCTTGCACGGAGGTCGCCGAAGTTGTCAATGCATCCGCTGCGCAAACGGAACTATCGGGCCAGGCCGCTACGGTATATAGATCTCGCAGGGCAAACGCCTCGGGACGCTCACGGTGCCCAGCGACTGCTTTGTCGCAGGTGTTTCGGACAACAGTGGCATTTGCAGGACAGGCCACAATACTTCCGCTGCGACAAATTTGTCTTGATCCCCATCGCGGCATCGCATATTTTATAATGCTTCGAGCCTTCTGATATCGATATCAGGTCCGGCCAGTCACACATAAAGAAAGGACCGCTCATGCGTTTCGCTGTCTCCAGTTTGGTGATCGTGCTCTGCCTGGCAACCACTGCGACATTCACGACGGCGGCAGAACCCACGACCGATGAACAGAAAACCTTCTATGCCATGGGATTAGCCATCAGCCAATCGATCAGCACCCTCACCCTAAGCGAATCTGAACTCGAAATCGTCAAGGCCGGCATCACCGATGGAGTATTCAATCGGCCACCTAAGGTGGATCTCCAGACGTTCGGCCCGAAGATTCAATTACTGCAACAGGCCCGCGCTGCAGTCCTTGCAGAACCCGAGAAGAAAGCGGGCGCCGCGTTCCTCGCGAAGATCGCGGCAGAACCCGGCGCCAAGAAAACCGAGTCCGGCGCGATTCTCAAAACCATCAAGGAAGGGAGCGGCGCCATTCCGAAGATCTCGGACATAGTGAAGGTGCATTACCAAGGAACCTTGATTGACGGAACGGTGTTCGATAGTTTAGCCAAGCAGGGCGAACCGGCTACCCTGAGAGTGAACGAAATGAGCAAGTGTTGGACGGAAGGGATACGGCAGATGAAGGTCGGCAGCAAGAGCAAGCTGGTCTGCCCGTCCAGTCTCGCCTATCGCGACAAAGGCCTGCCCCCCCTCATCAAGCCCGGTGCGACGTTAGTATTTGAAATCGAACTCCTTGAGATCGTCGCAGCCAAGTAGTCTGCACAACACGCCCCCACGAGGGCGAGCTGGACATTTTCCAGCTCGCCCTCGTGGCCCGCACCGCGTGCGCTCCGTGAGCAAGAAGAGCGCCTGGCCGCTCCCGAATAGTGCGACCTCTTGACACTAGATTAGTGGTATGTTACATGCTCTTCTCTTAATAGGAGAGTACGGACGCCAGGGGAGATAACTTTCCCAGTATGTGGTTGTGTCTAGACGGTCTCTGCTGCCGTCTGTGTGGCAAAGCAAACTTATTTTTTTTATCCAAAGCACCCTGGTGGGGACGGGTGAAGCGACCATCGGAGAATTTAAAGGCGAAATGCCCGGCACGTTTGTGTCGGTTGACCACTCGCTTTTCCGCACCGAAAAAGGCGCCCTTGGCCTGCTCAAGATCGATGGTCCAACCAATGCTGAACTCTTCAAGGGTCTGTAGTCACTTGAGGGGAGAGATCAGGTAACGTATAAAGAGTTACCTAAAACGGGGAGGGAGAGGCAAAACCTCTTCCTCCCCATTTTTTATGATTGAGACACAGCTGCGAGCAACTCGTGCATAGGTCATCCTCAGGTGCTCATCTATACTGCGACGGGCCTTGCACCACTCGTAGAACAGATTGGTTTTCCAGAATCTATTGACAAAGCAAACTGTCTCCTGATATTAACCATGCGGTCATTTTGATTCAAATCTGAGAAGATTCGCTATTTGGATTCTCTTTTTTTCATCAGCAATCAGGCAGGAGGAGTAGCCATTTCTATCTCAGCGGCATCCGGCTTGCACTTCAACATCACTCAGAACATAAACCGCATCCCTCGCTGTGTGATTGTATCTCACGGGTCACGCAGCAGTCTGGCGATGCAACAACATCACTTACAGGAGGGTCAACATGAAAAGCAGAAGAAGTAAATGGGTGGGCGGCATCGGCACTATGGGGCTGGCTGTCGGCTTCCTGGCGCTGGCTGGTTTTGCTGTAGGAACCGCACCTTCTGACGGCGGAATTCCAAGGCGGCAAGGCGGTGGAGTTGTCGAAGAGGTTTACCATTTTGGATTCATTTAATAAAGAGGCGGCGCTGGACAATGAGACCGGATTGGTGTGGGAAATGATACCGGCGCGAGTGATGACGGTGTGGAAAAGTGCCGCCAGTGTCTGTGCAAAAAAGACCGTCGGTGGAAAAGGTAACTGGCGCTTGCCAGCACTCAAAGAATTGGAGACCCTGGCGGATCACACGATCTATCCTCCCCCGGCCCTCATAACCGGCCATCCCTTTTCCAACATCGAGCTTCATGGCTATTGGACTTCAACCGAGCATGAAGAGTATCCGTTCAGCGCGTGGGACGTAAACTTCGACTATGGCATCATCGGTAACGATTTTAAGATCAATAAGAACTTTGTCTGGTGTGTGCACGATAAAGAATAGTCGTATCAGAATAGAGTTTTTGGTCATTGGGTAATTGGGGGGGGGCCTAAGCCCCCCCCCTTGCTTTTTCCAGCCCTGAATCAAGTACATCATTTCAACTGAAAATCCTGTAATATTCTGGCTTCTTCCGCAGTTCACCTTGCGGTGCTCGACCAGCACTCTTGGGCGTCATTGCAATATCGACCTGTGGTTGGGAAATTTGGCTGAGCCCTGTCCAGATAGGGCGTGGAATGAGGTCTTGTCGAAAGGCTCCAACGGCAAGGTCGTGATTCTTCAACGATGAACTGATGGCCTGCGAGGTGCGGTGTATCGGCGTTTGAATATCCTCTCGTGCATGCTTCGGAAAACCTAACACGCCCGTCCAACGACCCACCGGTGAGAGGTTAGAACCCTCAGCTTGACGCCAGGCATTTACAAATCTCGGTCCACTCAGGACGATGGCTGCCCCACCCATGGCCGCCGAATCGACGATGCAACACCAAAACGTCACTCCGTGCGTGGAGGGTTGGCCTGAGATAGGCCAAGCACAGGTCTATACGGCCCATTTCCATGCCCAGAATGGACCGTGGCCCACGAATAAGGCATCGACGACAGATGATATTCAAGCCGCTCAGAGCCTCGCAGGTTGTCCGGCCCTTTCAGTCCGATGGCGTGAGACAGTGATCAAGCGGGTTGCAGAGAAGACGGTCGGATCAACCACCGCAAGGCTGTATGGACCCAACCTCTAACACGCACACAAAGTAGAACCGCCTTGCACCTGGCTGACCAGATGCAAGGCGGTTCATTCCTCACGATGACACGACGACGAGGTTAATCCTTCTCGTCCTCCTCATCATCATCTTTCTTCTTCGGTTCGACCTTCGCTACCGGTTGGCCCTGCGCCAAGCTGGCATTGAGATCGTGCTCTGGAACTTTCTTGTGTACCAAGTTCTGGTGGCAATCGATACACGTAGCACCTTCAGACTGCATTTTCGCATGTGCAGCCTTGGCTGACGCGCCTGGCGCCTTCACATTCTTGTGGCAAGCCCTGCATGTGAGACTGTCCCATTCCTTCAGTTTCATTCTGGCTCTGAAGGCTGCCTCTGGACGATGCTCATTGAATTTTTCCACCGTTGAGTAGTCGGTAGTGAATTCCTTGATGAGGAAGGGCAACCCGTCAACCACATGCGTATAAATGGCTTTGTGGAAGTTCGAGAAGCCTTGTGGCACATGGCAATCCTTGCAACCAGGATCCAATCCGGTCTCATTGTCCAGCGCCGCCTCTTTATTAAATGAATCCAAAATGGTAAACCTCTTCGACAACTCCACCGCCTTGCCGCCTTGGAATTCCGCCAAGTGACCGGCTTGGGCGTCGGAAGTTGCGGTTCCTACAGCAAAACCCGCCAGCGCCAGGAAGCCGACAGCCAGCCCCACAGTCCCCATGCCACTCATCCAGCTACTTCTTCTACTTTTCATCTCGCCCCTCCTGGATATAATGTTGCTGCACCGCCAGATTGCTGCGTGACTCACGACATCAGACTACACAGCAAGGGATGCTCGGTTAGGTTTGAACACGTGGTAGCTTCCCATTAAGAACACCTCCCGCCACCAGGATGACTCCTAGTGACGGGAGGATTTTACTACTGGACCGCGTCAGCGTGGCTTCCATTGTCTGCGCGGAACCCTATTTTACTTCTGGTTCTTCTTCCGTCGGCTCCATCCGGCCAGTGCCAGAGTTCCGGTCAGCAGCATGCCGCCGCCCAGACTGCCGATGGTCAATTTGCCGTCCGTACTATCAAAATCCAGCAAGCTGCTGGTCTTGTTCTTCTCCTCGAGCTTCGACACTCGGTCCATGAGGAGCATCCGATCCTTCAGTTTGGTGTCCTCATCCATGATTTCAACATAGGCCCGGTTCATTGCGGCCCAGCCCACCGTATAGGTGAACCCCGGATACTGGTGCGCCAGAGCCACGTGCAATTGCACCAGATGGTCTTCCGCCATCTCGAAGAGTTTCAGCTCGATCGCGGTCGGGCTGTTGTTCTTCGACCAGTAGATCTGCCAGAACTGGTCAAAGAGGGCCTTCGCCGGCGCGGGCGGGGCCGGCCGGTTCGTCCGCTGCCCGGTCAAGAGCCGTGCTTCGAACTGTTTATGGACGACGTTGTGCGCCTCATCGTATTTATCGAGTCCCGCGCTCGTGCCGTTGTCGATAAACTCCAAGTAGGAGCGGGCAAAGGTCTCGGAATGGCACGTGGTACAGGTCTTGACCCACGCCTCGTACCGGTCCATACCCCATTTGTCAAATACGACCTCGCGAATGCCCGGCACGAACGGATAGTTGGCCCAGCGAACCTTCCGCACGGTATTGTGGCTGAATTTTCCTAGATACTCAAAATGGCAGCTCTGGCAGGTCGGGAACTTCTGCCCGCCCTTCACCACCATATCCTTCAGCTGTAAATTCCAATTCCAGCGATTCTTCGAGGCCTGGTACCCCAGCCCATGTTGCGACCCGTTGTAGGCCTCCCAGTTGATGTGATCGGCGCCGCTATGGCAGGTGCCGCAGGCTTCCGGTTTGCGGGAGTCGGCTACGGAGAATTCGTGCCGGGTATGGCAGTTATCGCACTTGTTTTGATTGGTATGGCACATGGAGCAGCCTTCAGCAATCTCACGCTGCGACATGCCCGCCCAGATATCGGTCTCGACGTTGGCGCGCCAATCCAGCACGTGCGAGGGACGCCCTCTCGGCCACTGGTTCTTCGGCCAGAGGATCGTATCACGCTCAGACTCGCGCTCGGCATATTCCATGAGATGGCAGTTGCCGCAGACATCGGCCGTCGGCATCTTGAGATCCACCCGGTGATCCGCCGACTTCTTGGTATTGATGTCCACATGGCAATCGATGCAGCCCACTTCCTTCAAGCTCTCTTTGGCCCCGAGCTTCCCCAGCGAGCGCAGGTTATTCTCGACTTCTTCCAGCTTCGCCTTCTTATAGAAGGTGTCATCTTTCGGCGTGAGCTTGCGGATCTGGTCCAGATTGGCATGAGTGCTTCTCTTCCACATCGCGACCCAGCCCGGCGACTCATCGGTATGGCATTTCACGCACTGCTCACGTGTCGCCACTTCCTTCACCGATTGCGGGGGCTTGTAGAAGGTCGCGGGATCGAAGTACTTGGTCATGGCAATCGGCTCCCAATACTGGCCGTACTGCCCCTTCCCCGCTCCTTTCCCTGGATCCTTATACCGAGTGGTCAGCGC
>JABMDH010000005.1:17962-24640 GCA_015904075.1 Nitrospira sp.
CAGTTTGAACGCCTTATCGAAAGCTGGGACGGCATCGGCATACCGTTCCATGGCCATGTAGGAGCGCGCCAGCATGGCCCAGCCTGTCGCATCATTGGGGTTCTGCTCCAGCTTCTTCTTAAGCCGTTCCATCAGCGTATTGAGCCCCTCCATCATTTGGCGCTCGTCGCCGGCACCGCCCTGAGCCGCCATCGGCGACGCCGCCGGGTGCGTCATCGCAGCCGGATTGCCCAATGTCCAGTAGAGCACCCCGCTGGCTGCCGGGATGATCATAACTAACGAGAGTGCGACAAACCGAAGATTGACGAGCCCTCCGGACGTCGTCGATGATGTTTCGATGGAACCGGTCTCCTCCAACACGCGGCGCTCCAGCTCATGTCGAGCCGCTTGATACTGTTCATCCGTCAGCAGCCCGTTGGTGAGATCCTGCTCCAGCTCTGAAAATTGCTGCCGATACACCGGCAGCGTTTTTTCCTGTTCACTCGTCATCTGCGTCTGGCGCTTCAACAACGGTCTCAGCAGAAGACCGAGGACACAGAGAGTCATGGCCGAAACGATCCCCCAAAATGCAGTGGTCATGAGCGCTTGCCTCCTTCTGCCATGAGTTGTTCGACTTTTCGATGCTCTTCCTCCGATACCACCGCATCGACTACTTTGTGCGCCCGACGCCGCAACGTAATGACCAGCACCGTGGCTCCGATCGTCAATAAGACAAACGGCCCCACCCACAGCAGCGTGGTCGTGGCTTTTAACGGCGGCCGATACAGCACAAAGTCTCCGTATCGCGACACAAGAAACTCAATGATCTCTTTGTCGCTCATATTCTTGGCGATCATCTCCCGAACTTCTCGACGGAGATCCTCCGCCAGCGGAGCGTTGGAATCAGCCAGGGTTTGATTCTGACAGACCAGGCATCGCAGCTCGACGGCGAGGTGCTTGAGTCGCGCCTCGGCGGCAGGATCATCGGCCAATGGCCTGGCTTCCCCGGCCCAAGCCGGTCCGGACACACACAATACGATGAGTATGATCCATTTCATTGTGATTCAAGCTGCTTCACAAGCGGAATAATTTTCTGAGCGACCGTGTCAGGATTCAACGGCCCGATCTGCTTATACCGGATCACGCCCTGCTTATCGATGACGTACGTTTCGGGAACTCCGTAGACTCCGAAATTGATGCCGACTCGTCCGGCATCGTCCGTCCCGATAATCGAGTAGGGATTCCCCCATTGCCTCAGCCAGGTCATGGCTTCGTCCGGCTGATCCTTATAATCCATGCCATAGATCGGCACTTCACCGGACTTGGCCAGCTCCATCAGCACCGGATGCTCGGTCTTACAACCGTTGCACCACGAAGCCCAAAAATTGAGCAGCCACACTTTCCCCTTCAGGTCTGCCGGAGAAAACACTTTCTCGCGATCATAGAGCTGGGGCTGAGAAAAGTCGGGTGCAGCCTTCCCCACGAGGGGAGACGGAATTTCCCGCGGGTTGAGCTTAAGCCCCACCGCAAGAAATCCAACCACGACGACAAAAATGGATAGTGGCAACAGGAACCGATTCATGCCACTTTTCGCCTAGGCGCTCGCGCCGGTGCAGGCACAGCTGGTTCTTGCTTGCGCCATGCAATTCGATACCGGCGATCACTGATAGCCAGTGCGCCGCCCAACGCCATGATAAAACATCCACCCCAGATCCAATCGATGAACGGCTTATGATAGAGCCGCACACTCCAAGCCCCGTCGTCGAGCGGCTCCCCCAGCGACACATAGAGATCGCGCAACAACCCGGGATCAATGGCCGCTTCGGTCATAACTTGATTCTGAACGGGATAGCGTCGCTTTTCAGGATACAAGACCGTGGTTTCACGACCGTCCCGACTGATCGAGAACGTCCCACGGTCCGCTGTATAGTTCGGCCCCATCACATCCTGCGTTCCGTCGAATCGGAATGTATAGTCGCCGATACTTGCCGTCTCACCCACATTCATCCGCACATCCTTCTCGGATTCGAAGCCTTTCACCATCGTCACACCGACGATAAAGACCGCAATCCCACAGTGCGCCACGAGCATCCCCCAGTATGATCTGGGCACCGACGCCAAGCGCTCCATGAGGCTATTCCCCGTGACATGCGTCAATCGCTCACGCAAGGACACCACTGAGGTCGTCACAATCCAAATGGCCAGGAGCAGGCCGAGACTCAGCAGCGGCGTCCAGTTCCCCAGGACAATCGGTAACGTGAGCGCGGACACAACACTCACCCCGAAGGCCCACTTCAACCGCTTCGCAAGATCAGGGAGATTCGCCTTCTTCCATTGAGCCAGCGGACCGATTCCCATTAAAAAGAGTGCTGGAACCATCAAGGGAACAAAGACGGAATCAAAATAGGGAGGTCCGACAGAAATTTTCCCAAGGTCCAGCGCGTCTAAAAACAAAGGGTAGAGCGTGCCAAACAGCACCGAGCCAATCGCGGCAACACGTTGTTGGCTAACAGCATGCCTTCTCTCGACAACATCGCGAAGCTGCCGCCCAACCCGACTTTTGGAGCGCGCCAGGCGTACAGGGCCAACGACCCTCCGATGACGATCGCCAAAAAAGCCAGGATGAAGAGACCTCGCTTCGGATCAGTGGCAAAGGCATGCACCGACGTGAGCACACCGGAACGGACGAGAAAGGTCCCGAGGAGGCTCAATGAAAATGCCATGATGGCGAGCAAGACCGTCCACACCTTGAACCCGCCCCGCTTGTCGGTCACGGCCAATGAATGCACCAACGCAGTTCCGGCTAACCACGGCATGAATGAGGCATTCTCAACGGGGTCCCAAAACCACCAGCCGCCCCATCCGAGTTCATAGTAGGCCCAGCCGCTTCCCATCGCGATACCGACCGTGAGAAAACACCAGGCGACCGTGGTCCATGGCCGAGACCAACGGGCCCAGGCCGCATCAAGGTTCCCCCCTAACAAGGCAGCAATGGCAAACGCGAAGGCGACCGAGAAACCGACATAGCCCATATAGAGCATCGGCGGATGGATCACCATGCCGGGATCCTGCAGGAGAGGATTGAGATCACGCCCGTCGGGAGCCGCAGGAATCAACCGTTCAAACGGATTAGACACCGTCAACATAAACAAGAGGAATCCCACGCTCACCAGACCCATGACGCCGAGAATCCGAGACCTGGTGGCTTCCGGGAGATGAGCAGAAAAGAGTGTCACCGCAAACATCCACAGGGTCAGGATGAAGGTCCACAAGAGCAGTGATCCTTCATGCGCTCCCCAGATGGCGGCCAGACGGTAATGGAGCGGCAGCTGCGAGTTCGAGGTCGATGCGACATACAGCACGGAAAAATCTTTCTCCGCGAAAGCGTAGGCGAGGCAGCCGAACGCCGTCAGCACCAGCAGAAACTGGAGGCGGGCGGCTGGTTTCGCCAGAGACATCAGGCCGGCGTTACCGACGGCAGCACCATAGATCGGCAGGCTACCCTGGACCATGGCCACGCAGAGCGCGAGAATCAAAGCAAAATGACCGATTTCTGGAATCATTATGGTGGTGTCCTACTATGGTTGAACGACCAGCGTGCTGCTGCTCTGTGCCTGTGCCCCCGCTGCTTTGGCCTTGGCCATCGCCTCAGCCGCTTCCGGCGGCATATAGTTTTCATCGTGCTTCGCCAGCACCTCGCTGGCGACAAACGTGCCGTCGGCCACCAACTGTCCCTGCGCGACGACGCCTTTGCCTTCCTTGAATAGATCCGGGAGAATTCCTTTGTAGGTGACCGGCACTCGTTTGGCCGTATCCGTCACTATGAAATGAACGGTGAGGCCGTCGCCCTCACGGGTGAGACTGCGGTCTTCAACCATCCCCCCGATCCGGAAGCTTTTGCCTTTAGGCCCCTCGCCGTTCGCCACCATGGTGGGCGTGAAAAAGAAGACGAGATTGCTCTGAAATGCATTCAAGATCAGCGCTGTCGCCACGCCCAGCACAACCAACAGTTTGAACGCCTTATCGAAAGCTGGGACGGCATCGGCATACCGTTCCATGGCCATGTAGGAGCGCGCCAGCATGGCCCAGCCTGTCGCATCATTGGGATTCTGCTCCAGCTTCTTCTTAAGCCGTTCCATCAGCGTATTGAGCCCCTCCATCATTTGGCGCTCGTCGCCGGCACCGCCCTGAGCCGCCATCGGCGCCACCTCTGAATGCGTCATCGCCAACGGATCGCCCAGCGTCCAGTAGAGGACGCCGCTGACTGACGGAATCAGCAGGACCAGCACGAGCGCCATCGACCGGTTGCTCATCAGGCTGGGAGCCGCAGTGGGCCCCGTCTCCATTCCACCGGTCTCTTCCAACAGACGGCGCTCCAGTTCAGACCGGCTGATTCGATACTGTTCATCGGTGAGCAACCCGTTCGCCAGATCCTGCTCCAATTCCGAGAATTGCTGCCGATAGACAGGCAATGTTTTCTCCTGCTCTTCGGTTGCACCGGCAGTCCGCCGCAACAACGGCGGCAGCAAAAAGCTCAATACGAGAAGGGTCATGGCCGAGATAATCAACCAAAATGTGAGCGTCATGCCCGTTTTTCTCCTTGTGACAACAGTTGCTCCACTCGCCGATGCTCTTCCTCAGTCACGGCCGATTCCTGAAGTTTCCGCCCCCGGCGCTTCATGGCCGTCACGAGCGCGATCGCACCTCCAACCATCAACACGAAGGGACCGACCCACAAGAGCGTTGTCGTCGCCTTCAAGGGGGGCCGGTACAAGACGAAATCGCCGTACCGCGACACGAGAAAGTCGATGATCTCCTTGTCACTCATA
The DNA here is from genome assembly GCA_015904075.1 of Nitrospira sp. The sequence continues at coordinate 22,771 of JABMDH010000005.1, forward strand.
TTCTTGGCGATCATCTCACGCACTTCCCGCCGCAGATCTTCCGCAAGCGGCGCATTCGAGTCCGCCAATGTTTGATTCTGACAGACCAGACACCGGAGCTCGACAGCCAGGTGTTTCAACCTCGCCTCAGCCACAGGATCTTCCATCAGCGGCTTGGCCTCTCCAGCCCAGGCGAGTCCCGGCATCAGCAACAACATCAACACGAGCCAGTTCATTGCGCTTGCAGCTCCTTCACCAACGGAAGAATCTTGTTGGCCAGCACATCTTCATTCAGCGGCCCAATCTGTTTGTATCGGATGACGCCCTGCTTATCGATGACATAGGTTTCCGGCACGCCATAGACACCGTAGTCGATGCCGACGCGGCCCACCTCATCCACCCCGACAATCGGATAGGGATTTCCCCACTGCGTCAGCCAGGTCAGCGCCTCGTCCCGTTTATCCTTATAGTCCATACCGTAGATAGGAACCGCGCCGGACTTCGCCAGCTGCATGAGGACCGGATGCTCCGTCTTACAGCCACCACACCAGGAGGCCCAAAAATTCAGCAGCCAGACTTGTCCCGCCATCTCACGTGGCGAAAAGGTTTTTCCTTCTTCGTGCAACTGCGGAAGCGAAAACACCGGTGCCGCCTTCCCGACCAAGGGGGACGGGATCTCGCGAGGGTTGAGCCTCAGCCCTACGGCAAGGAAACCGACCACGACGAGAAAAAGCGTAAACGGGATGATAAACCGATTCATGCCACCTTCCGTCGCGCTGCCTTGGCCGGCGCCGGAGCGGCTTGTGCGTCTCGCCGCCAGGCAATCCGATACCGCTTGTCGCTGATGGCCAGCACGCCGCCCAACGCCATGATTAAACAGCCGCCCCAGATCCAATCGATAAATGGCTTATGATAGAGCCGAACGCTCCAGGCGCCGTCGTCCAGCGGCTCACCCAGCGACACATAGAGATCGCGCAATAACCCGGGATCGATGGCCGCTTCGGTCATGATTTGATTCTGCACGGGATAGCGCCGCTTTTCCGGATACATCACGGCAGTCTCGCTCCCACCATAACTCACACGAAACGTCCCCCGCGCCGCCGTATAGTTCGGACCCACAACATCCTGCGCGCCGTCGAACCGGAACGTATAGCCGCCGATTGTGGCCGTCTCGCCCACATTCATCCGGACGTCTTGCTCCGTTTCAAAGCCCTTGACCATCGTCACACCGACGACGAACACAGCGATCCCACAGTGTGCCACAAGCATGCCCCAATAGGATCGGGGCACCGCAGCCAGACGTCCCGCCAGGCTGCTGTTGGCCGTATGCGTCAAGCGTTCGCGCAAACCGATTGCGGACGTCGTCACGATCCACACCGCCAAGAGAAGACCCAGGCTGAGCAGCGGCGTCCAGGTGCCCAGCACAAACGGCAAGGCCACCGCCGTCACAATGCTGACACCGAACGCCCAACGCAATCGCTTCGTCAAATCCGGCAACGCCGCCTGCTTCCACTGCGCGAGAGGACCGATCCCCATCAGAAAAAGAGCCGGCGTCATCAGCGGCATGAACACCGAGTCAAAATAGGGAGGCCCCACGGAGATTTTGCCGAGATCCAGCGCGTCCAGAAACAAAGGATATAACGTGCCCAACAATACCGACCCCATGGCCGCAACCAGCAACACATTGTTGGCCAACAACATTCCCTCGCGCGACAACATGGAGAACCCGCCGCCCAATCCGACGCGCGGCGCGCGCCAGGCATACAAGACCAACGATCCTCCGATGACGATCGCCAGGAAGGCAAGGATGAAGAGTCCTCGTTTCGGATCTGTGGCAAACGCATGGACCGATGTCAACACGCCGGAGCGCACCAGAAACGTCCCCAGCAAG
>JABMDH010000005.1:24740-28364 GCA_015904075.1 Nitrospira sp.
AGCTCAATGAAAATGCCGTAATAGCGAGTAGAACCGTCCAGACCTTAAATCCGCCCCGCTTATCCGTCACGGCCAGCGAGTGGATCAATGCGGTCCCGGCTAACCAGGGCATGAACGAGGCGTTTTCAACCGGATCCCAGAACCACCACCCGCCCCACCCCAGTTCGTAGTAGGCCCAGCCGCTTCCCATCGCAATGCCGACCGTGAGAAAACACCAGGCCACCGTGGTCCACGGGCGCGACCAGCGGGCCCAGGCGGCATCGAGATTGCCACCCAAGAGCGCCGCAATGGCAAAAGCAAAGGCCACAGAGAATCCGACATAGCCCATGTAGAGCATCGGCGGATGGATCACCATACCGGGATCTTGCAACAGCGGATTCAAATCACGCCCGTCCGGCGCGGCCGGAATCAGCCGCTCGAACGGATTGGACACCGTCAGCATAAACAAGAGAAAGCCCACGCTGACGAGGCCCATCACTCCAAGAATGCGCGACCGCATCGTGGCCGGCAAATGGGAGGAGAACAGAGTGACGGCAAACATCCACATCGTCAGAATGAGTGTCCATAAGAGGAGCGACCCTTCATGCGCGCCCCAGATGGCAGCCAGGCGATAATGCAGCGGCAGCTGTGAATTCGAGGTCGATGCGACGTACAACACGGAAAAATCTTTGGTGGCGAAGGCATAGGCGAGGCAGCCGAACGCCGCCAGCACCAGCAGAAATTGGGAGCGGGCCGCCGGTTTCGCAATCGCCATCAGCGCGGAGTTACCGACCGCCGCGCCATAGATCGGCAGGCTGCCCTGGACTATGGCCACGCAGAGAGCAAGAATCAAAGCAAAATGACCGATTTCAGGAATCATTGTGGTGGTGTCCTACTATGGTTGAACGACTAGCGTAGTGCTTCTCTGGGCCTGTGCCCCTGCCGCTTTGGCCTTGGCCATCGCCTCAGCCGCTTCCGGCGGCATGTAGTTTTCATCGTGCTTCGCCAGCACCTCGCTGGCGACAAACGTGCCATCGGCCACCAGCTGTCCCTGCGCGACGACGCCTTTGCCTTCCTTGAACAGATCCGGGAGAATCCCTTTATATGTGACCGGCACGCGTTTCGCCGTGTCTGTCACCACGAAGTGAACGGTAAGGCCGTCGCCCTCACGGGTGAGACTGCGGTCTTCGACCATCCCTCCGATCCGGAAGCTTCGGCCCTTGGGGACCTCGCCGCTCGACACTTGTGTCGGTGTGAAAAAGAACACAAGATTGCTCTGGAACGCGTTCAGAATGAGCGCCGTGGCCACGCCCAACACAACCAATCCCAAGCCGATGAACCCAAACCGTTTCTGTCGAGATGTCATCTGATACTCCTATAGCATGCCGCGATTTTCTGCGGCCGCGGCGGCGCGGCGGCGCCACAGGGCAAGGATTTCCCACACCAAACACAGCGCCGTGACGATGTAGGACGTCCAGACATACAGGCCGTATCCCCCCATCGCCAAAAACTCGCCTACACTCCCCCAATACATCAGCGCACCTCCGCAGGTTCCGGAATCGAAGCCGACTTGTTCCAGGAAAGGAGCTGCTCCCGTTCGAGAATCACGCAGCGCGAGCGGGACAGAATCACGGCAATGCTGTACATCCAAAACCCGAACGTCATGATCAACATCGCCGTTAGCATCGTCGCCGCCATTTTCGATCCCCCCGTCATACTGACCGACGCGCCTTGGTGCAACGTGTTCCACCACTTCACGGAAAAATAGATAATGGGCACGTTGACGACGCCGACCAACGCAAACACCCCGCTGGCCCGATCGGCGCGGCGCAGATCGTCGATCGAGGTGCGGAGCAGCATGACGCCGGCATATTGATCAGCACCATCTGCTCCAGCACACCGTCGAGATAATCGGCGGTAAACACGCGCCCCAACGACAAGAGGCAGGCCAGCAGAGCCGCGACCCACAGCACACCGGGACCGATCGTCCGCCGCACCGCAGGCTCCGGGCCGACACCCAACGGAAACAGGCTGGCGACGATGACCAGAAAAAAGACAGGCATCGCCGCATCCGACCGGCGTCGCATGGCCAGGAGCAAATCCCGCCGCACCACCCCGCACAGCGCATCCCACATGCCGAGCCGAGTCATCCGTTCAGCCTCAGACGCTGAATCACATCAGACGGCAACGCCACCTCCTGGTGAGTCACAACCACCGCCAGCCCCCCGCCCCGTAAATGCGTCTGCAGCCGCTCGGTCACCAGGGCGGTCGACGCCGCATCCAACGAGGTGAACGGTTCATCCAACAACCATAACGGATGGGTGGAGAGCCACAGACGAGCCAACGCCACACGGCGCCGTTGCCCCTGCGACAACACCTTCGTCGGAAGCCGGTGCACCATTCGCTTGAGCCCGACAGATTCCAAGGCTTCCTGCACCAATGGACTTGAATGGTGATCGCCTGTCAAGCCGGCCGAGGCCACAAGGTTTTCAACCGGCGTCAGATCATCCTTCACGCCGTTCAGATGTCCGATATAGGTAAGTTGCGCGTAATACTGTTCCTTTAGCTGACGAATATCCTGCCCCTGCCAGAGGACCGCTCCCGCTTCAGGCGACAAGAGGCTGGTCAGGATGCGGAGGAAACTGGTCTTCCCGCTCCCGTTCTCCCCCACCACGGTCAGCAACGTGCCAGGCTCTACCGTGACATTCACATCGGAGAACAACCGGCGCTCCCCGCGCATGCAACTCAATGCCACTGCCTGTAACATCGCGAACGACACTCCCTACGACCGAACGATATTGCCAGAACAGGTGAGATTAAAGGGAATGGGGCGTGGAAAACAAGAGGTGGACAGTAGGCGGACCCTCTACCACGGCATTCGAACGATGTGATCAGGGACGCCGATCGCGGATGAGCTGCTCGACGGGATAACCGAGCCCTCGCGCCAGCTGCACGAGCTTCAGATAGGTCGCATCATCGATCTGCGGCGCACGGGCCAGAATCCACAGATATCGGCGATCCGGCGTGCCCACCAATACCGTGCGATACTCAGGGTCGAGATCCAGAATCCAATAGTTCCCCTCACGGGACGATCCAAACAAGCGCGCAAACCAGTTGTCGAAGACGACCGTGAGCCGTGCGTTTGTCTTCGTATCGACCACCGTGGCCACGCCATCAGCCGAAGCGAGCCCGTCGTCATCGGTCATACATTCATTATGCACCCCAACCTGCCCATCCAATCGCACCGTGTAGACCGCTTTCGAATCTACGCAATGGCGCTGGAACCACATCGGCAACCGCGCGATCTCGTACCAGGTCCCGGCATAACGGGCCAGATCGACCGAGGCCACCGTGGGCAAATCCCCCTTCGATCCCATCCCTGCACAGCCGCCAAGCAGCCCGCCCAATAACGCCAGCGTAAGCCAGATGTTCATAGGAGGACGTCTCTGATCGGTTATCCGCATGGGTATCTCATGAACAGGATAGACTCACAGAGTCTCACGAACAGCAGAGTCTCTTCAATGTTGCGATGATAAGACGCACCCCATCATCTAACCCCACGGTCTCAGCACGCAAGAGGATGACCAGGCTAACCTCTCCCACCCCTCCCCCTCTCCGCTGACATCCCTTCCCAGGTATGCTACA
>JABMDH010000050.1 GCA_015904075.1 Nitrospira sp.
GTTGAACTCGCCGCCCTCACCAAGCACCAGGGTCTTGAAGACAACCAGCGCATGATCCCTGAGCAGATCTTCCTCTCCCACAACGAGGTACAGCGGCCCCGGGGGCTTCTCTTTCAATGTGGGTTCAAGTTGATAGGGGTTCAGCGTGATAGCCATGACGATCGCTCAATACAATTATGGGGTAGCCGGCGCCGGAGAAGCCACCCGTCTGGTGAGCCCGCCCGATTCGACGTGCAAGAGAAACCGCGCCGCCAAATCTGCGGCTACGAAGCGGCCCGCCTGCTCCATCGCGCGATTCTGCAGGGATCGATTGAACTGGAGATCGGGGGTAACGTAGAACTCGGATGAGCCTTTGGCCATCTGCGACCACACGACCTTTTTCGTTCTGGTTTCTTCGACCTTGACCATCACCACCACTTCCGTTCTGCTTTCCAACGTGGTGGTCTGGCTGAAACTCAGCGTCGGCAGGCTCACCGATAGAATTTCTCCGGTCAAAACGAGATCAGCCGCCTCGGAGTCCGGCACAACCTCCGTTCCGCTACCGGATGAAAACTCATGACGCAAATAGTTGGTATAGCGCGTTTCCAGATTCGGTTCGAAGCTCTTATTCACCAGCGACTGAATCACCAGGCGTGGCGTCGGCCCCTGCGAAGCGGATGGATTGGCGCCGCCGATCGTCGGACCAGCCCCCTCCACGCGAAACTGATAGCCGCAACCGGCCAGCAACGCCGGTGCGAGACAGGCCAGAGCGGCGAGACTTGTACGACATACCCACCACCGGCCGCGGTCGATACGCCCTTCTTTGCTGTCTCGCTTTTCGCGCCCCTCGCGCCTATTCATATGACGAAATTAACCAGCTTCTTTTCAACATAGATGATCTTCTTCGGCTCTTTGCCTTGAAGCCATTCAGCTGCTTCCTCCCTGGCCATGGCTTCGATCTGGTCTCGTGTCGCTTCGGCGCCGACTTCAAGTTTTGCCCTCAACTTGCCGTTGACCTGGATCGGAATTGTCAGCCGGTCGCTCACGGTCAGGGCCGGATCGAAGATGGGCCAGGGTTGCTGCGACACACTCGGCTTCCCCCCAAGAATCGCCCAGAGCTCTTCGGCCAGGTGCGGAGCAAACGGCGCCAGCAGCAGCACGAACGGCTCGATCACGGATCTGGACCGTTGTTCGGCCTTCGTCATCTCATTGGTAAAGACCATCATCTGCGAGATGGCCGTATTGAAATGCAACGCGTCGACATCCTCCGTCACCTTTTTGATCGTCCGATGCAGCAATTGCCGATGCTCGAGGCTCGGCGCCGAGGACACGACCGCACTCGACAATCGTCCCTGGTCATCGACCATCAGCCGCCACGTCCGATCCAGAAATCTCGTAATGCCCTCCACCCCTCTGGTACTCCAGGGCTTCATCGCTTCCAGCGGGCCCATGAACATTTCATAGAGCCGCACGGCGTCTGCGCCGAACTGGTCCATGATCTCGTCCGGATTCACGACGTTGCCGCGCGACTTGGACATTTTCTGGTTGTCTTCGCCGAGCACGATCCCCTGATGGACCAGCTTCTTGAACGGCTCCGGCGTGCTCACCAGGCCGATATCAAAGAGGACCTTGTGCCAGAAACGGGAATACAAAAGATGCAACACCGCATGTTCACTGCCGCCGATGTACAGATCCACCGGCATCCAATAGCGTTCTTTAGCGGGATCAACAAGCTGTGTCCGGTTGTTCGGATCGATAAACCGGAGGTAATACCAGCAGGACCCGGCCCATTGCGGCATGGTATTGGTTTCACGGCGGGCCGGCTTGCCTGTCGCCGCATCGGCTGTCACCAGCCACTCCTCCAAATTCGCCAGCGGACTTTCCCCCGTTCCGGACGGCTTAAAGTTGCTCGTCTCCGGCAGGATCAACGGCAGCTGCTCTTCAGGAATCGGGCCTGGCTCTCCCTCTACCCAATTGATCGGAAACGGCTCGCCCCAATACCGTTGCCGGGCGAACAGCCAATCACGAAGCTTATAATTGACCGCTCTGGCTCCCTTCCCCTGCTTGGTCAGCCAATCTGTCATTTTCGGGATGGCCTCGGATGGCTTCAGCCCATCGATGGATAGTGCACCGTCTGTAGTCCTCGAGTTTACGACGGTGCCGCGCTCTGTATCGGTAAAGGCCGCGTCGGCGACAGTCCCGCCGGCAATCACCTCCCGAATCGGCAGCTGATATCGACGGGCAAACGCCCAGTCCCGCTCGTCATGCGCCGGAACCGCCATAATGGCTCCGGTGCCATAGCTCATCAGCACATAATCGGCGATCCAAATCGGTAATTGCTCACCGTTGACGGGATTGACGGCGTAGCCGCCGGTAAACACTCCGGTCTTATCCTTATCGAGCTCTTGCCGTTGCAGATCGCTCTTGGTCGCCGCTGCTTCACGATAGGCGTGGACGGCGGATTTCTTCTCGCCCGTCGTGACGACATCGACCAACGGATGCTCTGGGGCGAGCACCATGTAGGTGGCACCGAACAGTGTATCGGGCCTGGTCGTAAACACGCGGATGATTCCCTTGGTCCCAGACAGTGTGAACTCTACTTCTGCGCCGATGGAACGCCCGATCCAATTCTTCTGCATCTCCAACGTGCTCGCCGGCCATTCAACCAGCTTCAGATCTTCAAGCAGACGATCGGCATACGCGGTAATCTTGAGCACCCATTGCCGCATCGGTTTACGGACGACATCAAACCCACCGACCTCGCTCTTGCCGTCGACGATTTCTTCGTTAGCCAGCACTGTGCCGAGCGCGGGGCACCAATTGACCGGCACTTCAGCGACATAGGCCAACCCCCGCTCGAACAGTTTCAAGAAAATCCATTGTGTCCAGCGATAGTAGTCGGGGTCGGTGGTGCTGAGTTCCCGATCCCAGTCGTAGGACAGTCCCACCCGTTTCATTTGACGTTTAAATGTCGCGATATTCTGGGCGGTCGTGATGGCAGGGTGAATACCCGTCTTCACCGCATACTGTTCAGCCGGCAGGCCGAACGCATCCCAGCCCATCGGATGCAGTACGTTGAATCCGCGCATCCGCTTGTAGCGGGATACGATGTCCGTCGCCGTATAGCCTTCGAGATGGCCGACATGGAGTCCGGATCCGGACGGATAGGGAAACATGTCGAGACAATAGAATTTGGGCTTGGATGAGTCGTCCATCGCCCGAAATGGGCGATGCTCTTCCCAGTAGGCCTGCCACTTCGATTCAACGGCGTGGTGATCGTAGGTCTTGCTCATGGATCATGCGCGGAGGGCATTCAGCGAACGTGCGAATCTAACATAGACCTCTCGGGCGCAACAAGATTTGCAGACCATGCCTGAGATGCTCTTTGCTATACTGCACGCAACGATGAGGCTCTACAGTCGGCATATTTTCCCTCGGCTGATGGATTGGGTGATGAGTCGCCAGGCTTTTCAGCGGCTGCGGGCTGATCTGCTGCAAGATACACGCGGGGAGGTCTTGGAAATCGGATTCGGAACCGGGCTCAATCTGGCTCACTATCCTGCGAGTGTCTCAACCCTCTCCGTCGTAGATCCCGCTGATCTTCTGCCCGACAGAGTCCGTAAGCGAATTGCGATGGTCGCTTTTCCTGTCCGAACCACGCAGGTCACGGCCGAGGCCCTGCCCTATGCCAATCAGCAGTTCGATAGGGTCGTCAGCACCTGGACACTCTGTACGATTCCTGACCCGGTACAGGCCTTACGGGAGGTCGCACGCGTCCTCAAGCCGGAAGGCACGTTGCTGTTTCTTGAACATGGCCGGAGCGACGATCGACCCCTCGCTGCCTGGCAGGATCGGCTGAATCCCATTCAGAATGTGATCGGCTGTGGCTGTCACCTCAACCGGCCAATCGACCAGCTTATCATCCAAGCCGGTCTGAGGATCGCTCATCTGGATCGTTTCCTGCTTCCAGGCACCCCCAGAGTCGCAGGCGTCATGTATCGGGGACGAGCGACATCTTTTCCCGCATGTTAGCCGGCAGGCTGTGCGGACGACTGCGTCAGAATCTGGTCGACATCCAACCCATCCAGGACTTCTTTCTCTATCAGCGCCTCAGCCAGTGCTTTCAAGCCAGCCATGTGCTCCGATAATGCGCGCTTGGTCCGTTCGTAATTCTCCATCACGACGCGCTTGATCTCTGAATCGATCTCCTGCGCCATCTGATCGCTGACATCCCGCCTGGCCGACACGTCACGACCCAAGAAAACAGGGCTCCCCTGCTGTCCGAAGGTCAGCGGCCCCAATTTCTCGCTCATGCCCCACTCACACACCATCTTCCGCGCTAGATCCGTGGCACGCTCCAGATCATTACCGGCGCCGGTGGTGACATGCTCGAACACAAGTTCCTCAGCAACTCGCCCACCCATGAGCACAGCCAACCGATCGGACAAATACTCCTTGGAGTAACTGTGCCGATCCTCGGTCGGCAGCTGCATCGTGACGCCCAGCGCCCGTCCCCGAGGAATAATCGTCACTTTATGCACAGGGTCTGTGCCCGGCAGCAGTTTCGCCATCAACGCATGGCCCGCTTCGTGATAGGCCGTCACCCGTTTTTCCTCATCGGTGAGTATCATGCTCTTCCGTTCGGCGCCCATCAGAATCTTGTCCTTCGCCATCTCGAAATCTGACATCTCTACCTGCTTCTTGTTCTGGCGCGCCGCCCACAATGCGGCTTCATTCACCAAGTTTTCCAAGTCGGCGCCCGCAAATCCAGGGGTGCCTCGCGCGATCTGTTCCAGTTTCACATTGTCCCCAACCGGCACGCGCTTCGTATGGACCTTGAGAATCTCAGTTCGTCCACGGACATCAGGGCGATCCACCACCACTTGGCGATCAAACCGGCCGGGACGCAATAAGGCCGGATCAAGAACATCAGGGCGATTGGTTGCCGCAACGAGAATGACTCCCTCGGTCGTCTCAAACCCATCCATTTCGACGAGCAACTGATTGAGAGTCTGCTCCCGTTCATCATGGCCGCCTCCGAGTCCTGCACCGCGAAGCCGGCCGACGGCATCGATTTCATCGATAAAGATGATGCAGGGGGCATGCTTTTTCCCCTGTTCGAACAAATCCCGCACACGCGATGCCCCGACGCCTACAAACATCTCGACGAAATCAGACCCGCTGATGCTGAAAAATGGCACTCCCGCTTCGCCGGCCACCGCTTTTGCTAACAATGTTTTACCCGTACCCGGAGGGCCCACCACCAAGACTCCCTTGGGGATCCTGCCTCCAAGCTTCCTGAACTTCCCAGGATCTTTCAGGAACTCCACGACCTCCAGGACTTCTTCTTTCGCTTCTTCAACACCGGCCACATCGGCAAATGTGACCTTTTTGCGATCTTCCGTCAGCATCCGCGCTCGGCTTTTCCCAAATGACAAGGCACTATTGCCTCCGCCCTGCATCCGGCGCATGAAGAAAATCCAAATGCCAAGAAAGAGGACAAATGGCCCCAACGTCACGAGCAATGTGACATACCAGGGGCTCTCATCCGGGGGCTTCACCTCAATCTGGACATTCTTCTCTCGCAGTTCTTTGACCATCGCAGGGTCATCAGGCGAATAGGTGCGGATCCGGGTTTTATCCTTCAACTGTCCACTGATATGGTGGCCTTGGATCACGACCTTTTCCAAATCGCCCTTATCGAGCTTCGTCATGAACTCACTGAATACGATCGTTTCCTCCTGAGACGGGGGCGGCGCACTGAAAAGATTGAACAGCAGCACGAGGAACAGGCCCACGATCAACCAAAACAGCAGGTTTTTCACACTGGAACTCTTGACGCTTCTCATACGTTGCCCTCAGCCCTTTCAGAATGAGTATTCGCTCGACCGTACGATACCAGCCCCTCGCTTCCACCTACCCGGGTACTATCCTATACTATCTGAACTGAATGATCACGGATACCAAGCTAACCTCTCGCAGGCCGTAGAATCAACCTTTTGCTGGAATCAGTTCGAAAGATCACCGGATCTAAATCAGAACTCTTCACGCTTCTATTCTGGTCCGGTAACGAAATACCCATCGAGAAGCGGACGGAATCCAGCAACCGAGAAAAATTGCGCAAGCGGCGCTGGCGGAAGCCGGGAACTCGACTTGGCACTGTGAATGAGATGCGCCACGCCGAATCGCTTCGCGGCCATCAAACACCCCTCGTCATCATCCATAAACAGTGATCGCGCCGGATCGAACCCCAGCAGACGTTGACACTTCGGCCAATACTCGGGCCGCATCTTAAGATAGCCGATCTCGAACGCGTCCACAATGCGATCCACGTACTGATCGAGCCCGGTCTTGGCGGTTTTGACCGACAGGCCCGACTCATGCGCATTCGTGATGATGGTGACGCGCTTCCCCAGGCGCTGAAGGTACTGCAAGAACTCCTCCGCGCCCGGCAAAAACCCGATCATGTGATCCAACTCCTTGTGCATGGCCACCACATCGATACCCACCCGCTCACTCCAGTAGTGAAGATCGGTCCATGCCAACTCGCCTTCCATCGACCGGTACATCGCCATCAAGCGGCTGCGCGATTCGTCAAACGGCAGACCCTGGAGGATCGCATACCGACGCGGCAATTCCTCCTCAAAAAAGAAATTGTCGAAATGCCGGTCCAGCAACGTGCCGTCCATATCGAGGAGCACGTCATCGATCTGATTCCACGAAAATCCGCCAATCGCCATTGGTTACTCGCGAGGCATGAAAGAATTTTCTGAGTGTACCATGAGACACCGCTTGTTTGTGGGCTTGGGTTCCTGTCATCATACCGAACTTGGAGCAGGAACGATTTTTTCTATCGCATGCATGACGGTTGACCAATGACACGCCGACAATCTTCCAAACCCTCGCCCCCGACATCTCCCCCGGCACCTCCCGCCACTGAGGCCTCACCCCTCACTCCCCACCCCTCACCTCCCCTCGTGGCCATTATCGGCCGGCCGAATGTAGGGAAGTCGACACTGTTCAACAAGATCCTCGGCGTCAAGACGGCCATCGTCGATGACGTTCCCGGCGTGACACGCGATCGTAATTATGCAGATGCGACCTATCGGCAACGAATGTTTCGTCTGGTCGATACCGGAGGGCTTGACCTCTCGGCCTCGGACGGCATGTTGACATTGATTCGCCGGCAGTCCGAGATTGCCATCGCCGAAGCCGATATCCTGATTTTCTTGCTCGACGGTCGTTCGGGTTTGACCCCCTCTGATCATGAAGTGGTACGGCTGTTGCGTGGGGTGACCAAACCGGTGTTCATGGCCATCAACAAAATCGATACCCCCAAGTCCGAACCACTCATTGCCGATTTTTATCAATTAGGGGCCGCCTCGGAGTCCGGCACGACCTCCGTTCCGCTGCCGGATGAAAACTCATGACGCAAGTAGTTGGTGTAGCGTGTTTCCAGATTCGGTTCGAAGCTCTTATTCACCAGCGACTGAATCACCAGGCGCGGCGTCGGCTCCTGCGAAGCGGATGGATTGGCGCCGCCGATAGTTGGACCAGCCCCCTCCACACGAAACTGATAGCCGCAACCGGCCAGCCCGGATATGACCAGCACTGAGGCGAGCGCGCTGAGCATGGAAAGCCCCGGCCGCTTTCTACCTTGGGTCGTCCTCTCACTCTTATGAATCTCAGCACTCGGCACTCGGCACTTCCTTAGATGACGAAATTGATCAGCTTCTTCTCAACATAAATGATCTTCTTCGGCTCTTTGCCTTGAAGCCATTCAGCCGCTTCCTCCCTGGCACTGGCCTCGATTTGGTCTCGTGTCGATTCGGCGCCGACTTCGAGCTTTGCTCGCAGCTTGCCGTTGATCTGGATCGGAATCGTCAGCCGGTCGCTCACGGTCAGAGCCGGATCGAAGATGGGCCAGGGTTGCTGCGACACGCTCGGCTTCCCTCCAAGAATAGCCCAAAGCTCCTCAGCCAGGTGCGGAGCAAACGGAGCCAGCAACAATACAAATGGCTCGATCACCGATCTCGACCGCTGTTCGGCCTTCGTCATCTCATTGGTAAAGACCATCATCTGCGAGATGGCTGTGTTGAAATGCAACGCGTCGACGTCCTCCGTCACCTTCTTGATCGTCCGATGCAGCAATTGCCGATGATCGAGGCTCGGCGCCGAGGACACGACCGCATTCGACAATCGTCCCTGGTCATCAACCATCAGCCGCCACGTCCGATCCAGAAATCTCGTAATGCCCTCCACCCCTCTGGTGCTCCAGGGTTTCATCGCTTCGAGCGGGCCCATGAACATTTCATAGAGCCGCACGGCGTCTGCGCCGAACTGGTCCATGATCTCGTCAGGATTCACGACGTTGCCCCGCGACTTGGACATTTTCTGGTTGTCTTCGCCGAGCACGATACCCTGATGCACCAACCTTTTGAACGGCTCCGGCGTACTCACCAGGCCGATATCAAAGAGGACCTTGTGCCAGAAACGGGAGTACAGGAGATGCAACACTGCATGTTCGCTGCCGCCGATGTAAAGATCCACCGGCATCCAATAGCGTTCTTTGGCGGGATCGACAAGCTGTGCCCGGTTGTTCGGATCAATAAACCGGAGGTAATACCAGCAAGACCCGGCCCATTGCGGCATGGTATTGGTTTCACGGCGGGCCGGTTTGCCTGTCGTCGCATCAGTCGTCACCAGCCACTCCTCTAAATTCGCCAGCGGACTTTCCCCCGTTCCAGACGGCTTGAAGTTGCTCGTCTCCGGCAGAACCAATGGCAGCTGCTCTTCAGGAATCGGGCATGGCTCTCCCTCCACCCAGTTGATCGGAAACGGCTCGCCCCAATACCGTTGCCGGGCGAACAGCCAATCGCGAAGCTTATAATTGACTGCTCTGGCTCCCTTCCCCTGCTTGACCAGCCATTCCGTCATTTTCGGGATGGCCTCGGATGGCTTCAGCCCATCGATGGACAATGCGCCGTCTGCAGTCGTCGAGTTTATGACGGTGCCGCGCTCTGTATCGGTAAAGGCTGCCTCGGCGACAGTCCCGCCGGCAATCACCTCCCGAATCGGCAGCTGATATCGACGGGCGAACGCCCAGTCCCGTTCGTCATGCGCCGGAACCGCCATAATGGCCCCGGTGCCATAGCTCATCAGCACATAGTCAGCGAGCCAGATCGGCAGCTGTTCACCGTTGACGGGATTGACGGCGTAGCCGCCGGTAAACACTCCGGTCTTGTCCTTGTCGAGCTCTTGCCGTTGCAGATCGCTCTTGGTCGCCGCTGCTTCACGATAGGCGTGGACGGCGAATTTTTGCCCGCCCGTCGTGACGACATCGACCAACGGATGCTCGGGGGCGAGCACCATATAGGTGGCGCCGAACAGCGTGTCTGGTCTGGTCGTAAACACACTGATGGTTCCCTTGGTCCCGGACAACAAGAAATCACCCTCCGCACCAATGGAACGTCCGATCCAGTTCTTCTGCATCTCCAACGTGCTCGCCGGCCATTCAACCAGTTTCAGGTCTTCGAGCAGGCGATCGGCA
>JABMDH010000051.1 GCA_015904075.1 Nitrospira sp.
GAGAAACAGGCGCAGAGCTGCTCAGGAAAATGTGCCGGACCAAGCAAGATTTTCTGGCCGTGAAGCGGAAAGCAGGCGTCTCGGAAGACACGCTCACGGATATTAAGCGGATTTATCAGGGCGCCAAGGCCAAGATCCGCCAATTGGAAGATGAGGAGGCGTTGGTCCCGGCCGAGGAGATCAAGGACGCCGTCAAACATCTTGATGTCGCGGAGGAGAAGGTCAAGCGAGGCAAAGCTGAACTGGTGGAAGCGAATCTGCGTTTGGTGGTCAGCATCGCCAAGAAGTACACCAATCGCGGCTTGCAGTTCCTGGATCTGATTCAGGAAGGCAACATCGGCTTGATGAAGGCGGTCGACAAGTTCGAATACAAGCGGGGCTACAAGTTCAGCACCTATGCGACCTGGTGGATCAGGCAGGCGATCACGCGGGCCATCGCCGACCAAGCCCGGACCATCCGGATTCCGGTCCACATGATCGAGACGATCAATAAACTCATTCGGACGTCCCGGCATCTTGTGCAGAAGCTGGGCCGTGAGCCGCTGCCGGAGGAAATTGCCGAGCGCATGGATCTGCCGTTGGACAAGGTGCGAAAAATCCTCAAGATCGCGCGCGAGCCGATCTCGCTGGAGACGCCCATCGGTGAGGAAGAGGACAGCCACCTCGGCGATTTCATCGAAGACAAGAAAGCCGTGTCTCCGTTGGAAGCCGCCATTCGCTACGATTTGCAACGGCAGATCAACAGCGCATTGGAGACCTTGACGCCGCGCGAGGAGAAAGTCTTGCGCAAGCGGTTCGGGATCGGGGAAGCCACCGACCATACGCTGGAGGAAGTGGGACAGGATTTCGAGGTGACGCGCGAGCGCATCCGGCAGATTGAAGCCAAAGCCTTGCGGAAATTGCGGCATCCGAGCCGAAGCAAGAAGCTCCGAAGTTTTGTGGAAAGTCTCTAGGCCTCGGAAATAGGCGTGATTTGACTCTGTTCCGAGGGCGGCCTAGAATTTGTGCCAGGTCGAGATGAGAACCGTTCCGATCGGGCCCATAGCTCAGGTGGTTAGAGCGGCTGACTCATAATCAGCTGGTCCTAGGTTCAAGTCCTAGTGGGCCCACCAGGCTGCCAGGGAGCCTGACGGGCTCTCCACGTATGTGTCTTTGCGCAGACGGATAGAAAGGACACATTGAATCACAAGCTGTCTCCGCTCGTTGAATTGCAAAAACTCGATCTCCGTATCATGGAGATCAATGACATCCGCCGAAAAATCCCCGAACGTCTGCATATTGCAGAAACCCCCCTGCGAGATGCGACACAGATTCTGAACGAGACGAAGGCCGCCGCCGATGCCGCGGGCAAAGAGCGGCGCGCGCACGCGCGCACGAAAAGGATCTGGAAGCGCACGAGGCGCAGACGGAGAAGATGAAGTCGCACGCGGCGGGCCTGAAGACCAACAAGGAATATCAGGCGCATCTGTTCGAGATCGAGCTGGCCAACAAGAAGCGCGGAGAGTTCGAAGAAAAGATTCTGCTGGCGATGGACACGATCGACCAGCTGCAGAAGACCGCCAAAGAATTGCAAGAGAATGGGAAAGGGCTTGAGGACGTCTTTGCCCGGGAAAAGCAGGTGCTGGACGCCCAGGACAAGGAGCTGGCGACAGAACTGGCCACCGTTGAAGCCCGGCAGCGAGAAGCGTCGGCGCGGATTGAGAAGAGCCTGCTCGCCCGGTATACCCAGATCAAGGCGTCGCGGAAAGACCAGCCGCTCGCGGCCGTGCGTGACGGTATGTGCGCCGGCTGTCGTCTGCAGATCCCGCCGCAGCTCATTGCGCAAGTCAAACGGTCGGACGATCTGCTGGTCTGCCCCTATTGCCGCCGGATGCTCTACTGGGAAGGCGAACCGGTGGCGGAAGCGCCCACCGTGCCGGGAGTCAAGTCGTCGGAGCTGGAAGCTGGAGAGTCGGTGTAAGCCTGATAGGAACTTCACGCAGTCTGCTCGCCTCAGATGAGGCCGTTTATGATATGCGGGAGGTAAAGATCTCCTCTGAAGGGATCACTCGGATGGAAGCCGATCGTTCCCCGTGAGGCATTCGACGATCTGCCGATCTTGCAACGGGTGGACATGGTCGATTGTTCCTCGGTAGACGAAACCTTCAAGGCCGTGGCGCTCCAGAAGATTACGAGCAAGCGGCGTAACCTATTGCGGCTGTTGGGTCTGGCACTTTCACGCCCGGACCTTGCCTTGGCCCAGCCGGCTAACGAATTCGCCCTCGACTCAGCATCCAACGGTTTGAATTCAACCTCGAGATATTTTTGAAGAGCCTGAAGGCCTATGCCGAAGAGTCGGGGGTCGAAGCCTTCTCGCCGCGTGACAGCTTCCGGGCGGCCTTTCAATTGGGTGTGATCCAGAAAAGTCCGGAGTGGTTGCGCATGTTGGAGGACCGCAATCTCACCAGTCACACCTACAACGAAGCCACGACTGACACGAAGTACTCCCATCTGCCGACGTACACGCGTCTCATCCGTCAGACGCTCGATGAGTTGACCAGACGCGCGAACGAGTCATATCAGTTTGGGAGTACTCGTCAGTTGCCACAGTAAATTGGTCGATGGCAAGCATGCTTCGTAAACTACGAGGGGGCGCAGCATGATGTATGTTCGATCGTTGATGACAGTGCTTCTCGTGCTGATACTGACTGGTTGCTTCGCAAAGAGAGACATTGTTCCAGGCATACAAGCACCAGGTGAATCCGCTGTGTCACGGAACGATGCGGTGGCGATTATGTTGCCGGATGACGGCACCTATGGTGGAACAGTCTATGCTGGTTCAGGGAAAGTGGTAGCAACACAGATTAAGCAGGCAGTTTTTGGGAAGGTGCGGACAAGTGAGATCATTGACGCGACCATTGAAATGACTCGGAAGGACGTGCGTACGTATTGCAAGGACAAGGGGATACGCTTTCTGATCCAACCGTCAATTCTGCATTGGGAAGATCGTGCCACGAACTGGTCTGGAATGCGCGACTTCATTAAGATTGAGCTTCTTCTTGTTAATCCAAGAGATGCCACCACGCTCAATAGCGTTTTGTATAAGGCCAGCAGTTCATGGTGGACATTCGTGAACACTCCTCCAGAAGACATGTTGGACGAGTCCTTTGACCGGGCGGTTGATCGGCTACTCAGTGGTCGATGAAAACCAAAGGGGAAACGGGGGCATTCTCAATTTCAGGGGAGACGCGAGGGGCATTGAGCCTCGTAACGGGCCTCGAGTAAATCCGTTCAGCCGCTGTGACTGGAACCGTGTAAAGGAAAATATGGTCTCGAAATTGATGCAGGCTATATTGGTTGGGTCAGTCCATACAGCACGGCTTGAGTAGTTTTGAAGTGCAGTTTGGCCACGTCGCCCAGCCGGGCCTGCCCGTGTTTTTTGATAATCATGCGGGCGGCGAGTTCGACCGCCGGTGAGGCGCCTTTCGGCAAGGTGGTTCCTACTTCACCGGACAGACGTTTTAACCGAATCAAGAATTCAGCCCGCGCGAGGATCGACGCGGCCGCCACAGCGAGGTCTGACTCCGCCTTCGTCCGCTGTTCCAAGACGATTGTCCGCCCTTTATCCTGCAAGGCATTCAGAATCAATCGTTCATTGCCGAATTGATCCGAGATGGCGTGCTCGCACGGCACGCGCTCGAGCAGATTCTCCAGCGCTTTTGCATGGCCCCAGGCGAGCAGCCGGTTGAGGTTTTTGATCTTGGCATAGAGCTCGTTATATTTCTGTGGGCCGATGGCGATGACACTGTGGGGGCAGATGGTCTTAATATCCGGGGCCATTTCCAGAATCCGCCCATCGGAGATCTTCTTGCTGTCACGGACTTCCATCAACTTCAATTCACCTTGCGTGGTCGCATCCACGAACACGGCGGCGATAACAAGCGGGCCGAAATAGTCTCCCTTTCAGGATTCGTCGATGCCGATGCGTTCGATGTGGTTTTTGGGGCGGGGAACTGCCACCGGATAGCTCCTGGAAAAAGGACGACGGGCGCGGTAATCTACTCAATCGGATACGGCGGGTCAAATCTTCATCATCAATGAACATCGGTTTCGGGGGAGGGGGAGCGATGGAAACTCAACGACGGCTGACGCGCTCGATCGCGCTGTTCAGTGTGGTGATTGGCGGTCTGGGGCTGGCGGGATGCGAAACGAATCCCTATACAGGACGCTCGCAACTGCTGATGACGTCGGTCGGTCAGGAAATGCAGATGGGGGCGCAGGCGTACGATCAGATCACGAGAGATCCCAACTTGCGCTTGTCTCAAGACCCCAAGGAGGTCGAACCGGTGAGGCGGGTGGCGGCACGGATTATCGAAGCGGCGAAGCGATCGAAATACAGTGAGATGGCCCAGCAGTTTCAGTGGGACGTGACGGTGATCAAGGATGACAAGACGGCGAATGCCTTTGCGCTTCCCGGCGGAAAGATGGCCGTGTACACCGGTATTTTCCCCGTGGCAAAGACGGAGGCGGGGTTGGCGGCCGTCATGGGCCATGAAGTCGTGCATGCCTTGGCCCGCCATGGGGCGGAGCGCATGAGCCAAGGACAAGCCACAAATGTCGGTTTGCAAGTGATTGGTGCGGTAATTGGGATTGGGGGAAAAAGTCCAGCACTTGGTCAAGCGACTATGGCGGCGCTCGGTATGGGGGCGCAGGTGGGCGTGTTGCTTCCCTTCAGCCGGAAACACGAATCGGAGGCCGATTATGTGGGGATTCTTCTCGCGGCCGATGCCGGATACGATCCGCGCGAATCCGTTGGGCTGTGGGAGCGGATGGCGCAGCTGTCGAGCGGTGGAGGGCCAGGGGAGTTCTTGTCGACTCATCCGAGCCACGACACTCGAATCGAGCAACTGAAGGAGTGGATGCCGGAAGCCATGGCGATCTACCAGAAAAGGCCGGCCGTTCCAGCCGCTCTCTTGCCGACGGTGGGCGGCCGGTAGTTCATCGATCGTTTGATCTGCTTGTGTACGTTCTTGTCACGGCCTCTCGCTTTTCTTTATACTGCCCCTGCGCGGATGTGAAGGCTGGGTGATCGCTCGATGCTTCGGTATCGGGAGGAAAGTCCGGACTCCATGGGCAGGGCGCTGGGTAACTCCCAGGCGGAGCAATCCGACACCAGCACCACAGAAATCAAACCGCCGATGGCCGCCTGAGGCCTTTACCGTGGCACCCTGCCGAAGGCTCGTGGCGTTGGCGATGGCTCATCTGGGTCAGGATGGGCGCATCGGCGTTCGGGCGGTGCTGGATGTTGCGATGGACGATCCCGAATGCGGCGCTCTTGCGACGGAACTGTCGATCCGAGACGATCATTTCGACGATGTGCCGATGCACATCAAGGCTTGTCTGGACAGTCTCGACCGAAAACGGGCGGAACAGATTCTTCGTGATCTTATTGCCAGGTCAGGTGGAAGAGGCGCGGCTGTTGAATGTGCAAATCAACGAATTGCGGATCCGAAAAGCCGGCGCACCACCCGCCGGAGCGGTGTCCTTGGTGAAGGAGTAGTCATGGCGAAACAAGAATTACTCGTCGAGGTGAAAAAACTCATCGCAATCGGGAAGGAAAAGGGGTTCCTGACCTACGACGAACTCAACAATACCTTGCCGGCCGAAGTCGTGTCCTCGGACCAGTTCGGCAGCATTATGTCGATGTTCAGCGAGATGGACATCGAGATCATCGATGCCCCGGAAGGGGAGCGGGTTCGGAAGCGGTCTGGAAACGGCGAGGCCCGAGATGACGGCGACGACGCCGAGGCGGAGTCCGACGAGGAAAACGACAAGCCGATCGATCTGACGCCGGGTGCGCTGAGCCGGACAGACGATCCCGTGCGGCTCTATCTCAAGGAAATGGGCAGCGTGGCGCTGCTCAGCCGTGAGGGAGAAATCGAGATCGCCAAGCGGATCGAAGAAGGCAAGAAGGATATCGCGTCGGTGATCTACGGCATGCCGATGACGATCGAGTTCGTCCTGGTTCTGCGGGATCAGCTTAAAGATGCCACGATCGATGTGCGTGAAATCGTGCCGGTGCAGGAGCAGGAAGAGGAGCTTGAAGAAGATCAGCAGCCGATCGAGCGGGACTATGAAGAGCTGCGCGTCAAGACGTTGGATGCCTTGAATGCGGTGCGCAAGGTATCGCTGGGGCTGAAGGCGTTGGTGGAAAAAGGCAAACATATCGGCACTGATCCGGTGAAGCTCAAGAAGTTCAAGAAGCAATTCGACGTCGCGCGCCAGCAGGTGGTGGACAAGATCGAATCGGTCAATCTTCACGGGGTGCTCAAGGATCGAATGGTGCAGCGTGTCCGCGATCTGGCCGTTCAGATTCGGTCGGCCGAACGCGAGGTCATGAGCTGCCAGCGGCGGATCGGGTTCGGGGGAGAAACAGGCGCAGAGCTGCTCAGGAAAATGTGCCGGACCAAGCAAGATTTTCTGGCCGTGAAGCGGAAAGCAGGCGTTTCGGAAGACACGCTCACGGAGATTAAACGGATTTATCAGGGCGCCAAGGCCAAGATCCGCCAATTGGAAGATGAAGAGGCGTTGGTCCCGGCCGAGGAGATCAAGGACGCCGTCAAGCATCTCGATGTCGCGGAGGAGAAGGTCAAGCGGGGCAAAGCGGAGCTGGTCGAAGCGAACCTGCGTTTGGTGGTCAGCATCGCCAAGAAGTACACCAATCGGGGCTTGCAGTTCCTGGATCTGATTCAGGAAGGCAACATCGGCCTGATGAAGGCGGTCGACAAGTTCGAATACAAGCGGGGCTACAAGTTCAGCACCTATGCGACCTGGTGGATCAGACAGGCGATCACCCGGGCCATCGCCGATCAGGCGCGGACCATCCGGATTCCGGTCCACATGATCGAGACGATCAATAAACTCATTCGGACGTCCCGGCATCTTGTGCAGAAGTTGGGCCGTGAGCCGCTGCCGGAGGAAATTGCCGAGCGCATGGATCTGCCGTTGGACAAGGTGCGAAAAATCCTCAAGAT
>JABMDH010000052.1 GCA_015904075.1 Nitrospira sp.
ATCGACCGCGTCAATATCTCCGTGACCGCGCGCCAGATGATGCCGGCACTCGGCCTCACCGATCAGCAGATGGGATTTATTTTTTCTGCATTTGTAATCGGCTATGCCTTGTTCCAAGTTCCAGGGGGATGGCTCGCCGACCGATGGGGCATTCGCATGGTCCTCACGGTCGCACTCCTCTGGTGGTCCTGCTTCACTGCATTAACGGCAATGGCCGCCGCTTCTGATCTGGCGGGACTGCTGGGAATTGTCGGGGTACTTGCCCTTACTCGATTTCTGCTCGGTATCGGAGAAGCCACAGCCTTACCGTCGTTCAATCGAGCCGTCACCGACTGGCTGCCGGCCCATGAGCGCGGTCTCGGCATCGGCATTGCCATCGGCGGGATCGGCATCGGCTCGGCGATGACTCCGCCTGTAACGGCCTGGATCATGGTGAATTATGGGTGGCAAACAGCCTTCTTTGTCTCGGCTGCCCTTGGAATCGGGCTCGCAGCGATCTGGTGGCTCTTGGCACGAGACCGCCCGTCTGACCATCCCTGGGTTGCCAAGCAGGAACTCCTTGCCTCCGGAACGCGCGTATCTATCAAACCGCCGGCGATTCCTTGGGATGCCTTGAGAAGAACACCAACCGTCTGGTGGCTCGTGCTCAGTTACAGCTGTCTTGGATATGTCGCGTACGTCTATCTGTCCTGGTTCTATCTCTATCTCGTCAATGTGCGAGGATTCGGCGTCTTACAAGGAGGCTTCTATGCATCGGCCCCCTTTCTGGCCATGCTCGTGTCATGCCCTCTTGGCGGATGGGTTACCGATCGGCTAACCCTGCGCCGGGGGATCACGCAGGGACGGAGACTCGTTGGGATGGCCGGCATGACGTTAGCCGCCGCCACAATCACACTCGGTGCGCTGATGGAGTCACCGTATCTGGCCATGGCCAGTCTGTCGCTCGGAGCAGGCTGGCTCTATTTCACAATCGGCGCCTACTGGTCCTCGACCAGCGATCTGTCAAAAACCCACGCCGGCAGTCTCTCAGGCTTGATGAACATGGGAGCCAATATTGGCGGCGCCGTTTCGCCTACCCTGACTCCTTGGATCGCCCAGCATTGGGGCTGGCCCGCCTCACTAGGAGTGGCGGCACTGATTGCCTTGATCGGCGGCATCCTGTGGCTCAACATCGACCCGGGCAAAGGGCTTCATCATGAGGCCTGAAACATGAGGTATTCGGCTGCTCTCGATCAACCCCTTACGCCGGACCCCTCACCCCTTACAATCCCATTGCCTCTTGAGCGTTGTCCTTGCTAGGTTCATAACATGATCATGCAATTTCAAAAGAAAGACCCCCGCGCCACCATCACGACAAAGTTCGGCGAGATTGCCATTCGCTTCTATCCTGACGAGGCTCCGCGCCACGTTGAGAACTTCCTGAACCTCGCCAAGATAGGTTTCTTCGATGGCACGACCTTCCATCGCATCGTCCCCGGCTTTCTGATTCAAGGCGGCGATCCATTCAGCAAACAGCCGGACCGTACCCTCCACGGCACCGGAGGCCCCGGATACTTTCTTCAGCCTGAACCCAACGACCGCCCTCACAAGCGCGGGGCCGTGTCCATGGCTAAGATGCCGCGTGAAAGCAACAGCACCCGCGACTTCAACGACAACGGCTCACAGTTTTTTATCTGCGTGGGTGAAAACAGCGGGCTTGACCGCCGCTATACGGTATTCGGCGAGGTCTTCCGCGGGCTCGATGTCATCGACAAAATCGTCGCCGCCGCCAGAGATCAGGCTGACAATCCGTTGGAGCCCATCGCGATGAAAGTGACGGTAAAAGAATAAGATCCGGAAGCAACCGGATTCTGGCACGCGATCGAAATAACTGATCCTTGCGCCCTCAGAAGAACGCCATGCTGGCGTACGTCACGGTGGAGTTGTATTGATCGGTAATGCCGCGGTCGTAGCGAAGGACCTGCCCTTTTTCGGCGTGGATCATCCGGAGCAAGGAGTAGATGGAG
The DNA here is from genome assembly GCA_015904075.1 of Nitrospira sp. The sequence goes on from JABMDH010000052.1 coordinate 2,007, forward strand.
GAGAACCCGGAGATGCGGCGCTGATCTTGTTCTTTCTGAATATAGGCGGCAAAGTCATCGGGTTTGAGTTCTTCCACCGGCTTGAGCATCTCCAAGTCGAATTGCATCGAACGGTGAAATGAGAAGTCGGTCGGCGGCGCTTTGTCGCCATACCGCATGCCGAGATGGGCCAGTTCCGCTCCGGCGATCACACAATACGTCCTACCGGCCTCGCTCAACACTGTTCGCAAACCGGCGAGAAACTGATCGACAGCTTGGCGCACTGCTGCGTCAAGCAGGCTTGCCGCCGAGAAGGAAGTCAGAATCGGCACAATCGTGAATGGCTTCCTGGCTCCGACGATCTGCTGGAGAAACGGCAACTGGAATTCAATCGCATGCTCGGCCTGATGGCAGATATCCTCTTCGAAGGATGCCGGAAGACATTCCTTCAGCCGTGAAACAATGGGCTGATCTGTAGGAACGAGGCCTAACGGCGTTTCGAAGTCCTTATCCGTCAGGGCAAACAGATTGTCCAGCCCGGCATAGGCTGTGCCGAATACGACGTACACATCGGGCTGCTCTGAATCTTGTAATTCTTTATACGCCCATGCATAGATCGGCCCAGCCTGCTTCAGGTCATAGGTCGGCGCAACCAGTCCCCTGATCGGCTTCCCTTGGTTTTCAGACGGCTTGAAGTCGGGGCCTTCCTCAGATGTAAAGAAGCCATCGATCTGCTGCTCGACGGGTTCAGGAGATTCATCGAGAAGGTCACGCCATCACCACCGGCCAACAACAGCAGGGGTCTGACCGTATCCTCAATCTGCCTCAAGATAAACGAGGATATCGTGCGTGGAATCGCGAGTCCCGATCCGACTCCCACAATAAAAGCGAAGGCGTAGCGGGACAGCCAGGCGGCTTTCGGCACATAGCGTGTCAGCATGAGCATCCCGATAGCGACAGGAATCAGCAAAGCATACTCACCCTGTTCGAAGATCGGCTTGACGATCAAATGCACGATGACCGTGTCGTACGCCTTCACGATGGTGTAGCCGACCGATACACCCACATAGAGATGTTCCGCCAGCTTGAATAACGCGTTGTCTTTGTACAGGAACGAGAAGATAAACAGGGTCAACCCTGTCGCCACCCACGCTCCCAGTACCGTTGCATCCATCGACTGCCGTGCTCCTTAACTTGCCTGGCTCTGCTGTCGTGCAGTCCGCCGCATACTGAAATAAAACAGATTACAGATGATCACCAGGACAATGATCGCCACATGAGTCGCCGACTGTGCATCCATGCCGGCCACAGCCTTGCCCTTCTGATCGATCAAGCTTTCATACTCTGCCGCGCCACGCAGACCACCGATCAGGCCGTTGATCTGCCCGCTTCGCAACAAGGGATAGAGCCCCGGCGCCATCACTCCCGTACAGCCGCCCCCCATCTCAAACTTATATTTGTCTTTACCGAACACATACCAGGCTTCAACTCCCGGATTGCCCGCACCCAGACTGACCAGATAGGTCACATCCTTCAAACTCTGCACACCGTCCAGAACCGGCAGCCCCTTCGTCGGCTTGCCACCATAATCGCTGGGAAAGGTATTGTAGAGGTTCTGACCCAGATTGATGATGACAGCCGTATTACCGGGGCTCCAACCGAGAAAGACATAGTCTTTACCGTTTTCCTTCCCCATTTCCTTCGCCACTTGCGTCACGATTTGATCGGCCAGACCTGTACCCGTCACCCACAGCGTCATGGTCACGACACGAAGATTTTTCCGAAAGGCGTGCCGAAGCAGCGCGATCGCCTGTGGATGTAGTTCCGGTTTCGAGGCCGGATCGAAATCGAACGACAGGAAAAACACGGACCGCTCCGGCAATGATTCAATGTGGTTGTACACCCCTCGCACTTCAGACGAAATCTTGATCGGAAGTCCGACCGGATAGAGCAAGGGCAACAGCGTACACAGACCGATCACCAGGAAGATGATCCGCCGGTCGATCTTGAGCATGCGCTCTGAAAAAGTCATACCCACAACACCCCTAACCCCTTACGCCTGGCGCCTCACGTGCCACGTTATTCCTTACCGCCGCCCAGATACGACCGTTCAACACCGAAGATGATCTTGAACGACAAGGCCACTGCGCCGAGGCTCACACCGATCAGGATGGCGCGGCGCACCGAGGCGTTCAACACGTTCAAAATCCATTGAGAGACATCGCCGCTCAGCGGGATCAGATATTCACCCAACGGGACACGACCCATCATAACGATCACCGCCGCGATTAAAAGAACCGCCGCTTCACGACTTCTGGCACGAAACGAGCGATAGGCGGCAGACGCGATGAAGAAAGCCAGAATCGCAAACATGGTGCCCTGCAGCGGCACCAGCATATAGGAATAGACCCAGCCGAACGCGGTGGCTACCCCCTCGACGCTTTCCTTCCCGTTGGCCCAGAGTCCGACTGCAATCGTCCCCAGCATCCCGGCATAGAGCACGAGGCTATAGCCCCACCCCTCTTCTTTCCTCCTGATTTTCGCCGCATGCTGATGGAACAAGCTCGTCACCCCCAAGACCAGCGCAAAACCGCCGACGATCTGGAGCCATTTGGTAGCGGAGGTCAGCAACTGTTCTGAAGCCGGGTGCGGCACATAATACTGCCCGGCAAAGAGCAACCCGGTGATCATCGTAATCAGCAATGGTAATTGCCGGCGCAGAAAAATCATTTCACATCCTTGAAGAAATCCAGAAAGAGAGACGGCCATTGCGCGCCGGTGACAACGCCGATCGTCGCCAACACCGTGCCGATGACAATGGCACTCAAGATAATGGCTTTCCCGATATCCTGTCCGCGGAGAGTGCCGATCTGAACCGGCTCTTTGGACAGATAGGCGCTGGCGGCATAGAGCTCCTCCCCGATCAAGGTGTAGTCGCAGGTGGTCACGAAAAACGGGAGCTGGTGATCGGAATCAGTTCCGGCAATTTGGATCGCGCCGGTGCTCGCGCCGGTTTCCGTCAACAACAACGCCTCGGCGAAATAGGCCCCCATAAAGAAATTCGCCGCCGGCTTTTTGCGCAGCATGATGCCGTCCACTGCCGCGGTATAGCTGAATTGATCCGAGGTAATGAAAAAGTTCGAGTCTTCCTTAAAGAGATCGGGCTTGCCCGCTTCCAGGTAGGCCTGTTTCGTAATTTCCTGGCAGACAGCCATGGTCATCGGATCCCGGTGCGGCACGAGCAGCTCCGTCTCGTAGGCGGCCGTGCGTTTGGCCACGCGCCCGAGAATGACTGCCGCGGCGATCGTGGAGGGATCGCTCATATCGTGGGCGCCCGTGAGATAGAGGATCGGCTTGCCCAACTCGGTCGCGCGGCCGATGGCCTCATCCACGGCATCCAGGCCGGGAATGCGGCGGAGAAAGATCTCCCGCTTTCTCGCCGTACTGATCGCGTAGAACACGATCCCACCGAAAAGAAGCGCTAACAACAGATTATTGATCTGATTCCAGTTCATCCAGTTCGGTTGCGG
>JABMDH010000053.1:0-5836 GCA_015904075.1 Nitrospira sp.
GTATTGTGTTTCGTATCTTGGCAAGGAAATTGACGTGTGCCGACGGGGATGTTAGAATCCGAGCCGTTTGTAAGCTTCTTGTCCGGCGGGGATTCGCCGCCGTTAACGCTACAGATTGAGCAGAAGGAGACTGGAATGCCCGTTCCCGTATCTCAAATGTATACCGTTGCCAGCTATGTCCTCTCGAAGAAACTGAAGGGCATCAAGCGGTATCCCCTGGTATTGATGCTCGAACCATTGTTCCGCTGCAATTTAGCTTGTGCCGGCTGTGGCAAGATCCAGTATCCCGACCATGTTCTTGATAAGCGATTGACTCCGGAGCAGTGCTGGGCTGCGGCAGAGGAATGCGGTGCGCCGATCGTTGCAGTGCCTGGCGGTGAGCCGCTCATCCATCCGGAGATCGGGCGGATCGTCGAGGGGTTGGTAGCGCAGAAACGGTATCTCTATGTCTGTACCAATGCGATTTTGCTGGAGCGCAAACTTAAAGAGTTTACGCCGTCGCAGTATCTGACCTTCAGCGTTCACATGGACGGATTGAAAAATGAGCATGATTTGGCCGTCTGCCGAGACGGGGTGTACGAGGTTGCCGTCAAGGCGATCAAGGAAGCCTTGAGACTGGGTCATCGTGTGACGACGAATACCACGCTGTTCGACGATGCGAATCCGGATCGGGTGCGCCAGTTCTTCGATGAAATGATGGTCCTCGGCGTCGAAGGCATGATGATTTCTCCAGGCTATAGCTATCAAAAGGCTCCGGATAAACAACATTTCTTAAAGAAGGCCAAGACCCACGAGTTGTTCTCGAAGATCCTCAGCCGGCCGAAGGGATCGTGGAAGTTCAATCAGTCGCCGCTCTTCCTGGATTTCCTGATGGGGAAAAAAGAATATCAGTGCACGCCTTGGGGGAATCCCACGTACAACGTGTTCGGTTGGCAGAAGCCCTGCTATCTCTTACAGGAGGGATATGCAAAAACCTTCCAAGAACTGCTGGAGACCACCGAGTGGCAGAATTATGGCACGAGTAAAAACGAGAAGTGCGCCGAATGCATGGTCCATTGCGGGTATGAGCCTTCCGCAGTGAGTGATACGTTTGGCACGGTGTCAGGTTTTGCACGCACCGCAAAGTTGACCTTGATGCCTACTTCGCGATGATGATGCCCCTGAAGAGCCCTTCGTATTTCGTCGCTTGCAAGGGTTGTCAGCGCTTTGCAAAACATCTGTCGCGAACGACGATTACAAGATGACCGACACAAAGAACCATACCTCCAGTGTACCGGACTCGCTTGAAGGCCGTAAGTTTACACCGGCTACGGAACAAGAAAGATCGGAGGCCATTGAGTTTGCATTCGACTACCGTGGCGATGTGACGCTCGGGCTTACGTCGGGCGAGTCCATCGTGGGATTTCTCTTCAACCGCCACGCCAGCGGTGAGCCTCCCTCCATCGAATTTTTCCCCCAGGATGATCCCTCTCCTCGCACCATTGCCTACGCGTCGATTGCGTCGATTGCTTTTACCGGCGAAGATACGGCAAACGGCAAGTCGTGGGAGGCCTGGGCGTCGAAAAAAGAGTCTGAACGTCGTGTGGAGGCGGCTCGCGTCGAAGAAGATGCGCGCATGCGCGGACTCCTCTGAAGCGTGGTTTCTTCTCCTCTCCCTCGGTCTCCTAGGTATCGGTTCAGACTACCCGGAAACGCTATCAGTTTCTGCTCAATGCCGCCCATTCCTGTCGTTGACAATCAGGGGGGCCTATGTTAGAAAATCGCGCCCTAAACTTATAGGTGCTCGTCGTAGTGAGGCGTACAGTTTTGTGAGGGTCGAGCTCGCGAGCGGCCGGTAAGAATGCAATTCAGTTTGAAACGTGATGGATGGAGTAGGGCCGGGCGGATCGCTCTCGTAGGCTATGTAGTGCAGAGTGCCCTGTTCCCATCCGTGGTCATGGCCACCCACGAAGCCGATCACCGGTTCACAGTTGAAGGCTATGTCTGTGGAGCGGATGGAAAGGGAGTCGCAGATACCGAGGTTCTTGTCAAAGATACGAAGATTTCTTACGGCCAAGTCGTCAAGACAAACGGGGATGGGTATTATAAGGCTGCGTTTCATCTCCACAACGACAATTTAGGCGATCCGCTTCTGGTAGAAGCGAAGGGAGAGCAGCAGAACCATACGATTCAGTTTGACCCCAAGGACTTGGAGGCCGAGCGAAAGCTTAAAGTGAATTTCGGGGCCGGTTGTGACACGAGTGCTCCTCCTGCCTGGCTTTGGTGGGGAGTCGGGGCGGTGGCAGCGGCGGTCGGAGGATTCGTCGGGATGAAAGTCGTCCGTTCGCAGCAAAAATATGAACGGGCCAAGGGGAAATCGCAGGGGAAACGAAAGACGTAATCACCGATGACGGTTCGTGGGGCTTACGGGGCTCCTCGCCGGACTAGTTGATGCGTGGGCGAGGTCCCGTGCGCGGAATAGCGCAGATGGTTGCAATGATTGACGCTTTTGCGGGGATGTCGTCATCCCGGTAGAAGCGTTTTTTTGTGTGAACGTATCCGTGGATGCAGACCTGCCAATGCAGGAGTGAGGGGTCGTAGTGGAAATCAAGTTGGCGACTGTTCACGCCCGTGAAGGAAGAAGGGATTTCGCCGATGGAGGCCCTGGCCGCGGCGACCTTGTGGGACAAAATTGCCAACGCGAGCTGGATGCCGATGAACATTCATCGGATCGACGGGAACATTGCGTTCGGGGGGTTCGTGGTGGGTCTGATTGCCGCCTACATGCATATGGGGGCAAAAAATCAGGAAGAGCGGGCCTATTACGACTGGATGGGGTTTGCTGGAAACTTGATTGCGGTGGGGGCAATGCTCCTTCAGCCTTTTACCGGGCTGCTGTTGGCCTACCAGATGTGTGACTACGATTTTTCATTCTGCCAATACATGATGGTTGAGCAGATGTCGATGTTCTTCGAGATGCAGGGCGCGATCGTCGGCCTGATGTTTCTGGGATGCAACTATTATGTATGGCTTAGTTTGAGGCGTATCCAGGGAGTCGAACAGGTCAGGATGACCGTCCTGGCTCCCATCGTGATGGTGCTCTTTCCTCCCGTCGCGATTTGGGGGTTGACGACCTATTGGATTCCCGAACCGATGTCGCTGGCCATTCTTATTCCGTTGGCTCTGGCGCCGTTTATTTTGGGTCGGTTCATTCCGCTGACGGTCTCGGTGCATACGGTGATGAAAATTGGATTCTTGATGGTGGTGGTGAGCGATGCAATCTGGTTGACCCCTAACGGATTTGCGGCCACAGAAGCGAGAATGCTGGACGAGCTGAAGTTGCCGGAAGCGTGGGATTTTCTGGGAAAGATGCCGACCAAGCTTGGCGCGATCTTCTCGCTCGTGTTTGCCACCACGATCAATTATATCCTCTATGGCAAAGCAATCAGGCAGGGGACCATTGCGTGGGGCAAGATCGATGGGGTCTCTCAATTTGTTCTCATTTTCTTAGCCTTCACCTCCATTTGGGCGATGGGGTTGATGGGGGCGGTTCGGTCGCTCCTGCGCAAATTTTTCCATACGTATAACTTGATACCGGACTTCACGGCAGAATCGTTTACGCCTACGCTGTCGTATTCTGCCTGGTTGATTACGGGGATTACCGTCGTCTTTTTCATTGTCGTGAGCGTAGCCGTATTCATCGCGCTCCGGCCGGTTGAATTGAAAGGTCGCGAGCCTGAGGGCAGTCCCGTTCCCGCCGGAACCAAGTAAGAATTGGTCCCATCGGTTCATTCCAACAACGTGCATCAGTAGCCGGTCGGGCCAAACACGAGGAGTTCTTATGGGGAAAGCGATGTTCAAACTCGTCATCGGCCTCGTGGTCGGTGGTGGTCTCTGGTTCACGGCGAAGGCCATGGGATTTCCTTCGGTCTTCCAGTGGGCGTTTTTCAGCTATGCTGTCGTCGGTACGGTTGTGTTTCTCCTGCTGGATATCCCGTCGATGAAGCCGCAAAGCGGATGGGGCGCGGTTCTCTCCGTTCTTCTGTTCTTTGGTCTTCTCTGTGTCGGCTACGTCGCCGGCGCGTCGCTCTTGCCACAATTCGACCCTGAAGATGAAAAGGGAAAGAACGCCAAGGTTCTGAGTAGCGCGAAGTCTGGTAATCCGTTGGATCCCTGGAAGGCCGACGAGGTAATTCAGCGAGCAAAGGAACTCGACGAAAAAGTAAAAGAGCTGGAAGCACGGATCAAGGCTCTGGGCAGTGTGGCGCCGGTTGCGCAGCCGGGGGGAGCCGCTCCGGTAACAGCGTCCGTGCCTGCTCCGGGCGGGGCGTCTGGGGATATCATGAAAGTCGGGGAGGAGCAGTGGCAGCTTCAAGAGTGCTACAACTGCCACAAGTTGAGAGGCGATGGCGGGAAAAAGCGAGGTCCCGAGCTGGACAACATCGGTACCTATCTGACAGTTGAAGAAATCAAACAGAAAATTTTTGACCCCAAGAGTTTCATGGCTGAAGGATTCGAAAAGGAATGGGAGAAGGGCCGGATGCCGGACAAATTCAAGGACGTGATGAGCGACAGCGAAATGACCGCCCTTGCGACGTGGCTCCATTCATTCGCCGGTAAGAATCCATCGGCGATCACGCCGAAGCCGATTAAGAAAAAATAATGCTGCAGCCCAAACTGAAATCAAAGGTTCGCTGTACGGATCGCGATATCGGTGAAGTGACGAAAGTCGTCCTTGACCCGTTGTCCCACGAGATCAGCCACATCGTCGTGTCCATGAATGGCAGCGGCGAGCGGCAGGTCGGGATGGGACAAGTCCAGGCCGTCATGGATGATCTGGTTGAGCTGTGCGCGCCCTCCTTCGACATTGCCGCCTTACCGCCGTTCAAGCGGGATGAGTATGTGACCACGCACGAGGTTGAAATCTCGCACCTCGAAGATAATCTGCACGTGACGCCGGGCGAAGTGTTGGTGCCGTTCCCCGCACTCGAAAAGGACGTGAAGCGCCGGATGTTCTTCATGAACTTCACGCATGTCATCGGATTTCTGATCGGCTTGCCGATGGCCTATCCGATTCTGCGCTTCCTCATGAAGCCCATGTATATGCCGTTCGATAACGAATGGCTTCAGGTCGGCAATGTCAGCAAGATCAAGCAGGATGACCTTGGAGTGCAGTTTCAGTACAAGAAAAAGGTCAAAGAAGCCTACATGCCGGAATCCGAGGTCGAAAAGAGTGTGTGGGTTTTGAAGGCGAGTTCCGAAGTGCTGGATAAGGTGTATCAGGGGAAAGATCAGGAGTTTCGTGATGCTTCCGGCAAGGTGATCTGGACCAACAAGAAGGATTTCCCCTATATCGCATTTTCAGGAAAGTGCCCGCACCTGGGGTGCGCCTTCAAGTGGAGACAGCATAAGACGTTGGGGCAGGTGTTTCTCTGCCCCTGTCACTTGAGCATCTATGATGCCTCAGGGAAAGTGCTTGATGGGCCGGCGCCACGTCCCCTCGATGCGTTGCCGATCAGGGTATCGGCAAGCGGTGAAGTCGAAGTTGTCGATATGGAATTCAAGGCCGGGGTCAAGTCTCAAATTCGGATCGTCTAATCCAAATGGAACAACCGTCGGTTCCCAGCGCTCAGCCCACGACCGTCGAGAAGCTTATTGCGTTTCTTGATGCGCGTGTCGGCCTGAAAGAAATGCAGGCCAAGATGCTCAACGAGCCGGTTCCCGGCGGCTCTCGTTGGGCGTATGTCTTCGGCTCAATCTTGCTCTTTATCTTTGCCATGCAGGCCCTGACCGGCATATTGTTGATGTTTTACTATGTTCCGACGGCCGACCATGCTTATGCCAGCACGCAGTACAT
>JABMDH010000053.1:5936-14536 GCA_015904075.1 Nitrospira sp.
GTTTCGTGATGCTGCCGGCAAGCTGATCTGGACTAATAAGAAAAATTTTCCCTATATCGCATTTTCCGGAAAGTGCCCGCACCTGGGGTGCGCCTTCAAGTGGCGACAACATAAGACGTTGGGGCAAGTGTTTCTTTGCCCCTGTCATTTGAGCATCTATGATGCTTCAGGGAAAGTGCTCGATGGGCCTGCGCCACGTGCGCTCGATGCGTTGCCGATCAGGGTATCGGCAAGCGGCGAAGTCGAAGTCGTCGATATGGAATTCAAGGCCGGGGTCAAGTCTCAAATTCGGATCGTCTAAATGGAACAGCCGTCGATTCCCAGCGCTCAGCCCACGACCGTCGAGAAGCTGGTTGCGTTTCTTGATGCGCGTGTCGGCCTGAAAGAAATGCAGGCCAAGATGCTCAATGAGCCGATTCCCGGCGGCTCTCGTTGGGCCTATGTCTTTGGCTCCATCTTGCTCTTTATCTTTGCCATGCAGGCCCTGACCGGTATCCTGCTCATGTTTTACTATGTTCCGACGGCCGACCATGCCTATGCCAGCACGCAGTACATCATTCACGATGTGGATTATGGATGGTTTCTGCTGGGCTATCACTTTTGGGGTTCCAGCGCGATGGTGGTGTGCGTCATTGCCCACATGTCTCAGGTGTTTCTATGGGGAGCCTACAAGCAGCCACGGGAGCTCCTCTGGTTGGTCGGGTTGGCGCTCTTTGGAATCGTGATCGGTTTCGGATTTACCGGGTACCTGTTGCCCTGGGATCAGCGAGCCTACTGGGCCACAACGGTGGGCGTCGAGATGGTGGATAAGGTTCCGGTACTGGGTGATTTCTTGGCCCGGTTTCTGAAGGGCGGACCGACTCCAGGGCAAATGACGCTGAGCCGGTTTTTCGTCATTCACGTTATGATTCTGCCCGCGGCGCTGATGGCACTGGCCGGGCTGCATCTGTTTTTATTTCGCGTCGCCGCGCCGGCCGGACCGTTCAGCGGAACACCGGAAGAGATCAAGGCCAAGACCGACTACTTTTTCCCGCGGCAAATCTGGAAAGATATGGTGGGGATGGCAGCGGTCTTTGCGACAATCTGCGGGTTGGCATTTTGGGAGCCGGTCGTGCTCCTCGATGAGGCGACCCCCGATCCTGGCGAATACCATCCCGAACCGGAATGGTATTTCCTCTTCTATTTTCAATTGCTGCGCTTGAAACTATTTGCAGGGGAATTCGGGCAATTTCTGGGGGCCGTTGCGTTGCCCGTCCTTTTCATGATCTTGCTCGTCGCGCTTCCATTTTTCGACAAGGATCCAGAGCGGAATATTTTCAAGCGCCCGATTGCCCTCATTAGCTGGATTTTTATCATGGCGATGATTGCCATATTCACGGTGTCCTCGGTGATTAACCGGGAGTTTCTCGATTAGACGTGGCGCGATGGCGCCACGGTGAACAGCTATGGCTACTGAACGCGAACCGTTGTCGCCAACACAGATAGGACTCCGGGTCCTCTGGCCTGCCTGTTGGACGGGATTGCCGATCAAGCTGGCGTTGGCCTTGGTGCTTTTCGCCATGGGACTGATGCAGTTTGAGGGCAGGCTGGGCATTGCGTTTCTGATGTTGCTCGCCAGTTCCGTGACCATCCTGGCGATGCCGATCATTATATTGGGGCTCGGCTCGCATTTTGGGGAAGGCATCGGGTTGCCGATTTTGTTCCTTTCCTCGATCCCAATCGATATCTGGGCATTCGGCGTAGTGGGGAGCACGTATTTTCTTGAACGTTTCAGGAAGGAGCCGCCGGCGCGATTGGGGTTCACGATCTGGTGGAGGTCGGCGGTAGCCGGAGCTGTCCTGCTGCCTATCGTGTGGTATGTCGTCAGTGCTGTCACCGAGACGGCCGTGTCCACGTCGCATTCGATTGCACAAGCGGAAAGCTTGCGAAGCCTGTTCAACACAGGGCTTCCGGTTGCGGAGCGAATCGGTCTTGAGGTCACGATCTGGGGGACGATCGCTTTTGGAGTCTTGATCGTGCTGTTGACAATCGGGGTCTCGACAATCGGCCGTATTGTGTGCGATATTGCCGCTGCCGCGCCGGCGGCGCCCGGTGATTATCAAGCGCAGATTGTCCGTTGGGACCTCATGCGCGTTCCCAGGGACCAGGGATTATTCCTGACGGGGATCACTGGTCTGGGCGTCCTTATGTGTCTGTTGTTTTGGGCCGCGCTTCCTGAGACCACGCCGCACCCTCACGAGTGCTGCAAGAAGCCGGACGTCAAAGCTGAGACGCCGTTCAAGCCGATCGAGACGCTGAAGCGCAATGAGCAGCAGATCGGCGCGCTGGCCGCAAAAGTTGAGGCGCTAGAGCAACAGGCTGATCAGCAAGACGAGAAAGAAAAGGACAAGGGCAAGGGAAAGGCTGATGGCGGAAAGACCGCAAATACCCCTGCCGTGACGAAACCGTAGTTTGTGAGGTGATGAGGTGAGTGCCATGCAACAAGGGGTCGGAACGATTCAACGAGCGCTTCGGGCCGTCGGCGGTCATGGCGGATGGCTTGCAGGGCTCTTGCTGATCGCGGGCTGGCTGGCTCTTCCTTCAATCGGCCTGGCGGCAGAAGGCGCCACGACCGGTCCGACCGAATATCGTGATATCCCGTATATCGGCAGCCGGAATCTGATCTGGATCGTTGCGCAGCTGCACCTCTTGCTTGCCGGGTTTGTATTGGGCGTGCCGATCTTTGCCTGGTTGTGCGAGGTCGTCGCGTGGAGAGGCGGCGAAAAGCGGTACGACAAGCTCGCCAAGGAATTTACGAAGCTGCTGACGTCGGCCTATTCGACCACCGCACTATTCGGCGGCATTCTGTTGTTCTTGCTGGTCGCGTTCTATCCCAAACTCATGAATTATTTGACGGACATTTTCTTCCCGTCTTTCCTCCTCTATTGTTTGCTGTTCCTGCTCGAAACCGCCACGCTGTATCTGTATTGGTATGGCTGGGATGCCATGCAGGAGGGCAAGAAGAAGACGCTACATATATTCCTGGGATTCCTGCTGAACTTCTTTGCGTTGTTCATCATGATCGTGCCCAATGCCTGGGCTACTTTTCAGTCCAGCCCGGTTGTCATTTCCGACGGAACCGCAATCGAGCGGGCCTGGGCTGCAACGTGGAATCCGACCTGGTGGCCGATCAACATCCATCGGCTCATCGCAAACGTCGTGCTTGGCGGATACATTTGCGGCGCCTATGCCGGGATCAGGTATTTGTCGTCCAGGAATACGGAGGAGCGGGAACATTACGATTGGATGGGCTATGTCGGGAACTTCATCGGCGTGTTCGGCCTTCTGGCTCTCCCCTTTGCCGGCTATTGGCTGATGCGTGAAATCTACCAGTACAACCAGCAGATGGGTATTACGTTGATGGGAGGATTCCTGTCCTGGCTGTTTATCATCCAGGCCATGTTGATCGGTGTGCTCTTTCTCGGCTCCAACTATTATTTCTGGCTGGGGATTACCTATCGTATCCCGGGGTCTGAGAGTAAATACCGGAAACCGATGCTCTGGATGTTGATCAGCTTGCTGCTGTGTCTCGCGGTATGGATGACGCCGCATTCGCTTGTGGCCAGCATCGAAGAGGCCCAGAAAATGGGAGGGGCTCACCATCCGCTACTGGGTGTGCTCGGCGTCATGTCTGCCAAAATGACCGTCTCGAACCTCATGATTCTTATTACCTTCATGAGCTTCGTCATGTATTGGCGAGCCGGCAAGCAAGACACTGCGGGATGGGCCACCTTTGGGAAGGCGGTGATGGGTTCCGTGCTGGTGCTAGCCAGTCTTGCCGTCATCGTCCTCGTTGTTTTCCCTGATGTCGCTCGCTGTGCCGCAGCTGGCGTCCCTGCCTCCGGCAGAGGAAAAGGTCGACATCGCGAGCATCAAGACCCCGACCGACATCGCGGCGATCGGACAGACGGTATTCTTCAGCAAAGGGCAATGTGCGCTCTGTCACTCCATCGGTCCAAGCGAATCCGCTCGTTGTCCGGATTTGAAGGGAATCGGCGCCAAATTAAGCAAGGATTTCCTCTATGAAAGTTTGACGGATCCCCAGGCCTTCGTCTATCAGGATTTTCGGCATGGAGGAGTACCGAAGGAATATCCGGCCACGATGCCGGCTATCAATAAAGATCCGATCGGTCTCTCAAAGAATGAGATTTTGGCAGTCATCGCATTTCTGCAGCAGATGAGCGGCGAGCCGATTTCCGTCAGCACGTCGGAGCTCGAAATTCCGGGCAAGGCGCCATCCGCTCCGGTCAAAGCCGCCGAAGCTGCTGCAGTAGCCGTCGCACAAGCGCACTAGGGAGGAATGTATGGGCGCGTTAGGTAAGCCGATCATACTCATGGTAGGAATGTACGTATTCTTAAAATTCGTGCTGCCCAATATACCCGGTTCAGCGCCCCTTCCCGCCAGTTTAATTGTTCTGTATCTCCTACTGACCTCGGCCGGCATCGTGATCTTCGAGACGGTGAGCAAAGAGTCGAAGGATGCCTTCTGGGGACCGATGCAACGGTTCCTGACCGGAGAAAATATCGGAGGTATGCAAGCGGTTCGATATGGGGTGTTTATTCTGTTCCCGCTGCTGATCGGATGGCAAACCTATGGCAGCACCGCAGCAAGCGACGTTCCGCCGTCAGAGAGCAGAACGATCCATCCTGCGCCGCCCGGAGAATACACCGGTCTATCGAATCCAGTTCAGAAAACTCCTGAAAATATTATGCAGGGAAAAGGGTTCTACGCCGCCTTTTGCTCCCCCTGCCACGGCGCAAATTTTGACGGCAAGGGTCCCGCAGCTCGTGGGTTCAATCCTCCGCCGGCTAATTTTGCCGATCCGACGACAATTGCGATGTTGCAAGAGAGCTATTTGTTCTGGCGAATTAAAAAGGGCGGCGTTGGCCTCCCGATCGAAGGCGCGCCATGGAAATCGGCCATGCCTCGTTGGGAAGTGGAATTGCCGGATGAATGGATATGGAAAATTATTTTGGGCGAGTACGACGGGGCGCATCAATCCCCAAGAACGTGGGAGTAGCGGGGATGAACAGCGTGTACGGATCTAGTTGCATATGGAGAACGAGGCCAGCATGAAACCGGCGAATCTGGTGATGAAGCGGGTTCTGCGAGGTGGGTCGGCTGCAATTGCGGCCATGATTATCGGAGGGGCATCGCTGAGCTTCGCACAAGAGAGTGTGGCCGTGCGGGCAGCTATCGTGACAGGGGGATTACCTGTTGACGATCCGAATGCTGCCGCGTGGAGTACTGCGGCGCCAGCGACATTTCCGATGTCGCCGCAAGTGCATTGGCCGAACCGCATTCAGGAAGTCACGGTTCAGGACATCATCGTGCGAGCCATGCACGATGGAAAGCAAGTCGTGTTTCTCCTGGAATATCGCGATCCCACTCAGGACCCTGACGATGGCGCTGCTCTTGAATTTATGGTGGGGGACAAGAAGGCGCACTTTGCCCATGGACAGCCGATGCTCCAGGTCGAAGGCGGCCCGGTCAATATTTGGTTTTGGAAACATAAGACTGACCAGGCCGTTGATATGACGGCCAAGGGATTCGGCACATTGAAGCCGCAAGAGCATCAAGATGTGAAAGCTAAGGGCACGTATGCCAACGGGACTTGGAAAATCGTCTTCACCCGTAATCTGTCGACCGGCCATCCCGACGAAGATGTTCAAATTACGCCTGGCAATTTTATCAATGTTGCCTTTGCGGTATGGGACGGTCGAAAGGATGGTGCCGGAGAGCTGGTTGAAAAGGGGTCTCAGAAAGCCGTCTCTTCCTGGTGGTATTTCCGAGCCGATGCGCCGCCGGACTATTCCGGCTATATGTACGCGGCAATCGCTGCTACATTGGCCCTGGGATTCCAATTTGTCCTGATCCGAAAACTCAAGAAAGGGCAGTGAGTATGAAGGCGGCACGGCTCGGAATCATTGGATTGGCGGTTGGTGTGGTGGGAGGCTTGGCGTTAATCGCCGGCGGGTGTGCGAACGAGCAGGAGAAGCGCGGGCACGAACTCTATACGCACTATTGCAGCGACTGTCATGGCGAGAGTGGCAAGCAGAACGAGGGGTTTAACTGGTCATCAATGCCAGACCCCAAGCCAAAGGATCTCTCCAATAAGACTGAGATGAGCACCTTCAAGGACGAAGAACTCTTCGCCACCATCTCACGCGACATGCTGGACACCAGTGAAGAAGGCGGAGATGAAATTGGCGACGATGATTTCGCGGTCCCCACGATGCCGACGTTTAAATATACGCTGTCTGAAGATGAGGTGTGGGCGATCGTTGGGTATGTGCGTTCCCTCCATGGAATGAAGATGGAATTCAATGTCGCCGGGCGAAAGACCTCTCTTGAGGAAGGGCTGAAGGCCGCGCAGACCAAGTATGATCAGGCGAAGCAGGCCTATGAGGCGGCGGAAAAGCAAGCCAGCGATGAAGCGGAGAAGAAAAGCGAGGCCTTGAAGAAAGATGTGGATGTAGATGAATCTGCCTATGCGGACGAACAGGCCGCCATGGGGCAAGCCAAGAAAGAACTGGATGCGGCCCAAGTCGCAGTGAACAATTTCTCAACGAGACCCGGCAAAGGTCTGAGCATACCCAGGCCGGACCTGAAGACTCCTCCGGCGCAAGTCGCCCAGTTGGTTGAGCGCGGGAAACGGCTCTATGAAAATAAATATGGCTGCAACGCCTGTCACAATGTTGCCGGCGAGGGTGGCAAGATCGGTCCGGCCCTGGATCGGGCGGGATTCCGGTTGAATTCTACGTGGGTCTATCGGTGGCTGAAGAATCCGCAGGCGATGGATGCCCATACGCGCATGCCGGCATTGGGGCTCAGCGATGCGGATGCCAAGGCAGTGACCATGTATGTGGACACCTTGCGGGGGGCAAAGGCGGAGCCTGTCCCCGGGAAGCCAAGTGAATAGGCGTTACGCATGTGTGTGTAGATTTTAGAGTTGTTCCTGGGGTACGACATGACCAGCAGGAGCAATTAAGAACACTCGTAACATGATGAGTGTGTTAGTTCAGCAAGCCTGCCAATAGACCGACAAGCACTGCAGCCCCAACCCAGACGTGGGCGCGGAACATCCTGAAGGCTTGGGAAGGGGCGATCGGTCTTCGCAATTGCCCAGTTTGGGCCAAAAAGAACAGCGTCAAGCCCGTCAATGTGGCATAGTACGGCAAGCCGATTCCGGCTAGCCATCCTGCGGTACAGAGCAGGAGCAGCATGATACTGAGAGCTGCTCCGACTCCCAGATAGATGAATGGCCCAAGGAGCAGGGCTGATGATTTGACTCCGATACGGCGATCATCGTCTTGATCCTGAATCGCATAGATCGTATCGTATGCCACGGCCCAGGCCGCAGTGGCTCCAAACAGACACCAGGCCGGTCCGTCGAGCTGTCCACGCACGGCGACCCAGGCCATGATCGTTCCCCAACCGAAGGCGAGACCCAGGACTGCTTGTGGTATCTGAATCCATCGTTTGCAGAATGGGTAAAGAATTGCCAGCAAGAGAGCCCCTGGGGCGAGCCATAACACAACCGGGTCGAGGAACCACAAGAGATTCCCGGCTAAGAACAGCAGCAGGAAGAGAAGGATGAATGCTTGGCGTCTGGGTAATTCGCCCGAGGCAAGCGGGCGGGTTTTGGTTCGATCGACTTCCCGGTCAAAGGATTGATCGGCTAAGTCATTGAGAATGACCCCTGCGCTTCGCATCAGAAACGATCCCAGAATAAAGATCACGGAGAGCGACAACGGCGGGAATCCTTGAGCTGCCAGCACCAGAGCCCATAAGGTCGGCAGCAGTAAGAGATAGGTGCCGGTCTGGTTATACAGGCGAATCAGCCGTGCGAGTGCAGACCAGGGAATACCGGGGAGAGGCGATGCGGATGACGCGGATGTTGTCGACATGGGCAGACGTTAGCGCAGGGTGTGGAGCTTGTCAATTTCCGGTGATTGTATGGCGTGCGGGATTTCGGTATAACCAGTATTTTTAGGAATGAATCTAGTGAGTATTCGGCATTCGGGAACTCATCGGCAGGCTGTCATCGGCGCCATTGTGACGCTCGCATTGCTGTGTGCCGGTTGTATCGGATCCAAGCGTAGCGGAGGATCGTCCGGCAGCGATACCGGTTCGATTCCGCTCACGCCGTCGCTCTGGCTTTCCCCCAGTATCAGCACAGCGGAAATCCCCTACAAAAATGCCTGTGGCGAACCGGCCCGGTTTTCAGTTGCCGATCCGCTAGTGGAGGCTGTGCCCAAGAAACTCAACCGGGTCTTTACCGGTGTGACTCCCCAGTTCGGCCTCGAACAGCGCGTCACTGCTGCCGGGGTGGTTGAAGTCGGGTTGGGATTGAAACATATCGATCTCGTCATTCCCCGGCACATTCAAGGTGCCTATCCGGTGACGGTGACACTTGGGGCGGAGATCATATTTCTTGCAGAGGACGGCAAGACCCTGTTTGCAAAGAAACTGCAAAGCGTCGGTCGCGGGGAAGTCACCGTGGCAGACCAGTCTTGTGACGTGAAGGGATTGGAGCCGATTGTCCAGGAGGCCGTCG
>JABMDH010000054.1 GCA_015904075.1 Nitrospira sp.
GGCCCCTAGTTTCACAGCCTTGACCGCTGTTTCGATGGAGCCATGACCGGACATCATCATGACTTGTGTCGCCGGCACAAATTCCTTCACGCGCCGCAAGGTCTCCAACCCATCCATCTCCGGCATCCAGATGTCGAGCATCATAAGATCGGGCGGATCGCTTCCACAGATCTTCAGCGCCTCGGCTCCACCGACTGCGGTCGCCACTTCGTACCCTTCGTCCTCAAGAATGCTTCGCAACGAGGTGCGAATCCCCTCTTCGTCATCTACAATTAAAATCGATGCCGCCATAACTCCCCTCAATATAGTGAGCTGCCACGCCAGCAAGAGGCCCGCTGACATAACAGGTCTTCGGCAACTCTGCCAGCCTGCAGGCTTGTCAGCACATTCTTCAAACCGGCAAATCGAATGTAAAGGCCGCCCCCTTCGGATGATTACTCCCCGCCTGAATCTGCCCGTCATGGTCGGTGATGATTCGGCGCACGATCGCAAGCCCCAATCCGGTTCCGGTTTTCTTTCTCGTAAAATAGGGCACGAACAGCCGTTCCTGATCTTCCGGCGCGATGCCGGGACCTTCATCCGCCACCGTCACCACAGCCCGCTTCCTTTTCGTATCGTACTTCGTGCTCACCCACAGCCGCCCCTTTTGACTCATCGCCTGAATCGCATTGTCGAACAGATTGACGAATACGCGCTTCAGCTGCTCCCGATCGAAATTGATAGGCGGCAGGTCTTCATCGAGGTCCAGAATCAGATCGATATCCTTCTGCGCCGCGCGATACAACGCCGCCGTGTCTAATAGCACATCCTGGAGCGGCTGGCGCGTCATCTGCGGGGCGGGTAACCGAGCAAATTTCGCAAACTCATCCAACATATGCTTGAGGCTGCCGACTTCATTAATAATCACGTTGGTCGCCTCGTCGAACACCCGATCGAGATCCGGCGCCTTCTCAAAAAACTTCTTGCGCAATCGCTGAGCCGATAATTGAATGGGCGTCAGCGGATTTTTGATTTCATGCGCGACTCGCCGGGCGACCTCCTGCCACGCAGCGACTTTCTGAGCCTTGATCAGTTCCGTCAAATCTTCGAACACCAGCACAAACCCCAAGTCGTTGTTCGACTCATCTCGCATCCGTGACCCGTTCAAGCCGATTGTGATGAGTTTTCCCTGAACGTCCAGCTGTCCTTCCAAAGCCAGATCATTGCGATCGTCGGCCAGCATGCGGTCATACGCGGTCTGAAACAAATCGAGCCCGAACTCCTTGAACGCCTCATTAGCCGGACGCCCCTGAAGCCGATCGCCGGCCAGACCAAGAATACGCTCACCCGACGGGTTAAATGTCGTAATGGTTCCACTCCGATCGATCGATAACAGGCCGGCGGCGATGGTGGCCACAACCGTTTCGATGTACGCCCGGCGGCGATCGAGTTCGGCATTGGTATTCAAGAGCGTCAGATTCGTTTCTTCCAGCTTGGACTTGCTGCCCTGTAAATCCTGCGTCATGCGATTGAAGGAATCGATCAAGGTCCCGATTTCATCCGTCGCCTTCGCGTCGATTTGGACAGTCAAATCCCCCTGCGCGACCGCTTCCGTGGCCTCTGCCAATCGCTGAATCGGCACGGTAATGCCGCGCGCGACATAAAACCCGAACCAGGTGGCGCCGAACAGAATCATGACGGTCACGACGGCGACCACAAGATACGCACCGGCCTTGATCGGATTTTTCATCGCCTTGATCTGCGTATACTCCTCATACTGGCGGGTGATCCCTTCCATCTTCGTCAACAACGACTCCGGCACATAGGTTTCCACCACCACCACACCGGCCAACTCGCCGCTATGGCTGCCGGACGCCACCGGCATACCGGCCCGCACCAGCCGGCCCGACTGCGCTTCCTGGACGGAGGTGAACTCCTGCTTTCCATTAATGACTTGGAGGACAAGCTGGCCGATCGGCAGATCCAACGCAACCGCCGGTATGTTTGCATCGAGCGCCTTCGTCAGCGTTTCCATCTTGTTCGAAAATACTTCAATCCCGGCAACTCCGTACTCCATGCGTTTCCGGGCCATCGCAGCGATCAGTAAATCGCGGTGCTCCGGAATCAGCATGTCCTCACGGAACAGTTCCTGTCCGATGGCCCGCGCGCTGTTCACCGCAAGCGTAATGTGTCCCGTATGCTGCAGGCGCGCCACTTCGTACGAATCCTTCATGACGTTCTCGATCTGTTCACTGAACCACACATCGACGGCTTTGTTCAGAAACCCGCTGGCCACCACTGCGAGCAGCACCGTCGGAATCAATGAGAATCCGATGAATGCGGCAATCAGCTTGGTGCGAAAGCCAGAGCCGACCAGCCGGTGGCGGCGTTCGAAATAGGCCTTGATCAGATTCCGCGACAGCAGCAGCGTCAGGACGACGAGTCCGATCAAGTCGAGATTGACCAGCAGCAGCACCATGGCGTAGCTGGCTGTGGGCAGTAGCGACCCTTTCTCCTGCCCGCCAGGGACGGCCATCTGCGAGTAGTACACCGTCAGCGCCAAACAGGGGATTAAGAGGATCAGTACGATCCAGACGGGGCGGAGATGACGTTTTTTCCGTTCTGGTTCCTGGGGCCGGTCACCCCCGGAGACACGCGGCTTGACGCCGGGAATACTCCGCTGAGAGTCGCCGGGTCTTACGGAAGCGACGCCCAACCTGCGTGTGGAAGGATCAGACTCAGACATACTCGGCTGTACTCTCCGTTAGTCCGGCAAGGAAGCGCCAACCCACTATAGCGGACTTATAAGGGAGTCTCAAAGTCTGGGGACAGATTTCACCGACCCTGATAATGGCCACGAAATGAAAATTGGCAGGCGGGAGACGGCGCCTTCTCGAAAAACTTCTTGCGCAACCGCTGAGCCGACAATTGAATGGGCGTCAGCGGGTTTTTAATTTCATGCGCGACACGCCGGGCGACCTCCTGCCATGCAGCGACTTTCTGAGCTTTGATCAGCTCCGTCAAATCTTCGAATACCAACACGAACCCCAAGTCGTTATTCGACTCATCCCGCATACGCGACCCGTTCAAACCGATCGTGATGAGCTTGCCCTGCACATCCAGCTGCCCTTCCAGAGCCAGATCATCGCGATCGTCGGCCAGCATGCGGTCATACGCGGTCTGAAATACATCGAGCCCGAATTCCTTGAATACCTCATTGGCCAGACGCCCCTGAAACCGATCGCCGGCCAGGCCAAGAATGCGCTCGCCCGACGGATTGAACGTCGTAATCGTTCCATTCCGATCGATGGACAGCAGACCGGCGGCGATGGTGGCCACGACCGTTTCGATGTAGGCCCGGCGGCGATCAAGTTCGGCGTTGGTGTTCCAGAGCGTCAGATTCGTTTCTTCCAGCTTGGATTTGCTACCCTGTAAATCCTGCGTCATTCGGTTGAAGGAGTCTATCAAGGTGCCGATTTCGTCCGTCGCTTTCGCATCGATTTTGACAGTGAGATCCCCCTGCGCGACCGCTTCCGTCGCCTCCGCCAATCGCTGAATCGGCACGGTGATGCCCCGCGCGACATAAAACCCGAACCAGGTAGCGCTGAATAGAATCATGACAGTCACAACCGCGACAACAAGATATGCCCCGGCCTTGATCGGATTCTTCATCGCCTTGATCTGTGTATATTCCTCATACTGACGGGTGATCCCTTCCATTTTCGTCAGTAATGATTCCGACACGTAGGTTTCGACGACCACCACGCCGGCCAACTCGCCGCTGTGGCTGCCGGAGGCCACCGGCATACCGGCACGCACCAGCCGGCCCGACTGCGCCTCCTGGACGGAGGTGAACTCCTGCTTCCCATTGATGACTTGGAGGACAAGCTGGCCGATCGGCAGATCCAGTGCCACAGCCGGCACATTCGCATCGAGCGCCTTCGTCAGTGTTTCCATCTTGTTGGAAAACACTTCAATCCCGGCAACTCCATACTCCATGCGTTTTCGAGCCATCGCAGCAATCAACAAATCACGCTGCTCCGGAATCAGCATGTCCTCACGGAACAATTCCTGTCCGATGGCCCGCGCGCTGTTCACCGCCAGCGTGATGTGTCCCGCATGCTGCAGGCGCGCCACCTCGTACGAATCTTTCATCACATTCTCGATCTGTTCGCTGAACCATACATCGACGGCTTTGTTGAGAAACCCGCTGGCGACCACCGCAAGCAGCACAGTCGGAATCAACGAAAACCCGATGAACGCGGCAATCAGCTTGGTGCGAAATCCTGAGCCGACAAGCCGATGGCGGCGTTCGAAATACGCCTTGATCAGATTCCGCGACAGCAAGAGCGTCAGGACGACAAGCCCGATCAAGTCGAGATTGACCAGCAGCAATACCATGGCGTAGCTGGTCGTGGGCAACAACGACCCCTTCACCTGCCCGCCCGGGACGGCCATCTGAGAGTAGTACACCGTCAGCGCCAAACAGGGGATCAGGAGGATGAGGACGATCCAGACGGGACGGAGATGAAGTTTTTTCCGCTCGGGTTCCTGAGGCCGGTCCCCCCCGTTGACGCGTGGCTTGGCGCCGGGGACGATCCGCTGAGAGTCGCTGGGCCTGGCGGCAGCGGCTCCAGGCCCGCGTGTGGAAGGATCAGAGTCAGGCATTTTCGGCTGTGCTCTCCGTTAGTCCGGAAGGAAACTCCCATCCACTATAGCGGACTTATGAGGGAGTCTCAAAGTCTGGAGACAGATTTCACCGGCCCGGACAATGACCACGAAATGAAAACCGGCAGGCGGGAGACGGACCAGACTACTTCGGCGATGCCAGCGTGACATACTTCATGCGCAGCGCATACAGCATGTCGCGCAACACGGTCTGCTCTTCCGAGGTCAGATTGCCCTTGGTCTTTTCTTCCAGGACAGACAGCAGATCGATGATTTCTTTGGCCTGAGGCAAATTGACGGGTATCGGCTGTTGCTGAGGGTCCAGCCGCTCCCCCATCAACATCAGGGATGACGAGCCGAGCGAGATAACAAAGGAAGAGAAGTTGACGGGAAGCAGGTGATCTTCATGGGATGCCTCGGCCGGTGACGCAGAAGCCGGCGGCGTCTGTTGTGCAGGAGAAGCTGTTGCCGGCGCGGCATCCGACCCTCCACTCGCCCGCCGATCCCGAACGACGAATCCTTGCTCCTGGTCTGCCATGAGCCCCTCTCCCAATACTTACCGCACGGTGGGCGTACCCTACCATAGGACCTATCCACTCGCAAGCTGCTGTTGCCGAGCGCGTAGCGCAAGGACGTCGCCTGAAGCGCCTGTTGGGCATCACGGCCTGACGACCGGCTGCCCGCAGGTGGGACAGACGAGTGTCGGCTGTACATCCGGCCCGTGCAGGTGAACAGGCCGGCCACTACGGCGGAGCCGGATGTTGAGAATCTCGACCCCGATGGAGAATGCCATGGCTGAGTAGATATAGCCCTTGGGAATGTGTGCGTCGAAACCGTCCGCGATCAAGGCCATGCCGATGACGAGCAGGAACGCAAGTGCCAGCATCTTAATCGTGGGATGCCGATCGACGAATCCATGAACCGTCCCGGCAAATGCGAACATGAAGACAACTGCGGCCACGATTGCCGCGACCATGATGGACAGCTCAGAAACCATCCCGACAGCGGTGATGATCGAGTCCAAGGAGAACACGACATCGATCAACATAATCTGGAAGATCACCGCAGAAAAGCTGGCAGCCTCCGTCATAGCAGTGGGCGCATTGTCGCTCCCCTCAAGCTTGTCGTGAATCTCTTTAGTCGCTTTGTAGATGAAGAAGAGCCCGCCCAAGACCAGCACCAAATCCTTGCCCGAGAACTCGTTACCGGCGACCGCGAACAGCGGCGCCGTGAGCTTCATGATCCACGTTAGTGCGAACAACAGACCCAGGCGCGACACGAGTGCCGCAGCGATGCCCGCCTTTCGCGCGAGATCCTGACGACCGGGCGGCAGCTTGCCTGCCAGGATAGAAATGAAGATGAGGTTGTCGATGCCTAGAACGATCTCCAGCGCGGCAAGCGTCGCGAACGCGAGCCAGGCATTGGGGTCGGTGAGCAGTTCAAGCATGGGCGGCAGCCTAGGTATGAAGATCAGACAGGTACGTTAGAGACCAAGCAGACAGAAACACAACACCCAGCGGCTTCGTACGACGTCCGACTATGTTTAGGAGTCGCAATGGCGCTTACTCATCTCAAAGTATTTCAACCAAGCGATCAACGGTTCCTGGAACCTTTTCTGCCCAGCGGCGAGTTGTGCAGCGGACCGTCCCCTGTAACGGGTGTTCGCCATCAAAAGAAAGGAAGAAGTGGGATACAAGAGCGCAGTTCCTGACAGCTGCGCATGACTAACGGAGTAGTAGCGGTTACGGGATAAGGATCTCAACGTAACTGCTTGGTTCGGCAGAATCAACCGCCCTTGTCACCCGCTCAACCTCGCGTTCGATGCGTGGCCAACTGGTTGTCGTCAGCACAACAATTGCGATCTTGCGACTCGAGAGGTTCTGTTGATATCGGAGATTCTGGTCGGTTGTGACCAGAACGAAAAAGCCGCTTTCTTCTGATTTTTGCAGCAGTTCACCGTTCTTCAGATAGTTCCAACCAAGTTCAAAAGTGGTAGTGACCTGATGAGCTGCAAGATACTTGCGAAGTGGGACGGGCGTGCCCTGGTCAAACAGAACGCGCACCTACGCTGCTTCTAAAGAGCGAGCAGCATGCTCAAGCACCGCGCGGACTTGCTCGAGCGTGACACCCGGAAACCAGACAATAAAGTCGGAGACGTGTGCCCCATCCTCAAGATTCTGAAATAGCGCGGAAACAGGCACACGAGTACCACGAAAAACCCACGCGCCACTCACACGCTCCGCATCACGCTCAACGGCTGGGCAAGAGGACCAATCAATCATGCGGTAATTGTAGACCTAGCAAGAAGCCGATTCAAATCAATTATACGGACCGGAATTGAGGCCACA
Source organism: Nitrospira sp. (assembly GCA_015904075.1). The sequence goes on from JABMDH010000054.1 coordinate 6,996, forward strand.
TCTTCATGCGGGCCTCGGATCTGCAGCCGCTCCTTCAGGGATGTGCGATACAATCCGGAGTACTCAACGGTTCCTGAAACCTTTTTCTGCCCCCAAGGAGAACACGACATCAATCACCGTAATCTGGAAGATCACCGCAGAAAAGCTGGTAGCCTCCGCAATGGCAGCGGCATGAGGGTCAATCGTCGATACGTAGCCATGTGCAACTCCTTGGTTCCTGGAGTCCCCAGGATACTGGTGTTGCACTAGCATCTTGAACCCACACAGGAACCATATTCTTAGATTGGCGTTAGACCAAGAACGAAATGGTTCCTTGTATCTCTCCGTTTGTGGCACGATACTGCCGCGTATCACGAAGTGGGGTCTGACAGACCGTCGGTTCCAGGGTTGTTTCCAGACCGAGGTCAGCGTGGGTCGTCAGGCCTCGTCACCTGTAAAGCCCGAACAGTTGCGAGGGCCGTGGAGCCCGTATTTCGCAAGGCTGGGCACGACAGGAGGTTGCCATGAGTCCGCTCGTCTTCGTTGGGATTGATGTCTCGTTGACGCGCTTGGACATTGCTCTTCGTCCCGGTACGTCGTCGTCGCATCCACATGATGAAGCGGCCATCGCCGCAGTGGTCGATCAACTTCGTGCCCTCCGTCCCACCCTGATTGTGTTGGAAGCGACGGGCGGGATGGAAATCCCGCTCACCAGTGCGCTCGCCACCGCCGGGTTGCCGGTGGTCGTCGTCAATCCCCGTCAGGTGCGCGACTTTGCCAAAGCCAGTGGGCGGTTGGCGAAGACCGATGCCCTGGATGCCCAGGTACTGGCACAGTTTGCTGAGGTGATGCGCCCGCTGCCGCGCCCGCTGCCGGATGCCGACACGCGCGCCTTGGCCGCACTGGTGACCCGACGACGACAGCTGGTTGAGATGCTGACGGCCGAGAAGAATCGTCTCCTGAGTGCCGCGGCGCCAATTCGGAAGAGAGTACGGGTCCATATCGCCTGGCTCGAGCGAGAGCTGGACCAGACCAACACGGCACTGGCGGAGGCGATTCGTCACAGCTCTGTGTGGCGGGAAAAAGATGATCTGCTGCAGAGTGTGCCGGGCGTCGGCCCAGTCTTGACCTCGACGCTCTTGGCGAGTCTCCCGGAACTCGGCACGTTGACGCATAAGCAGATCGCCGCTCTCGTGGGCGTGGCCCCCCTGAATCGCGATAGTGGGACACTCCGAGGGAGACGGACGGTGTGGGGTGGACGCGCGCAGGTTCGTGCCGTGCTCTATATGGGCGCGATCGTGGCGGCCCGATTCAATCCGGTATCCGGGCCTTCTATCAGCGCTTGCAGCGAGCGGGAAAGGCGAAGACGGTGGCCCTCACCGCCTGCATGCGCAAGTTGCTGACGATTCTCAATGCGATGCTGAAACATCGAACACCCTCGCGAGAGGTGGAGGCACACCATGCTTAAAGCTCAAGACAGTTGCTGACACCGTTATCCCTCGTTCCCCTCACCAATTACTTCACTCCACTTGTATTGACCTGTCCCGTGTTCACCGATCCAATCGGGAAATTCGCAATGCCCATTTCGTTCAGTAGCTGAACAACATACTCTTCCGCCTTTTTCTTTCGTTCTTCCTTAGTCCCCCTGAGCTCATTAAAATAATCTTCCCACTTTCCATTGTAGTCATCCTTTACATGCACCCCATCCTTGCCAATATGCTTTTTGATTGGAAGCTGCATCACGTAATCGTCCACATCAATACCGATCGCCTTGAATTGGGAATAGAATTTCTGAGGGAACACATGATGAAGATGCGTACGCACATCGGCTCTCGTTTTGACTATTTCAGCCTTCTGTTGTTTCTCCGGCTTCACAGCGGCTAGAGAAGATGATTCCGATTGCTTTTCGCCTTCTATTGATTCCGGTTTCACAACCTCGGACACTAAACCGATGTAATCCGGCTTTCCCTCCCCATCCTTGGGCTTTGAATAGCAG
>JABMDH010000055.1:0-4852 GCA_015904075.1 Nitrospira sp.
GCATCCAACAACTGCTGGACACCCTTATTCTTAAAAGCAGACCCACAGACAACCGGAATCACCTTCATCGAGATCGTCGCGGCCCTGATCGCCCGACGCACTTCCTCTTCCGTGAGCGGATGGCCATTCAAATACTTCTCCATGACCTGATCGTCAAACTCCGCAACGGCATCCAGCATCTTCTCCCGATACTCCTTCGCCTGCCCTAGGAGATTGGCCGGAATCTCATCGATCTTGTATTTGGCGCCAAGAGTTTCATCGTCGTAAAAGTAGCCCTTCATACTCACAAGATCTACCGAACCCCGGTACTCCGCTTCCCGCCCGATCGGAATCTGGATAGGAACCGGGTTCGCCCCAAGACGATCAATGATCGATTGCACACTGGCGTAGAAGTCAGCGCCGATTCGATCCATCTTGTTCATCCAGGCAATGCGCGGGACCCCATATTTATCGGCTTGACGCCAGACCGTTTCCGATTGCGGCTCAACACCCTGCACGGAATCGAATGCAGCCACCGCACCATCAAGGACACGAAGGGAACGCTCAACCTCAATCGTAAAATCGACGTGGCCAGGCGTATCAATAATGTTGATGCGCTTGTCTTTCCAAAAACAGGTCGTCGCCGCAGCCGTGATCGTGATGCCACGCTCACGCTCCTGCTCCATCCAATCCATCGTCGCAGCGCCTTCGTGAACTTCACCCATCTTGTGCGTCATGCCCGTGTAGTACAGGATCCGCTCAGTCGTGGTCGTTTTTCCGGCATCAATGTGAGCCATGATGCCGATGTTTCTCGTATGTTCCAGTGCCGTTTGACGAGCCACGTTAGTCCCCTAAAAACACATGTGCCGCGAGCCGAGCCACCTGACGCTGCTGCGATCGAAGAGCACTCAACGTCTGCGGATCGCAGCACGGCTCAACTGCAGCACAGAACGACGTTACCAGCGGTAATGGGCGAAGGCTTTATTCGCTTCCGCCATGCGATGCACGTCTTCCCGCTTCTTCACTGCGGCGCCGGTATTATTCGACGCATCCATTAATTCAGCCGCGAGCTTTTCCCGCATACTCTTGCCGCCACGGGTGCGCGCATATTCAGACAACCACCGAAGCGCCAAAGATACTCGGCGCGAAGGCCTGATCTCAACCGGGACTTGATACGACGCACCGCCCACGCGGCGAGACTTCACTTCCACAATCGGCTTCACATTATCGACGGCAGCCTTGAATACCTTCAGCGGATCTCCGCCGGTCTTTTCCTGTATGACATCAAACGCCCCGTAGCAAATCCGCTCGGTGGTGCTCTTCTTTCCACCACTCATCAGCGTATTGATAAACTTTCCGACAAGCTTATCGCGATATCGCACATCGGGGAGCACTTCACGTTGATCTAAAAATCTACTGCGGGGCATCGTTTACCTATCTCGTTCGTTGTTCAGTCGAATTGACTTCTCTTGTCGATCACGCGCCATTCTACTTCGGACGCTTGGCACCGTACTTCGACCGGCTCTGCTTACGGTCTGCCACGCCCACCGCATCCAAGGCACCGCGCACCAAGTGATACCGCACACCCGGCAAGTCCTTGACACGGCCACCACGCACCAACACGATCGAGTGTTCCTGCAAATTATGCCCGACGCCGGGAATATATGTTGTGACTTCCATTCCATTCGTCAAGCGAACACGCGCCACTTTCCGTAAAGCAGAATTGGGCTTCTTGGGCGTCGTGGTATAGACGCGCAGACATACTCCCCGCTTCTGCGGACACGATTTCAAGGCCGGGCTTTTCGTTTTCGCCTTGACCAGGTTTCGGCCTTTTCGCACTAACTGATTGATTGTCGGCATACTATTAAAACCTTCCCGAATTTCGAACTCGTCTATGGCCGTCAGAGGAAAGACGGCGGATTATATTGATGCGCTCTCTCATTGTCAAGTGAGGCAATTTCAGCGCAATTACGACCGCGCCCCCTCTCCCACTGTCGTTACAGGTGGCTCAGAAGAAACAACTGCGGACCCTTGAGCAGCCGCCACAGCAGCGGCTTCCCGCTTTTCACTGATTACAAACGTGTCTCGATATTCTTCAAATCCAGACCCGGCCGGAATCAACCGTCCCACAATGACATTTTCCTTGAGACCCAATAAATTATCCTCTCGACCATTGATGGCCGCTTCCGTCAGCACTCGAGTCGTTTCCTGGAAAGAGGCCGCGGAGATAAAGCTGTCGGTTGTCAACGCCGCTTTCGTAATACCAAGCAGCACCGGTTTGCCCAAGGCTGGCGTGCCGCCCTTTTCGAGCACACGCTCATTTTCTGCCTCGAACACACTCTTACTAACTTGACTGCCCGGCAAAAATTGCGTGTCGCCGGGATCTTCGATCCTGACCTTGCGAAGCATCTGTCGCACGATGATCTCGATATGCTTGTCGTTGATCGAGACACCCTGCAACCGATACACATCCTGCACTTCATCGACGAGATATTTCTGCAACTCATTGGGGCCGAGCACGTCAAGGATGTCATGCGGATTCGCCGATCCGTCCATTAACGGCTCCCCGGCCCGCACCCAATCCCCCTCATGCACGTTGACGTGCTTCCCTTTGGGAATGAAGTATTCCTTTACATCTCCCAATTTATTATCGACAAGCACTTTGCGTTGGCCCTTGACGAATCCTCCATAGGACACTTCCCCGTCGATCTCGGTGATCACCGCCTGCTCTTTCGGTTTCCGTGCCTCGAACAATTCGACGACGCGCGGAAGGCCTCCGGTGATGTCCTTAGTTTTCGTCGTCTCACGTGGAATCTTGGCCAACACATCGCCAGGATGAACCATCGCGCCCTTCTCGACGAAGATATGGGCTCCGACCGGCAGCAAATACCGCGCGACGGTATTCGCTCCGCCGGAAACCTTCGCTGTTTTACCGGCTTCATCCTTGATTGAAATACGGGGACGTAACGTTGCACCCGCATGCTCGATAATGACCTTGCGAGACAAGCCCGTCACCTCGTCGAACTCTTCCTTCATGGTGACGCCTTCGACGATATCGCCGAATGCCAACTTGCCGCCTACTTCGGTCAAAATGGTCAGTGAATAGGGATCCCACTCAACCAATTTCTGCCCGACCGCGACCGGATCGCCGTCCTTGATCTTGATTTTTGCGCCATAGACGACCGGATATTTTTCACGTTCACGGCCACTGTCATCCACAATCGCAATTTTCGTATTGCGATTCATCACCACCCATTCGCCGTCTTTATTCCGTACTGCGATGCCGCCATTGTGAATATCCGCATTCTTCTTGGCATCGAAGCTCATGAACTTGATCCGCCCGGCATGTTTCGCTTCCAGTACGGTCTATAAAATACTGCAAGACTGTGAGGCCTTCACGGAAGTTCGCCGTAATCGGCGTCTCGATGATTTCACCGGACGGTTTGGCCATCAGGCCGCGCATCCCGCCCAACTGCCGGATCTGCTGCGAGCTGCCGCGTGCGCCGGAGTCCGCCATCATGAAAATCGGATTGAAGGATTCGTCCTTGCCCGGATCTCCTCCGGCGCCGAGCTCCTTCATCATTTCATTAGCGACCTGCTCAGTCACATGCGCCCATATATCGATGACCTTGTTGTACCGTTCGCCGTTCGTGATCAAGCCCTCGGAATATTGCTTTTCAATTTCGTTCACTTCGCGCTGAGCCTTCCCGACAAACTCTTCCTTCTTGCTCGGGATATGCATATTGTCGATGCAGATCGACACACCCGCCTTGGTGGCATACGTGAACCCGATGTCCTTGATCTTATCGAGAAACTCGACGGTGTCACGGTGACCGGTCTGCCGATAGACAGAGTCGATCAGCTTAGTCATCTCCTTCTTGGTCATGAGCTTGTTGGCATTGGCGAACGGCAGGCCGGCCGGAAGGATCTCCGACAGCAGCACACGACCGACCGTCGTCTGCACTAAGCCCCCTGCCAAACGCACCTTGATCCGCGCGTGCTCTTCCACTTCGCGCGCGTCAAAGGCGATCCGCACTTCTTCCGCCGACCCGAACACTTTCCCCTCCCCCTTCGCACCCAGGCGTTCCTTCGTCAGCCAATAGACACCGAGGACCATGTCTTGCGACGGCACGGCGATCGGTTTGCCGTTGGCCGGCGAAAGAATGTTGTTGATAGACATCATCAAGACCCGGGCCTCGACCTGCGCCTCGACCGACAGCGGCACGTGCACCGCCATCTGATCTCCGTCAAAGTCCGCGTTGAATGCGGAACATACGAGCGGATGCAATCGAATGGCCTTGCCCTCGACCAGAACCGGGTCGAATGCCTGAATCCCCAAGCGGTGGAGTGTCGGCGCTCGATTCAGCAAGACGGGATGCTCACGAATCACTTCGTCAAGCACATCCCAGACTTCCGGCCGTTCCTTTTCAACCAGCCGCTTCGCGCTCTTGATCGTGGTCGCCGCCCCGCGCGCTTCGAGCTTATGAAAGATGAATGGCTTGAACAATTCCAGCGCCATCTTCTTCGGCAATCCACACTGATGGAGGCGCAACTCGGGACCGACGACGATGACCGTACGGCCGGAATAGTCGACCCGCTTGCCGAGCAGGTTCTGGCGAAACCGTCCCTGCTTGCCTTTCAGCATGTCGCTCAAAGACTTGAGCGGGCGCTTGTTCGGCCCACGAATCGCGCGGCCACGCCGGCCGTTGTCGAAGAGAGCATCGACAGCCTCTTGCAGCATGCGCATTTCGTTCCGGATGATGACGCCTGGCGCTTTCAATTCCATCAGCCGCTTCAACCGGTTATTCCGGTTGATCACGCGCCGATAGAGATCGTTCAGGTCGGAGGTCGCAAAACGTCCGCCGTCGAGCGG
>JABMDH010000055.1:4952-9034 GCA_015904075.1 Nitrospira sp.
AGAATCTCCGACAGCAGCACACGACCGACCGTCGTTTGCACCAAGCCCCCCGCCAGACGCACCTTGATGCGCGCCTGCTCTTCCACTTCGCGCGCGTCGAAGGCAATCCGGACTTCTTCCGCCGCCCCGAATACTTTACCCTCGCCCTTCATCCCCAGGCGTTCCTTCGTCAGCCAATAACAGCCGAGGACCATATCTTGCGACGGCACAGCAATTGGCTTGCCGTTCGCCGGCGAAAGAATGTTGTTGATGGACATCATCAAGACCCGCGCCTCGACCTGTGCCTCAACTGAAAGCGGCACGTGCACCGCCATCTGGTCTCCGTCGAAGTCCGCGTTGAATGCAGAACATACGAGCGGATGCAAGCGAATGGCCTTGCCTTCGACCAGAACCGGGTCAAAAGCCTGAATCCCCAACCGGTGGAGAGTCGGCGCTCGATTCAGCAAGACCGGATGCTCGCGAATGACTTCGTCAAGCACATCCCACACTTCCGGCCGTTCCTTTTCAACCAGCCGCTTCGCGCTCTTGATCGTGGTCGCTGCCCCGCGCGCTTCGAGCTTATGGAAGATAAAGGGCTTGAACAATTCCAGCGCCATCTTTTTGGGCAATCCGCATTGATGGAGGCGCAGCTCGGGACCGACAACGATAACTGTACGGCCCGAATAGTCGACCCGTTTGCCGAGCAAGTTTTGCCGAAACCGTCCCTGCTTGCCTTTCAGCATGTCGCTCAAAGACTTGAGCGGGCGCTTGTTCGGCCCACGAATCGCACGGCCACGTCGACCGTTGTCGAAGAGCGCATCGACGGCCTCTTGCAGCATGCGCATTTCGTTCCGAATGATGACACCCGGCGCTTTCAGCTCCATCAGCCGCTTCAACCGGTTATTCCGGTTGATCACGCGCCGATAGAGATCGTTCAGGTCAGAAGTCGCGAATCGTCCACCGTCGAGCGGAACGAGCGGACGCAGTTCCGGCGGCAGCACCGGGATCACGTCCAAAATCATCCACTCCGGCTTATTTCCAGACTTACGAAACGCCTCGAGCACTTTCAGCCGTTTGGCGTATTTCTTTTTCATGGCCGAGGATGTCGACGACTTCGCCTTCGCCTGAAGTTCATCCCACAACGCATTGATATCGATCTTGCGCAGCAAATCCCGAATGGCTTCCGCACCGATACCCGCCTTGAACCCGCTGGAGCCGAACTCGGATACGAGGGTGCGCAGCTTCTCTTCCGAGACCAGTTCCTTTTCTGACAGGTCGGTTGATCCCGGATCGACACAGACATAGCTCTCGAAATAGAGAATTTTCTCCAGCTGCTTCAGGCTCATATCCAGGAGCGTGCCGATACGGCTGGGGACCCCTTTCAAGAACCAAATATGTGCAACAGGCGCGGCTAGTTCGATATGCCCCATTCGTTCACGGCGCACTTTCGACTGAATCACCTCGACGCCGCACTTGTCGCAGACAATGCCACGGTGTTTCATGCGCTTATACTTACCGCAATTGCATTCCCAGTCCTTGATCGGACCGAATATCTTGGCGCAGAACAATCCGTCTTTTTCCGGCTTGAAGGACCGATAGTTGATCGTCTCCGGCTTCTTCACTTCGCCGTACGACCAGGACCGGATTTTTTCGGGCGACGCGATACGGATACGCATCGAGTCGAACGACACCGAGTCCCGCTGCTTTTCAAACAATGTATATACGTGTGTTTCCAGGATTTGACCCACGTTCATACGCGACGGCACACCCAGAGGATTCAGCACGATTTCAACCGGAGTCCCATCCGGCAAATACGGCATATCCTCTTCCGGCAGCACGCGCGACACGACACCCTTGTTGCCGTGACGGCCGGCCATCTTGTCGCCAACCTGAATCTTCCGCTTCATCGCGATGTAGACTTTCACCAGCTTGATCACGCCGGGCGGCAACTCGTCGCCCCGTTTCAAGCGGCCGACCTTCTCATCGTAGAGCGTCTGGAGAATTTCAATCTGTTCTTTCGCCCGTCGCTCGACGTCTTCCAACTCTTTTTGCTCGTCCGGGTCGCTGAGAATAATGTGCCGCACCGTGTCATCGGGCAACCGCTTGAGAATCTCCGCCGTCAGCTTGCCCTTCTTCTTCAAAATGACGTCGCCCGTGTCCGGGTCCATCAAATCACGGCCCACTACTTTGCCGAGCAATAACTTTCTGATCTTCTTCGTTTTTTCTTCGTCGATGATCCGCAACTCTTCATGGTGATCGCGCTGGAGCTTCATCTGATCATCGGTCTCGATGCTCTTTGAGCGCTCATCCTTGTCGAGACCTTTGCGCGAGAAAATCTTCACGTCCACGACGATACCCTCGACGCCCGGAGGTACGGTCAACGAGGTGTCCTTCACGTCGCCGGCCTTCTCGCCAAAGATGGCTCGCAGCAGCTTTTCTTCCGGCGTCAACTGGGTTTCACCCTTCGGCGTCACCTTGCCGACCAGAATGTCGCCCGGCTTCACCTCAGCGCCGATACGGATGATTCCGCTCTCATCCAGACTCCTGAGAGCTTCCTCGCCGACATTGGGAATGTCACGGGTCACATCTTCCTTGCCCAGTTTTGTATCCCGGGCTTCCACTTCGAACTCTTCGATATGCACCGACGTGAACGCATCTTCGCGAACCAATTTCTCACTGAGAAGAATGGCGTCTTCGAAGTTGTAGCCGCCCCACGGCATGAAGGCCACCAGCACGTTCTTCCCCAATGCCAACTCTCCATGATCGATCGCCGGGCCGTCACCAAGGACTTGCCCCTTCTTGACCGGCTGCCCAATCCGCACCACGGGAGTCTGGGTGATACAGGTATTTTGATTCGAGCGCTGGAACTTGATGAGATCGTACACATCCAAGCCGGAATCTTTTCCCTTTTTCCCATCCTTCGAGTCGGCGCGCACCACGATACGCGTGGCATCGACACTCTCCACAACCCCGGCACGCCGGGCTTGAATAACATAGCCCGAATCACGCGCCACAACCGCTTCCATTCCGGTGCCGACCAACGGAGATTCGGACGTCAGCAATGGAACCGCCTGGCGTTGCATGTTGGAACCCATCAGCGCGCGGTTGGCGTCGTCATGTTCCAAAAACGGCACCAGCGCGGTTGCCACGCTGACGACCTGCTTCGGCGACACGTCCATGTACTCAATCTTGTCCGGCGTGGCCATGACGAAGTCTCCACCGTGACGGCAGGACACCGTCTCAGAAACCAGCCGGCCTGCCCCGTCCACCTTGGAGTTCGCTTGGGCGATAATGTACTTGTCCCCTTCGATGGCGGACAGAAATTCCATCTCATCCGTCACACGCCCTTTGACCACTTTCCGATAGGGCGCCTCGATGAATCCAAATTGATTGATCCGCGCATAGGTCGCCAACGAAGTGATCAATCCGATGTTCGGACCTTCCGGCGTTTCGATAGGACAAATGCGGCTATAGTGCGACGGATGCACATCGCGGACTTCGAATCCGGCGCGCTCTCTCGTCAACCCGCCCGGCCCGAGTGCCGACAACCGCCGCTTGTGCGTAATCTCAGCCAGAGGATTCGTCTGGTCCATAAATTGTGACAACTGGCTGCTGCTGAAAAATTCCTTGACCGCCGCAACAACCGGTTTGGCATTGATCAGATCGTGCGGGAGCACCGTCTCCATATCGAGGAGATTCATGCGCTCCTTGATGCTGCGCTCCATCCGCACCAAACCCAGCCTGAACTGATTTTCCAACAACTCGCCGACCGACCGGACACGACGATTGCCCAAATGGTCGATGTCGTCGATTTCCCCCTTGCCGATCTTGAGGTTCACGAGATACCGGATCACTTCGACAATATCCTGGGCGGTCAACGTGCGTTGCTCCAGGGGGAGATCCAATCCCAGCTTCTTGTTGAGCTTGAGCCGTCCGACCGGAGACAGATCGTATCGCTTGGAATTCAAAAACAGGTTGTCAAACAACGCCCGCGCAGTGTCGACGGACGGTGTTTCTCCCGGACGAAGCCGGCGATAGATTTCCACCATCGCCTCTTCTTTCGAAGCGATCTTTTCCATTTCCAAGGTGTCGAGGATCACCGG
>JABMDH010000055.1:9134-12603 GCA_015904075.1 Nitrospira sp.
CTCCTCCGGAGTCAGCGGAATCTCTTTCACACCGGCAGACTTGAGCTTGGCAATCAAGCCCTTGGTGAGCTTGGCCCCCTCGCGAACGAGCGGCTCCTTACTGCCCTTCTCCATGACTTCGGCAGAGCACCGCAACCCCTGATGGATCTCCGCGTCGAGCTTCCGGAACAATTTACCCTTGGACACCCGGATTTCTTCGACCGGGTAATACATTTTGAGCAAGTCGTCGCTGGAAAACCCAAAGGCCTTCAACAGAATGGTGGTGGGCATTTTCCGCCGACGATCGATTCGGACATACAGAATATCTCGCGCATCGAATTCAAAGTCGAGCCAGGAGCCGCGATAGGGAATAATGCGCGCGCTGTACAGCACTTTGCCGCTGGCATGCGTGCGCCCTTTGTCGTGTGTAAACGAAGCGCCGGGCGAACGATGGAGCTGACTGACAACGACCCGCTCGGTTCCGTTGACGATAAACGTGCCGCGTTCCGTCATCAGAGGCAATTCGCCGACGTAGACCTCCTGCTCACGGACGTCGAGCACTTTCTTCCTGGGTCCCTTGTCTTCTTTATCGAATACCACCAGGCGAACACGCAGCTTCAGCGGGACCGCGAAAGTCATGCCCTGCTCAAGACACTCACGTTCGTCATACTTGGGCGTACCCAGCGTATAGCTCGAAAACTCGAGCATGGCCGTATTGTTATAGTCAGGGATTGGGAATACGCTCGCCAACGCCGCTTGCAGGCCACAGTCTTTCCGTCGCTCCGGCTCTACTTCCAGCTGGAGAAACTCCTCATAGGAGCGTTTCTGAATCTCGATCAGATCCGGAATATCGATATTGGTTCGAATGCGAGAAAAATCTTTCCGCTCGACGAACTCTTGCAGAGTCGTTTCGGACATGCCCGCTCCTCCACGTTGGTTGGCGGTGAACAGATGTCAATGGTCAGCGATCACGGGTGAAGCCGCCATGATGCGGCCTCACCCAATTGATCACTGGCAACTGGCGAATGGCGCTCGCGTACTACTTGATTTCGACCTTGGCGCCGCCTTCTTCGAGTTTCTTCTTCATGGTATCGGCTTCTTCCTTCGTCACACCGGTCTTGACCGGCTTTGGCGCGCCTTCCACCAAATCCTTCGCTTCCTTCAGTCCAAGGCTGGTCAATTCACGCACAACCTTGATGATCTGAATTTTCTTGTCGGCCGGCGCGGACGCGAGAATGACGTCGAACGCAGTCTTTTCCTCGACAGGCGCAGCCGCGCCTCCGCCCGCAGCGGGACCGGCGGCCACTGCGACCGGCGCAGCCGCGGTGACCCCGAAGCGCGTCTCCAAACCCTTCACCAGCTCGGCCAAATCGAGCACGCTCATGCCCTCGATAGCCTTGATCAATTCTTCCTGCGACAATTTCGTTGTAGTTGCTGACATGTCTCCCTCCCCTTTCTTTTTATCCTGAATGGCTGCAATGGTTCTCACAAATTTCGACAAGACCGCGTTGAGCGTATACACCACGCCGCGGATCGGCCCCTGCATGGCCGACAGCAACATGGCAATCAGCACTTCCTTCTTCGGCAACTTCGCGACAGCCGCCAGATCTGCCGGCTTGACAACTTTTCCTTCCAGCACGCCGACCGTCATCCGGATTTTCTCTTCACGCTTCTCTGCGCCGATGAAGTCCCGCAATACCTTCGTCGGCAACACCGGATCGTCATACCCGATCACGATGCCCGTGGGCCCCTTGAGATAGGCCGCAAGACCGGCCAGGGTCGTTCCCTCGACCGCGCGCGCGGCGAGCGTGTTCTTCACAACCCGATATTCCGCCTTGGCACCACGGAGCTGCTTACGCAGTTCCGTCACTTGATTGACCGGAAGTCCGACACATTCCGTCAGAATAGCCAGCCGCGCTCGACCAACTCCATGATATTGACCCCGTGCTGGCCAAGCGAGGGGCCAACGGGAGGGGCCGGATTGGCCTTCCCTGCCGGAATCTGCAGCTTGATTTGTGCGGATACTTCCTTCGCCATATCTGCTCCTTACCTCAGCACTCAGCACTCATCGCTCAGCACTGTTTAAATCCGTTCAACCTGTAAAAACCCCAATTCCACCGGCGTCGATCGGCCGAAAATACTCACCATGAGCTTTAATCGACTATGATCTTGATCGACCTCATCAACCAGGCCATTGAATCCCAGGAACGGACCGTCGATGATTCGAACATTGTCGCCCTTGATGAACTTCACCTGCTCGCGCGGTTCGGCCTGACCGGCATCAACTTGCTTGAGCAACGATTCAACCTCTTCAGGAGTCAAGGGCAGCGGTACCGTCCCGCCCCCTACGAACCCGGTTACCTTCGGGGTCTCCTTGATCATCTGCAGGGTCTCATCGCCAACAGGCGATTCCAGCTCAATCAACACATAGCCAGGGAAAAACTTGCGCCGGGATGTCCGCCGCTTGCCGTCCTTGATTTCGATCACGTCCTCCGTCGGCACGAGCACCTGTCCAAGCTTTTCTACCAAGCCCATCTGATTGGCGCGCTCCACCAAGCTGGTCTTGACGCGCCCCTCAAACCCCGCATACGTATGAATGACGTACCAATTCTTCGTCATGCCTCATCCTTCGGTCTATAGGCCCCAGCCACGTTCGACGATTCCTTGACCGTTCTGCTCATCTCTCAAATCAGTTTGCCGACCAGCCATGAAAGAAGCGAATCGACAGCCGACAGATAGAGCGACATCAACACACAAAACACAATCACGACCGTTGTAGAACCAATGGTTTCCGGACGGGTCGGGAACGAAACCTTCTTCAACTCAGCCCGAACATCCGTGATAAACAGCCGGATCGAATCAGTCATACGCTTGAACATCGGTCACTCCGTTTTCTATCTCTGCCGCTCCGGCTGACAGCCAAGCGAACCCTTCACACGACATCGCCCAGGAATGGGCCACCCCCTCACGCCCATCCTCGGCATTCCGGGGCAATCACACTCTGCATGGCAGGGGCACTAGGATTTGAACCTAGACTCTCGGTTTTGGAGACCGATGTGCTGCCATTGACACCATGCCCCTACTTGGACGTGAACCGTAAGGTGTGAACGCGCCAGCCGATCGGTGAACCACTCACCCCTTACCGCCCACCCTACTTCACCTCTTTGTGAGGCGTGTGCTTCCGGCAGAACTTGCAGAACTTGTTTCGCTCCAACCGATCCGGATCATTCTTCTTATTTTTATTCGTCGAATAATTCCGCTGTTTGCAGGTCGGCAAATCGATAATTTCACGCATCGTAATCCTCGTTATTCGTCAATCGTCATCCGTCAATCGTACAATTCCCCTGCCGTCTTTCCGGTTGACGTTTGACGGCTGACGCTTCGCGTCCGTTTACGCCAGAATTTCCGTGACGACGCCGGAGCCCACGGTCTTGCCACCCTCGCGCACCGCAAACCGCAGCCCCTGATCCATCGCAATCGGGCTGATCAA
>JABMDH010000056.1:0-4159 GCA_015904075.1 Nitrospira sp.
TCCTTCGCCACGGCTTGAATGATCGGCACAGCCTTCTTGAGATCGGCCCGTGGCACCGTGAAAGAAAGATCCGTCATCGCCGACTGACTGATATTCTGGATGATCATATAGACGTTGATATGGGACTCCGCCACGGTGCCGAAAATGCGCGCGGCGATCCCGGGTTTGTCCGGCACACCGACGATCGTGATCTTCGCCTGATTGCGGTCTCCTGTGACCCCAGCCACTGCCGCCGCTTCCATGTCCGTATCTTCCTTCGTCACGAGGGTTCCCTTTCCTTCTTTGAAGCTCGAATTCACCTCCACCGGCACATTGAACTTGGCCGCAAACTCGACCGATCTGGTCTGGAGCACTTTGGCCCCGAGGCTGGCCATTTCGAGCATCTCTTCGTACGAAATTTTATCGATCCGTCTCGCTGCCGGTACGATATTGGGGTCCGCCGTGTAGACGCCATCAACGTCGGTAAAGATAATGCAGCGGTCAGCTTTCAATGCCGCAGACAACGCAACCGCGGACAGATCTGACCCTCCGCGACCGAGAGTCGTCACATCAGACTGTTCGTTGATCCCTTGGAACCCTGCCACCACAGGGATCACTCCCTCATCCAGGGCCTCGCGAATCCGATCCGCCGTCACCCGAGCAATACGGGCGTTGGTATGCGCGCTATCGGTGATAATGCCGACTTGCCGGCCCGTATAGGACCGTGCATTGATCCCCCGCCCGCGCAATTCCATCGCCAGCAGGGCGATCGTGACCCGCTCCCCGGTCGAGAGCAGCATGTCCAACTCACGCTCATCCGGAACCGGTGTCGCCTCATGCGCCAGCTTGAGTAAGCGATCCGTCTCGCCACTCATGGCGGACAGCACCACCACGATCCGATGCCCCTCACGCTGAGCCCGAACCACCCGATCGGCGACCCGGTGAATCCGCTCGATCGATCCGACCGACGTGCCTCCATACTTCTGGACGATCAAGGCCATCAGCTTTACCCGTTCGCAAAGAGCTTGTTGATGAACTTGGTAGCATCGCGGGCAGGCGTCTCTACAGCCAGGGCGTCGGACTCGGTGAACCGCCGGCCGACCGGTGCTGATCCTTTGCTCCCTCCTTCTCCGAAGGCATAGAAGGCAGGGCCTTGCGACACATCGCCATGATCGCAGATAACCAGATACCGGTAGGGACCCTGTTTGGCTAATCCCTCAATCACGGGTCCAACGAGGTCTCGATCGAACGCTTCAATCCCGCGAACCTTCGCAGTAGGATCGGAACTGTGAACGACTTCGTCCGTCAATCCGGCATGGACATAGACAAAATCTTTCTTGGCGCATTCTGCCAATGTCATAGCCGCCTTTGCGCGGAGATCTCCAGCTGCAAGCTGATCAGAATCCACCGCATCGAGACCGGCACAAATCCCGGCACCCCGCTGCACATCGCTCGTGGCCACAACCGCACCCTTGATACGATACTTTTCCGGCAGGCTCGGCCACATAACAGCCCGCCCTTCACCCCACAACCACACACAGTTTGCCGGTTTCTTGCCTGAAGCGACCCGTTCATCATTCACGGGATGATCACGCAAAATCAGGTGCGCGGCGTCCATAAGTCTCCTGAGTATGTCGGCGCCGTCACCGGTGGGCAAGGCATCTGCAATGGACCGACCGAGGACCGTCTTAGGGTCGACGCAGACCGCCCGTGACTTTCCATTGACCCATACCATGAGATGGCGATGACCCGATCCGGGATAAAACTGGATGGTCTCGGACCCAAGCTGTTCGTTGATCGCCTCGATCAATTCACGAGCCTCTTCCGTATCGATCAACCCGGCCGTCGCATCGTCCAATATGACATGGGCGCCCAATTTCTTGATCTCGCCGCCGGTCTTCCCGCCTTCGGGCCTCACGGTCACCATCGTGCACCGTTACGCAACATCATGTTCCGCGACAGAGACCCCCAAGCTGGCCGCTTCAAGCGACTCGGTGAACCGCCGACCGGCCAATGCTGATCCTTTACTGCCTCCTTCTCCAAAAACATAGAAGGCAGGACCTTGCGACGCATCGCCATGATCGCAGATGACCAGATACCGGTAGGGTCCCAGCTTGGCCAATCCGTCGATCACGGGCCCGACGAGATCTTGATCGAACGCCTCGATGCCGCGAACCTTCGCGTTGGGATCGGAGCTGTGAACGACTTCGTCCGCCAACCCGGCATGCACATAAACAAAATCTTTCTTGGCGCACTCCGCCAATACCATGGCCGCCTTCTCGCGGAGATCCCCTGGTGCAAGTCGATCGGGATCCGCCGCATCGAGCCCGGCACAAATTCCGGCGCCCCGCTGCACGTCGCTCGTAGCCACAACCGCACCCTTGATACGATACTTTTCCGTCAGGCTCGGCCACATGACGGCCCGCCCTTCACCCCACAGCCACACACAGTTCGCCGGTTTCTTACCTGCGGCTACCCGTTCATCATTCACAGGATGATCACGCAAAATCAGGTGTGCGGCGTCCATGAGCTTCCTAAGTATGTCGGCGCCGTCACCGGCAGGCAAGGCATCTGCAATAGACCGGCCGAGGACCGTCTTGGGATCGACGCAGACCGCCCGTGACTTTCCATTGACCCATACCATGAGATGGCGATGGCCCGCTCCGGGATAAAACTGGATAGTCTCGGACCCAAGCTGCTCATTGATCGCCTCGATCAATTCACGGGCTTCTTCCGTGTCGATCAATCCGGCCGTCGCATCGTCCAATATCACATGGGCGCCCAATTTCTTGATCTCGCCGCCGGTCTTCCCGCCTTCAGGCCGCACCGTCACCATGGTACACCGGTACGCAACATCATGTTCCGATACGGAAACTCCCAAGCTAGCCGCTTCAAGCGGACCCGGGCCTTGATAATATTTCTTGGGGTCATAGCCAAGAATCGCCGTACTGCTCAATCCGCTTCCATAGAGCAGGCCGTCAGCGGGGATCACAAGCCGTCCAAGCTCTCCACTCTGGGCGAGCCGGTCGAGATGGGGGGTTGAGGAGGCCTGAAGTGGTGTGCGGCCGCCCAGTTCTTGACGAGGCTGGTCGGCCATTCCACCGGCATGCAGGATCACATATTTCATCAGGTCTGCACCATCCTCACATCCTCAAGAGACGTGCGACATCCTCACGTGTCGCCTTCACCGTCAACGGTTGTTTCGACACGCTGATTGCGGTATCGGCATCTTTCAAGCCATGCCCGGTCAGGGTGCATACCACCGTCTCGCCTTCTCGCAACATCCCGGCCCGATGCAATTTGGCCACCCCTGCAACCGATGCAGCGGAGGCCGGCTCGCAAAAGACACCCTCTGTAGCCGCCACTGCGGTATAGGCCTGCAGGATTTCTTCATCGGTCACCATATCGATCGCGCCGGAGGATTCCTCGACCGCCCGCAGCGCCGCCGACCAACTAGCCGGGTTTCCAATGCGAATCGCCGTCGCAACCGTCTGTGGCTCCTCCACGATCTTTCCCAGCACAATCGGAGCCGCACCGGCAGCTTGAAATCCCATCATGCGCGGACGTTTCGTCGTTTGATTCGCCGCATGATATTCTTGATACCCTTTCCAGTAGGCCGTAATGTTCCCCGCATTGCCAACCGGCAGCACATGGACCGTCGGCGCGTCGCCGAGTTGATCGCACACCTCGAACGCGGCCGTCTTCTGGCCTTCAATCCGGAATGGATTCAGAGAATTCACCAACTCGATATGATGGACGGCTGATAGATCCTTGACGAGCGTAAGCGCCTGATCGAAGTTCCCTTCGATTTGAATCACCGTGGCTTGATGCATCATCGCTTGGGAAAGCTTTCCCATCGCAATCTTACCGGCGGGAATCAGTACATAGACGGCCAACCCAGCACGGGCGCCATAAGCGGCGGCGGCAGCGGATGTGTTGCCGGTCGAGGCGCACATCACGGCCCGTGCGCCCTGTTCGACCGCCTTCGAGATGGCCATCGTCATGCCGCGGTCTTTGAACGAGCCGGTTGGATTCATGCCCTCGAATTTGAGGTGCAGGTCAACCCCGGGTGCAATCGCCTGAGCCAGCCGCGCCGCGCGAATGAGGGGCGTATTGCCTTCCGCCAAGCTGATGACCGGCGTCTTCTCTGAGACGGGAAGAAACTTGCGATATTCTTCAA
>JABMDH010000056.1:4259-19216 GCA_015904075.1 Nitrospira sp.
TGCACATCGCGCTCCTTGGCCATGTGCGTCTTGATCACCACCGGCACCGTTTGCCCTTCCCGGCGTCCCTGCTGCAACATCGACGAGATACTGATGCCGCAACGGCCCAACTCACCGGCAATCTGCGCCAAGACGCCGGGACGATCGACAACCATGAATCGCAGATAGTAGAGCGAACTGATTTCCTCTATCGGTTTCATGCGCAACGGCCGACGCTGATCCTGGCGAAACGACGCAACCGGCACACGGCCGACTGCGCCCTTGAGCAGATTCCGGCCGATGGCGATCACGTCACTCACCACGGCGCTCCCGGTCGGCATCGATCCGGCCCCGCGGCCGTACAACACGACGTCGCCGACTGCGTCGCCGACCAACTGAATGGCGTTGTAGACACCGTCGACCTGCGCGATAGGAGACACCGACGGCACCATCGTGGGGTGCACTCGGGCTTCCACTTCGCCGTCCGCAAATTTCGCAATGCCCAGCAGTTTGATCGTAAAACCAAACTCCTTCGCATAGGCGATGTCGGTCGGCGTGATATGCGTAATCCCTTCGGTATAGATTTCCTTGCAATTGACCGGCGTACCGTAGGCCAAGCTGACAAGAATGGCCAGTTTATGCGCCGAATCGATTCCCGCCACGTCGAAGGTCGGATCTGCTTCGGCGTATCCGGCTTGCTGTGCATCCTTGAGTACCGACTCGAAACTCTCGCCCTCGCGGGTCATCCTCGACAAAATATAATTCGACGTCCCGTTGATGATGCCGTAGATGGATTCGATCGTATTGCCTGCAAGGCCTTCCGTGAGCGCCCGAACGACGGGAATCCCGCCGCCCACGCTGGCTTCGAATCCCACATCGACACCCTGGCGTGACGCGGCCTCAAAAATCTCTTCTCCGTGGAGAGCCAGAAGCGCCTTGTTCGCCGTCACCACCTGCTTGCCCGCAGCCATCGCCTCCAGAATGACGCGTTTGGCGGTGTCGTATCCGCCGATCAATTCAATGACGATGTCCACGGCAGGATCGTGAATCACCTGCTTCGCATCGGTCGTCAGAATCCCCGATGGCAGCAGGACTCCGCGATCCCGCGTGATATCCAAATCGGCAATGCGGACCAGTTCAACCGGCACACCGACCCGGCGGCGAATGAGCGCCGCGTTGTCGAGCAGAACCTTCGCGACGCCAGTCCCCACCGTGCCGAATCCGATGATGCCGACCCCGATGCGAGACGTCATTCTTCCGCTCCGTCGAGTTTGAGCGTTTTGCGAATCCCCCTCACGGCTTGGCGCGTGCGATGCTCATTTTCCACCAGCCCGAACCGTACATACTCATCCCCACCTTCACCGAAGCCGATCCCGGGAGAAACCGCAACTTTCGCTTCCTTGAGCAGGAGTTTTGAAAATTCCAGGGACCCCATATGGCGATAGGGAAGAGGAATGTGCGCCCACACGAACATCGTGGCCATCGGCTTCGCCACCCGCCAGCCGATACGATTCAATCCTCCGACAAGCACGTCGCGCCGTTTCTGATAGCGCAAGACCGTCTCCTTGACGCATTCCTGCGGTCCGTTCAACGCGATCACGCTGGCGATTTGAATGGGCTGAAAAATACCGTAGTCCAAATAGCTCTTGATCTTCGCCAGCGCACCCACGACCTCACGATTGCCCACACAAAATCCCACGCGCCATCCGGGCATGTTGTACGCTTTGGAGAGGGTATAGAACTCCACTCCAATGTCTTTCGCACCCGGCACTTGCAGAAAACTCGGCGCTTTGTAGCCGTCGAACACCAGATCGGCATACGCCAGATCATGGATAACGATGACGTTGTGCTCCTTGGCAAACGCCACGATCTTTTTGAAAAACTCGAGGTCTACCACAGCGGTGGTCGGGTTGTGCGGGAAATTGATGACGAGAATTTTCGGGCGCGGAAACGTCTGGCGATAGACACGCGTCAAATCTTCAAAAAAATCGCTGTCCTGGCGCAGCTCAATTCCACGCACCTCACCGCCCGCTATGATAAAGCTATACATGTGGATCGGATAGGTCGGCGTTGGAGTCAACACTACATCGCCGGGACCGATTGTGGCCAAGGCCAGGTGGGCCAGCCCCTCCTTGGACCCGATGGTGACGATAGCTTCCGTCTCAGGGTCCAGATCCACGTTGTAATTTCGCTTGTACCATCCGCAGATTGCATGCCGGAGCTTGGTGATCCCGCGTGAAGCGGAATAGCGATGGTTCTTGCTCTTCCGGGTTGCCTCGATCATCTTCTCGACGATGTGCGGCGGCGTCGGCTGGTCCGGATTGCCCATGCCGAAGTCAATGATATCTTCGCCGCGCTGCCGAGCATCAAGCTTGAGCGATTGCACTTGTGCAAAAACATACGGAGGAAGTCGCTTGATTCGATAAAACCCGTCGCCTAGCCCCATGACCCTCCTCTGACTTTCTCGGTGATCCTCAACGTGTTCTCTTGGTCACTTCACTAAAGAGCCGCGTGAGAGGCCTATTCTAATGGAGGGCTCCAGTCGAGTCAATTTGCCCCGTGATTCTGTGGAGTTCTGAGTTCATCGCCCTCTAACCCCGGCCAGCCGGTTTGGGTTCACTGTGCACGAGTCTGTTCTTGCTCCCTCTCTCTTCTTTCTGCTACTAATATCGGACGGTATTACCTCGTTTTTGCCTTTTTTTTCTTGTACTTCACAGACAGGATGGAGGACTCGTGGCCCGGCTGGGTGTCAATATCGATCATGTGGCAACTTTGCGACAAGCGCGAGGAGGGAACGATCCTGATCCGTTAGCTGCCGCTATTCTTGCCGAACTTGCCGGTGCAGATGGACTTGTCGTCCATCTGCGCGAAGACCGCCGGCACATTCAAGACCGGGACCTTCAGCTCCTGCGTGACATCATCCGCACAAAACTCGATCTGGAAATGGCAGCAGACGACGCGATGACCAAGATCGCACTCACGGTCAAACCGGATCTGGTCACCCTTGTACCGGAAAAACGGCAGGAACTCACAACCGAGGGTGGATTGGACGTGGCGGGACAACGCGAGCAGATCCAGAAAATTATTACGCTCTTGCACGAAGGCGGAATCCCGGTCAGCGTCTTTGTCGAACCCGATTTCAATCAGATCAAGGCTGCGCATAAGGTGTCGGCGGATTTCGTGGAGCTGCATACTGGCCGCTATGCGAACGCCACCCGCTCCAAGGAGGCCGACGCAGAATTCGAGGCCATCACCCAAGCAGCCAAGCTCGCGTATAAACTGGGCATCGGCGTCAACGCCGGGCACGGATTGAATTATCGCAACATCAAGCGCTTAACCCATATTCCTGAAATCGTCGAATACAATATTGGGCACAGCATCATTGCGCGGGCCGTCCTCGTCGGCCTTGAGCAAGCCGTGAAAGAAATGAAGGCCTTGCTCGGTTGACCATACCATGCGATCGACCTGCCTGCGCACCGCCAGAGCATCATGCGCGTGAGAGCGTTGTCATGACTCCATTCGACTTCTATCACAACGGCAAAGCGATGCGCACACAGGCGGGCAGCCGCAACGCCCTCCTTTACTATTCGACACTCGCCATAGGGCTACAATGACAAAGGTCGTCACCGGCGCGCAGATGCAAGCACTTGATCGGCGAACGATCGGCGAAGCCCATATTCCCGGCACAGTATTGATGGAACGCGCCGGCGCAGGCCTCGTGGCCGTCCTTGAACAACTCTATGGTTCTGTGCGTGGGAAACGCGTCACGATCCTCTGTGGCAAAGGCAATAACGGCGGCGATGGATTTGTCGTAGCCCGGCTGCTTCGCCGTCTTCAGGCCCACGTTCGAATCCTTACCATGACGCCCGTTTCAGAATTGAGTCGCGACGCCGCAACAATGTATCGGCAATTCGTCCGTGCAGCCGGCAAATCGGCCGTACAACCCTATCGCTCCACGAGCCAGGCGCTCCCGCTCCTCCGTGAGAGCGACATCCTCGTCGATGCACTGCTCGGAACCGGCCTGTCCTCCGATGTCACAGGACACTATGGCGACGCGATCGACAACATCAATGAAGCTGAACGGCCGGTCGTGGCCGTCGATCTTCCATCCGGCCTGCATGCCGACACTGGCGCCATACTCGGACGCGCCGTCAGGGCCTCCCTCACCGTGACGTTCGGGCTCCCTAAATTGGGGCTGTACCAGAACCATGGGATCGATCTGGCCGGACTTATCAGGGTTGTCGATATCGGCATTCCCTCGGCCTACATCGATGCCGTCACAAGCCGGACCATGTTGATGACTCCCGCCTTTGTACAAGCCTCGTTACCGGTGCGCAGACCATCCAGCCACAAAGGCACATTCGGCCATGCCGGAATCATTGCAGGCTCTGTCGGCAAAACCGGCGCGGCAGCTATGGCTGCGCGAGCGGCCCTTCGAATCGGAGCCGGGCTGGTGACCGTCGCAGTCCCTTCCAGCGTCAACGACGTGTTGGAGGCAAAACTGCTGGAGGCTATGACCATCCCGATGCCGGAAACCAAATCGCGAACCTTTGCGCGCACGGCATTCGACCGGCTCACCGCCTTTATCGCTGCCAGAACTGCGATTGCGATCGGCCCCGGGTTATCAACCCATCCGGAAACGGTCGAATTAGTGCAAGCTCTGACCAAACAACTCGATCGTCCTGCTGTCCTGGATGCCGATGCGCTGAATGCGCTGGCCGGCCGCGCATCGATGCTCACAGCATGTAACACGCCTCCGATTCTTACGCCCCATCCTGGTGAGATGGCCCGGCTGGAAACCGACGCGACGCCGCAGAGTGTCAATGCCAATCGAATCGACACTGCCTCCAGGTTTGCGCGGGAACGGGGAGTATTCATTGTCCTGAAAGGCGCCCGAACCGTAGTCGCAAGGCCGGACGGAACTGCGGCAATTTGTCCGACCGGGAATCCCGGAATGGCAACAGCAGGAACAGGTGACGTCTTAACCGGCATGATCGTGGGATTGTTAGCCCAAGGCCTGTCACCATGGGACGCCGCCTGTACAGCGACCTACCTGCATGGGTGTGCCGGAGATTTAGCCGCAGCTGAAAAGGGACAGGCAGGACTGATCGCAGGAGACTTGATTGAGCAGATACCTTTTGCCAGCAAGATGGTCCATGAAACCTAACCGAGCACGATCCCGTGCGAGAAAGAGCGATCAAGTACGGAAGGCAGGGCGGAGAGCGGCTGCCGATTCACCTGAGGTTGTGCTCACCTCCCTTGCTGCGACTGAATCGCTTGGCCGTGCTATTGGCCGTGCTCTCACAGGAGGAAACGTGCTGGCATTGATCGGTGGATTAGGTGCCGGCAAAACCTCCATGGTCCGCGGCATCGCAACCGGCCTCGACGCGCCACCCGATTCTGTCAGCAGTCCCACTTTCGTATTGGTACATGAATACCGAGCCCGTCTTCCCCTGATTCATGTCGATCTGTACCGGCTGCACAGCGACGCAGACATCGAATCGATCGGACTTACAGACTATTTCACCGACCGAACGGTTGTGGCCATCGAGTGGGCCGACCGGTTTTCCGCCTTGCTTCCGGAAGACCGGCTGGAAGTGTGGTTGACCCACCGAAGTCCGGCTACCCGGATCGTGCGGTTCACCGCGAAGGGACCGCATTCACGCTCGTTGCTGGCCCGCATCGATCAAGCCCGTCGCTTGGCCAAACGCCCACCGGCTTCGCAGACGCGAAAGACCACCGGCCCAAGAAAGGCTTCGACTCGATGATTCGTTTGAGTATCGTCGGCATTCTTTTGCTGCTCTCGCTGGCCTTCTTTCTTCAAAACCAGGAGCAAGAAGTCACCCTTCGATACTTTTTCGGATTACTGGAGGCCTCGACGCCTGTGTACAAACCCATCATGGCCGGCTTTGTGGTCGGCCTCTTGGTTGCAGTGATTTTACTGTTTCCTCCATGGGTACGTGGCCGTATCGAGCTCAGACGAAAAACGAAGGCGCTGCAAGAAGCCGAAGTAGACCTCGAGCGACTTCGTCAGTCCGTCCAGAACGCCTCCGACCGTCTCCCGGCATCACCGGGGCCTTCACAGGGCGCCACGGATGATTGACCAGGACGCAAGCCCCCTCATGCGGCAGTATCGGGACATCAAGCGGGGCTATCCGCAGGCTATCCTGTTTTTTCGCGTCGGAGACTTTTATGAAATGTTTTACGAAGACGCGCAAGTAGCCTCACGTCTCCTTTCTATTGCACTCACATCCCGAGATAAGCACAATCCCGATCCGATCCCCCTTTGCGGGGTTCCCTATCATGCTGCGACCGGATACATCGCCAAGCTGCTCAAGACAGGACGAACGGTGGCGCTTTGTGAGCAAGTTGAAGATCCCAAGCTGGCCAAGGGGCTGGTGCGCCGTGAAGTCGTGCGTCTCTATACACCCGGGACTCTCGTCGATACGGAGCTGCTTTCCCCGGCCGAATCGAATTATCTTGCGGCGCTGTCTCTCCAACCAGTATCGGCACAGCCGACGGTAATCGGACTGGCGGCGATTGACGTCTCCACCGGTGAGTTCTGGGTGACGGAATTACACGGCCCACAGGCGGCGGCGCTCATCAGACTGCCTTTCATCTGGTCCTTCGTCCGCTTGAGTTCCGCCCGTTCGATGCCGTGCGCCGCCATTTTCCTGACTTCACGCCGGATCAGGTCCAGTACACGTTCTACTTCCGACGCGCGGGTTCCGGCATAGACCGTCATCGTGCCCCCATCCGAATAGCCGGACAAAAACGAATAAATCGAGTAGGCCAGGCCACGCTTTTCACGAATCTCCTGAAAAAGGCGTGAACTGACGCTTCCGCCCAGCACGCTGTTCAGCACATAAGCCGCATAGCGGTCTTTGTGGCCTGCTGGAATTCCCTTCAGTCCGACACAAAGGTGTACCTGTTCCAATGATTTCCGTTTGGTCACAACGCCGCCGCAGATGTCCGGTGGCCAACGTCTGCGCGGTTCGGCGCTCACGGACGGACGATGCCTCCCGAATGTACGGGCCATCGTCTGTTCAAGCCCGCGCTGGTCGAAATTTCCTGCAACCGCGAGCACCATTTCCTGAGGCCGGTAGTGAGTCCCGACATAGCCAAGGAGATCGTCCCTCCTCAGTTTCGCAATCGTCGTTTCCTGCCCAAGAATCGGCCGGCTCAGCGGATGGCGGCCCATCACGAGCCCTGTGTGCAGCTCTTGGACCAAATCCTCTGGATCGTCTTGAACCATGCGGATTTCTTCAAGCACCACCTGCTTCTCTTTTTCAATTTCTTTCGGCCCAAATCGGGATCGGTGGAACAGGTCCGAGAGTAGATTCAGCGCTTTAGGCAGATGCTGATCGAGCACTTTGACATAAAAGGTGGTCGTCTCACGCGTGGTGAAGGCGTTCATCTCGCCTCCAAGCGCATCAATCTCGCGCGAGATATCGGTGGCCGACCGAGTGGCCGTCCCCTTGAAAAACATATGTTCAATGAAGTGGGAATACCCCGCCTGCGCGGGGCTTTCGTCGCGGGAGCCGGCATTCACCCACATGCCGACCGTGACAGACTTGAGCGTCGGGATCTGCTCGGTGACTAAGCGAATCCCATTGTCGAGAATACGTTTGCGGTACAAGGGAATTACCCGCCCGCTTGATCCTTTGCACCGCCTTCGGCCGGTGCCGGCATGGTTTCTTTTCGGCTGAGCCGGATCTTGCCTTGCTTGTCGATCTCCAGCACCTTCACAAGGATTTGATCGCCTTCGGCCACTTCGTCAGACACCGCCTTGACGCGATGGTGCGCCAACTGCGAGATATGAACCAATCCGTCCGTTCCCGGCAGCACTTCGACGAAAGCGCCGAAGTCCATGATCTTCCGGACTGTGCCCATATACACTTTCCCGATTTCAACTTCCTCGGTCAGACGGCCGATGATATCTTTGGCCTTCTGCAACGATACTTCATCAGCGGAGGCAATGGTGACAATTCCGGTATCCTCAATGTTGATCTTGACCCCGCAATCGGCCTGAATGCCGCGGATCGTTTTTCCGCCCTGGCCGATGATGTCCCGAATCTTGTCTTGTTTGACCTTAATCGTATAAATACGCGGCGCAAACGGCGACAGATTTTCACGCGCGCCCGTGAGCGCTTTGGCCATATGGCTCAGAATATGAAGCCGGCCTGCGCGAGCCTGTTCCAAGGCCTGCTGCATGAGCGCCATGGTGATACCACCAATCTTGATGTCCATCTGCAAGGCCGTAACGCCGTTCTTGGTCCCACACACTTTGAAATCCATGTCGCCGAGATGGTCTTCCAATCCGAGAATATCGGACAGGATCATCACACCGTTCCCTTCCTTGATCAATCCCATGGCAATACCGGCAACCGGTTCCTTGATCGGAACGCCCGCATCCATCATCGCCAGCGTACCGCCGCAGACCGTCGCCATCGAGGACGAGCCGTTGGACTCTAGGATCTCCGAGACAATGCGAAGGGTGTACGGGAAAATGTCTTTGCCGGGAATGACCGGCTTCAATGCCCGTTCGGCCAATGCACCATGCCCGACTTCCCGCCGGCCTGGTGACCTGAGCGGGCGCGCTTCCCCGACACTGAAGGGCGGGAAATTATAGTGAAGCATGAAGGTCCGCATGTACTCGCCTTCCAACGCATCGATGCGCTGTTCGTCGTCGGTGGTGCCCAGCGTGACCACGGCGAGACTCTGCGTTTCATGACGGAATTACACGGTCCACAGGCGGCGGTGCTCGCGCTGGACGAGCTGGCGAGGCTTGATCCTCGCGAGGTGTTATTCCCGGCTGGACTGGACCATGACGCGGCAGCCTGGCTTGATCAAATCAAGGGAACGCGCGTGTGCGAACGACCAGCCGCTTCGTTCGATCGGCGCCATAGTGCGAGGTCTTTGCTGGACCAATTCCGTGTTCAGTCGCTTGATGCGTTCGGGTGCGCAGATCTAACCGTCGGCCTGGAAGCGGCCGGCGCTGTCTTGCATTACTTTCGTGAAACGCAACCGGCGGCCCCGCTGGATCATATTCGGCGAATGACGGTTCGCAGAAGTCATGACGCCATGCATCTGGACGCCGCCACCCTTCGCAATTTGGAAATCCTTAAACCGATGTCCTCGGGAGACAGCGCGCAGGAATCGCCCTGTACTGCTCTCGCAGCCGTGCTGGACCGTACGGTCACGGCTATGGGCAGCCGGCTGCTGCGACAATGGCTGATCAGACCGTTGATTCAATGCGAACCGATCCGCGCCAGACTGGACGCGGTGGGAGAATTGAAGGACCGCCTGGAGGAACGTGTGGCCTTGCGCGCCGCACTGCGTGAGGTGCAGGATATCGCGCGGCTTGGCAGCCGTATCGTATTGGGCTATGCAGGCCCCCGCGAACTCCTTGCCTTGAAGCAATCCCTGTCCGTGTTGCCTGAAATCGCATCCAGACTTGCGTCGCTTCAGAGTGCGTTGCTCGTCGAGGCCCGCTCGTCGTGGGATGACGGACGCGATTTGTACGAGATCATCGAACGCGCCATCCAGCCCGACGCGCCTCCATCCGTTCGCGATGGCAATTTCATTAGAGACGGCTACCATGCCGGCATCGATGAACTGCGCAAAGCAAGCAAAGAAGGGAAACAATGGATCGCCGGGATTGAACGCAACGAGCGTGAACGTACCGGCATCGACTCACTGAAAGTCAGATACAACCAGGTGTTCGGCTACTACATCGAGGTGACGAAGGCCAATCTCAGCCGCGTTCCGTCCGACTACATCCGCAAACAAACTCTCGTCAATGCCGAGCGGTTCATGACGCCTGAGCTGAAAGCGCTCGAAGAACAAGTGACCGGTGCAGAGGCCAGGTTGCTGGCGCTTGAGCAAGACATCTTCGCTCAACTCCGTGGGCGTTTGGCACAAGACGCTCCTCGTCTGGATGCCATGGCACGCAATCTTTCGTTGATTGATGTCGTCGCCGGTCTTGCTGAAACCGCCGCGTTGAATCGTTACACGAGGCCCGAGGTAGATGAGAGCGGCAGCATCGCCATCCGCAACGGACGCCACCCCGTAGTTGAACAACTTCGCGACGATCGCGCATTCGTTCCCAATGATACGATCTTGGATTTGAACAACAACCGCCTGCTGATCTTAACCGGACCCAATATGGCGGGTAAAAGCACCTACCTTCGACAGGTCGCCCTGATCGTTCTCATGGCCCAAATCGGCAGTTTTGTCCCGGCGGCCAGCTCGCAGATCGGACTGGTGGACCGCATCTTTACCCGCGTGGGCGCTTCGGACAATCTGGCCGGCGGTCTTAGCACTTTTATGGTGGAGATGGTTGAAACTGCGAATATTCTCAACAGCGCCTCTCAGCGAAGCCTGATTCTACTGGATGAGATTGGCCGTGGCACCAGCACGTACGATGGCCTCAGCATCGCGTGGGCAGTGGCGGAACACATTCAGGACCGGACACGTCTGGGCGCGCGTACCCTGTTTGCCACGCACTACCATGAGATGGTGCAGCTGGAGTACCAGCGCGAAGGAATCAAAAACTACCGGGTCGCGGTCCAAGAGCGCGACGGAGACGTAGTCTTTCTCCGTAAAATTGTCGCGGGAGGGGCCGACCGGAGCTACGGTATTCACGTGGCCAAACTGGCAGGGCTCCCCGGATCTGTGATCGAACGGGCGCAAGCGGTCCTGACACAGCTGGAACAGCCGGACTCTTCTATCGCAGGATCAGTCCGAGAACAACCCAATCAGGCAATTCCCCCCCTGCCACAGCCCCATCCCGTGATCGAGGAAGTTAAACAGATTGACCTGTTTTCCATGACACCACTCGATGCACTCAACCGCCTGGCTGAACTGCAACGCATGGTCCAACCGGATGACGGCCGCCATGAAAAAAGAACGGCGGCCACTCCTGGTCAGGAATGACCGCCGTTCAATCGATCCAACCGAGAAATCAGTGGGCTTGGTTATACTGTGCCGTTGCGGGAATCATCCCGCCGATGGCTTTCCCCCCCGGGATCATTACATCGTACTGCATACCGACATTGGATCCATCCGGACTCACCTGTGACGTGGTGAGCCCACGCTTCGCCGCCACACACGCTGCATCATTCTCGCTCTTTCCGGCACATTCCTTAAACTGAAGCGCGGCAATACTCAGCGGTTTGCCAATAGTCCCGGCCACCTCGGGGAGTTTCTTGACCGAGGAAATCACCCGGTGATTTTGTTCAGTTTCTGTGGCAACAAACTCGACGAGATCCGTTGTGCTGCCCGGAGGTACTTCTTTCGCTGCTGCCGGTCCCGCATGCGGGCGGCCCATTTTCTTCAACTCGCTCCACGCGCCCTTGTCCGCATAAAACTTCAAGGTCTTGCCGGGATGAACCTTTTGCCAGAACAACCCGCTTTCGGCCTGTCCGCCATATACGGATACATTAATCCAGACCGCCTCATCATAAGGATCGAGTACGATCACACGCCCCTGAATCGTCGTGGGCTTGCTCATGTCCCCCCACTCGAACCGCTCTTGGAAAGATTCAATTGCCAGTGCCGTGGAAGCCATGCCGGCTACTAATGCCAGAGCTGCTATTGCGGCTCCGCCTTGTTTCTGCAGCGTCATCATTACGTCCTCCTTCAACGACATGCGAGGATAGATTAATTGGCTCGTCGCTATGCCTTAATCGCCTTTGATCACCTTGAAACCGGTGATCGTTCGTCCGTCCAATGTCACTTCCATTGCCACAAGTTCTTGTGACGCCTTGATGATTTGATCCATCAGGGCCTTATCCTTCACAGCTAACCGCACCGTCGTAGCCGCGTGGTACCAGCCGGAATACGCGTTATTTTTTTCAGTGCCACCGGCAAATCCCCAGGCGCAGCAGCTCAATAACGGATCGGGTGGTTTCACATCCAGCATCGTCGATGAGCGCCCCGCCGGTGTACCGGATGCCGGCTCTCCTGTATTCCAATACTGAATACCGAACAGCAATTCTCCGTCCGGATTATCCGCCCATTGCGACCACACACGGCCTTGGAGCGTCTTCACAGCTTCCGCCTTGAGTGGCTTTCCACCGACGATCGCATCGGCCAGACCTATTTTTTCGATCGCACCGGCAGCCAAGGCAGATTCGGCCGCCAGCAAGCCGACGGCGGAGAACAGCGCGACTGCGGCTAGAACGGTTGTCCTTTTCATACCTCGTCCCTCCTTCGTACAAGAGTTAAAGACATAGCCCGTAATCTTTTGAACAGCAATCATTATTCAGGCATGTTCTACGCGAAACCACCGACTGCGGGAGCGTATCACACCCCGTTGAATATCTTTCCTTCGTCACTCCGCCACGTGTCCGTATATTCTGTCAGGACAACGGAGTTGAAACGGTACTGAATCGGGCATTTTATGTCAAGAAAATGTTTGTCGCCCGATGTGGCGCACTATACCGCCATGAGATTATGCAAATCAATCGGTTGTACGCCCAACTCCCTACTGCAACGCTGCTACCTGACGAGACGAAAGCGGGCCTAAGGCAGTAATCGCCATCGTACCCGGCGCGAATAACTCCTGCGCAACGTGCGCAACGCGCTGTCCCGTGACGGCATCGATGTCCGACAGCATCTCTTCGAGACTCGTATGGCCCCCCGTGATCAGCTCATCCTTTGCCAACTTGTTCATACGACTATGCGAACTCTCCAGGCTTAGCATCAGACTGCCTTTCATCTGGTCCTTAGTCCGCTTGAGTTCCGCCCGCTCGATGCCGCGCGCCGCCATTTTCCTGACTTCACGCCGGATCAAATCCAGCACACGTTCTACTTCTTGTGCGCGGGTTCCGGCATAGACCGTCATCGTGCCCCCATCCGAATAGCCGGACAAAAACGAATAAATCGAGTAGGCCAACCCACGCTTTTCACGAATCTCCTGAAAAAGGCGTGAACTGACGCTTCCGCCCAGTACGCTGTTCAGCACATAGGCCGCATAGCGGTCTTTGTGGCCTGCCGGAATTCCCTTCAGTCCGACACACAGGTGAACCTGTTCCAACGACTTCCGTTTGGTTACGACGCCGCCACAGATGTCCGGCGGCCAACGCCTGCGCGGCTCGGCACTCACGGACGGACGATGCCGCCCGAATGTACGGGCCATCGTCTGTTCAAGACGACGCTGGTCGAAGTTTCCTGCAACTGCGAGTACCATTTCCTGAGGTCGGTAGTGAGTCCCGACATAGTCCAGGAGATCATCCCTCCTCAGTTTCGCAATCGTCGGTTCCTGCCCAAGAATCGGCCGGCTTAAGGGATGGCGGCCCATCACAAGCCCTGAAGCATGAAGGTCCGCATGTACTCGCCTTCCAACGCATCGATGCGCTGTTCGTCGTCGGTGGTGCCCAGCGTGACCACGGCGAGACTCTGCGTTTCACCACGCGTGAAGAGTGCCGATCCATGCGTGCGCGGCAGTACGCCCACTTCACAAGTAATCGGCCGGATGTCCGAAGGGCCTCGGCCGTCCGCACGAGAACCCTTTTCGAGAATCATGTTCCGGACTTCCGTGTACTCCAGTCCATGAAACACGATCTTGATGTGCCGTTCACTCGTGGAGACCTCCGGATTCTTGAGCTTTTCGACTGCCTCCGCCATCACCTGATCCAACCGTTCCTGGCGCGCCGCCTTGTTGGGAATCATGATCGCATCACGAATAGGCTGCGCGACCATGTCTTTCACCTTCGCCGCGAGCGTCGGATCGATCGCTTCGACCTTCACTTCACGCTTCTTGTTTCCGACTTTCTTGGCCAACTCGGTAATTTTGGCCACGATCTTCTTGATTTCGGCATGCGCCAATTCAAGCGCTTGCAGCATCGTCGCTTCCGGCAATTCGTTCGCCCCTGCTTCGACCATCATGATGGCATCGGCGGTGCCTGCGACGACCAGATGCAACTCGCTCTTCTCCATGGTTTCAAGGTCGGGGTTCACGATGAACTGCCCGTTGACCCTGCCGATCTTGACGCCGGCAACCGGACCTTGAAACGGGATGTTCGAGATGGAGAGCGCGGCGGAAGCGGCTGTGATGCTGATGACGTCGGACGTGCCGGTTTTGTCGGCGGACAGCACCGACGCGATCACTTGGGTCTCGAAATAATACCCTTCGGGGAACAGCGGGCGAAGCGGGCGATCGATCAAGCGGCTGGTAAGAACCTCCTTCTCCGACGGCCGCCCTTCACGCTTGAAATACCCCCCTGGTATTTTTCCAGCCGCGTACGTTTTCTCCTGATAATCGACTGTGAGTGGAAGAAAATCGATGCCCGGCTTGGCCGTCTGCGCAGCCACCGCGGTTGCCAAGATCACCGTATCTCCGTAGGAGGCCCAGATCGATCCGTCTGCTTGTTTAGCGACACGTCCGGTTTCAAGCCGGAGTATCCGTCCAGCTATCTCGATCTCAACTGTTTGTACCATCTAGGGGTCTCCTCTGTTAGGTCCCACAGATGCCCACAGAGATAGGCTCACCAGCACGAGTGGAGGATGTGAGTGCATGAGTCATTCGCCATGCGAGAATACTCATCATTCGCCACTCACGACTGACAACGGTTTGTCAGTGAGCATATGTCCGTGTTCACCTGTGCGACGTCCGTTTCATGCCGCCGCGGGCGGCGCCGGGCCGCGCAGTGCGCAGCCTACTTGCGGATGCCGAGCCGATCAATAATGGCCCGATATCGCGCGTCATCAATACCACGGAGATAGTCCAGCAACCGACGTCTCCGTCCAACCAGTTGTAGCAACCCCCGACGGGAATGGTGATCCTTCTTGTGCGTTTTAAAATGTTCCGTGAGATACGTGATGCGGTTGGTCAACACCGCAATCTGGACTTCCGGAGATCCGGAGTCCGTCTCGTGCTGCCGATATTCCTTGATCAGTCCTGCCTTCGCTTCCTTGAGTAACGCCATGGTCTTGCTCCTCTTTCTGATTCAATCCAACGACTCAATCTCCGT
>JABMDH010000056.1:19316-33287 GCA_015904075.1 Nitrospira sp.
ATTTTTCGCATCAAGATATCCGCAACTTCCATCCGGATCTGATCGGCAACCCGATCCGCCCGTTTGTAGGTGGTCTTGGACATTGTGCGCTGATCTGCCACTCCATCTACTAACCGACGGCACGCATCACGCCGCCGCTATAGCAATTCGAGTTTGGTTCGGACAACCTCGACCGCGGGCATGCTCTTGATGACGTTCAAGGCCTGCTCAAGCACCTGATTAACGTGGGCGCCTTCATTCGCCACGCAGGCCATGCCCAAGACCGCCTTCTGCCAGAGATCCTGTCCATCCACTTCAGCGACCGACAGATTGAACTTTCCGTGCAGCCGGTCTTTCAAACTATGGAGCACCTGCCGTTTATCTTTGAGCGACCGGCTCTCTGAAATAAATATCTCGACGGTGCAGAGGCCGACGACCATATTCCGCTACCGCACAGGCTCAGAGTTTGGCCGCAATTTTGTCGATGGCATAGGCCTCGATGATGTCGCCGGCCTTCACATCATTGAAATTCTCAACGCTCAAGCCGCATTCGTAGCCTTGCTGTACTTCTTTGACGTCGTCCTTGAAACGCCGCAACGATCCCAGCTTCCCCTGATAGACGACGACGTTGTCTCTGATCACACGCACCCCGGCGCTCGCGCGTGAAATGGTCCCGTCGACGACATAGGAACCGGCCACCGTACCCGCCTTGGGAATCGTGAACACCTGACGCACCTCGGCACGCCCCAACGTACGTTCCTTGAGGGTCGGTTCAAGCAAGCCTTCCATGGCAGCTTTGATATCGGCAATGGCATCGTAAATGATCGTGTACAGCCGGATGTCCACACCTTGCTGTTCCGCCAACGACGCGGCCTTCGGCTCCGGTCTGACATTGAAACCGATAATGATGGCGCGAGATGCGGCGGCCAGCAGCACATCGGACTCCATGACCCCGCCTACACCGTTATGAATGACGCGCAACTTGACGGCTTCAGTCGACAGCTTCTCCACTGATCCGGCCAAGGCCTCGGACGATCCCTGGACATCCGTCTTGATGACAATGGCCAGTTCCTTCACCGATCCTTCCTGAATCTTTGCGAACAGGTCATCGAGCGAAACTTTGGCAGGACCGACCAACTCGGCGGCTCGCCGTTTCTGGGCGCGTTCTTCGGCAATCTCTCGGGCAACCCGTTCGTCCGAAACTACCTGGAACACATCACCGGCCGACGGAACACCCGGGAGCCCAATGACTTCGACGGGAATGGACGGCCCGGCTTGCTGCGCCTTCACCCCTCGATCGTCGATCAGCGCCCGCACCCGCCCGCTGAATGTTCCAACCACGTAGACATCACCCACTTTGAGCGTGCCGCCCTGCACCAGCACAGTCGCCACCGGACCACGGCCCCGTTCGATCTTGGCTTCGATGACCGTCCCCTTGGCCTGCCGGTGGGGATCGGCCCTCAGTTCAAGCACCTCTGACTGGAGCAGGATCATTTCGAGCAATGTATCGAGCCCGGTCTTCTTCTTGGCGGACACTTCCACCATGATCGTGTCACCACCCCAGGCTTCTGAAATCAAGCCGTGCTCAGAGAGCGCATTTTTTACGCGGTCAGGATTTGCTTCCGGCTTGTCGATCTTGTTCATCGCCACGATCAATGGAACCCCGGCCGCCTTCGCATGGTGAATAGCTTCGATCGTCTGCGGCATGACTCCGTCATCCGCGGCCACGACCAAAATGACGATGTCGGTGACTTTCGCACCGCGCGCGCGCATCGAGGTAAACGCCTCATGGCCCGGCGTATCAAGAAACGTCACCAGCTTGCCGCGCACCGGCACCGTATACGCGCCGATATGCTGCGTAATCCCACCGGCTTCCCCTTCGGCCACTTTCGTCTGCCGGATCGCATCCAGCAACGACGTCTTCCCATGATCGACATGTCCCATGATGGTGACAACGGGAGGACGAGGCTCAAGCCGTTCCTCGCCCCCGGTTTCAACCACGTCTTGCAATAATTCTTCACCGACCTTTTCCACGGCTATTTCGATTTTCACGCCGCTCTCTTCAGCGATCATCGATGCGGCATCCAGATTCATCGGCTGATTGAAGGTGAGCATCTGGCCCATTTCCATCAACTTGCGCACGATATCGGCCGGTCTCTGACCGATCAATTCGGCAAATTCCTTGACGCTCGTCCCGGGAGTCAATTTGACACCTTTTTTACGCGGCTTGGTGATCTCGCTCGGAGGGCTGTGATGCAGATGCTTCGAGCGGTCGTCGCGCCGATGAACGGGAATGGCGCGGAGATCTTGCCAGCGTGCGGCATCCTCTCGGAACTTGACGTCCTGCTGCTCGTCTTTGGGCCGTCCCGGCTTCCGCGCCTTCTTGAGCTTGTCGCGTTGTCCCTCTGACCAGACCGATACCAGCTCAAACAAAAAAGTGGGCCTGAGCCCACTTCCAGCGGCAGCACAATACCACGCACCCCACGGCAAAGCAAGGGGCGCTATCCCGTCAAGATCGACCACCGTGCAGCAAGGGTTTTGGTGATCGGACCGGGCCGACCGGACCCGATCGTTCGTCCATCGATCCGGACAACACCCAGTACCTCAAGTGTCGTCCCGGTCAGAAATACTTCGTCCGCCGCATAGAGAGAATCCACGGTGAGGAAACGTTCCTCAACCGGGATATCCTCTTTCCCGGCCAATCCCAGCAAAACCGTCCGCGTGACGCCGGAAAGAATTCGCGGACCCTCCGGCGCCGTGATGATCGTTTCGGACTGCACCGCCACTACATTGCTCAGTGAGCCTTCTGTGACCAGTCCATCCCTCACGAGGATCGCTTCAAAGACACCGGCCCTTTTCGCCTCTTCACGAGCCAGCACATTGCCAAGTAAATTAAGGCTCTTGATATCGCACCGGCCCCATCGAAGATCCTCACAGGTACACGCACTGACGCCATCTTGGCGTATCTGTAAGCTCAGCGGATGGAGTTCCCGGATCGTCATGACCACGGTCGGGGGGATCTCCGGCGGAAACGTATGATCGCGGGGAGCCGCGCCTCTCGTAATCTGGATATAGACCTTCGCCTCCTGGTATCCGGCCTGACCGAGCCCCTGGTGAATCCACTGTGTCCACTGTGCCTTCGAATAGGGCTGCGAGAGACTCAGTTCTTTTGCACTTCGATTGAGACGGTTCAGGTGCGCGGCAAGCTCAAACGGCGCACCCCGGTAGGTCCTGATCACTTCGTAGACGCCGTCCCCGAATTGGAACCCCCGGTCGTCGATAGAAATGGTCGCCTCTTTCCATGGCAGAAAACGACCGTTCACGAATGCGATATCCGGCATACTGGTCAGTTCCCAGAAAGATTTGCTACGTCGACCTGAAACACACGCCGATCCTCAGCAGTAAATTTCCACCCCATACGTTTTTCGAATACCAGACGATGCGTGCCCGGCGTCACGGCTTTGAATTCAAAGATACGCTGCCCGTTCTCGACCGCATTGTTGCTTGCGATACGAAGAAATTCGTCACTGAGCAGCGCTAACCCTTTGGAGTCGTAGGATGGAACCCATTGCTCCCCTCTGGTTCGATCCTCCCATAAGTGGATGACGAACGGCCGGTCGACTGTCGCCGACATTACGCGGCAGTCGCTGAAATCGTGAGCGGAATTGGAATCAGGCTTGGCAATAGTCATGTATCTGGTGTTCTCTATCGGCAAAGGAAGCACTGCCCGTTGCGCCTGCCCTATCAGATCTTTCGTCGGGGACCTACCATGATATCGGCTCCCTCCACCCGCACCTCGTAGCTTCCGACACAATACCCCCCGCCATCCGTCCCCTGTCCATTTCGGATATCGAACGCAAGATCATGCCACGGACAGGCCACCACAAAACCTTTGAGCCGTCCCTCAATCAGCGGCCCTCCTTCATGGGGCCCCTGTCCATTTCGGATATCGAACGCAAGATCATGCCACGGACAGGCCACCACAAAACCTTTGAGCCGTCCCTCAATCAGCGGCCCTCCTTCATGGGGACAACTATTGTGGATCGCATAGAACGTTCCGCCGACATTGAACAGCGCGATGGCGCGCTCATTGACGGTCACAATCTTCGATTGCCCGGGAGACAACTCGTCAAGCTGTGCAACTTTGTGGAACCCTTCCATCGTCCTTCTGCTCCTCTCCCTTGACCTGAACCCGCAACGGGTCTGCCAGTTTCCTACAGCAGCTCGTCCGCAAAATCACGAATGGGCTGTGTTTCATATTTCCGGCCTCCGGGCTTCGAGTTTCTGAAACCTGTTTCATGAGAGTGCACCACTCGAAACTGGAAACCTGCAACTCCAGGTCCCGGCACAGCGAGTCAGCAACCCTGTCAGCTACATGCGAAGCGTATACTTGAGCTCGTCGTTTCTCATGGCACCGGATTTTTTCAGAAACCCCGATTCAGCCTGAATCACATACCGAGCTGCCTCCGGCGGAGGTCCATAAGCCGGACAGGGATCTTTCGCACAAGGCTCCACATGCCCCAGCATATGCACGACATGGTGGCTTTCGTCCACCCAGAGGATGTCGATAGGAAATCGATACTCTTTGGTTCGTACGCGATGGAGGCCGTTCTCTTCAAAAATATAAAGCATCCCGCCGTTCGGAGGCAACTCCTCGCGGAAAGCCAGCCCGAACAGCTGCTTTTCCGGTGTATCCGCCACTTCTGCTTCCAGTTCAACCCCGCTTGGAAATCGAACGACAATAATGCTCGACTCCTTACGCTCGACGACAAACATGGACACACTCATCAGCAAAATGGCGAGCAACACCATCATGATGATTCGATTTTTCTTCTGCCCCGGCTCACTCGATCGGCTTTGACCAGACGGCATGACGAACATTCAACTCCTTGTTCTGCTGAGCCCAATGGCTCATCACCACCAATGATCTAGGCCTTCTGTCCGAATTCCATTCTGTTGACTTGGAAAAGAGCCACAGAATAAAATATCCACGCATTGCGCGAGCCTCTGCACTATGGTGGGGGCAGTGCGGCCTTGTCAATATCGTCAGGTTGTCTTTGGCAGTGTGAAGGAGGCGCGGGTCATGGCACTGTTGATCACGGACGAATGCATTTCTTGTGGGGCATGCCTGCCGGAATGTCCCAATGAAGCGATCTTTGAAACCAGAAGCGACGCCGAGACCAAGGGCAATCATGTCGGCGATGGACAAGGAGTCGGCGACAACATATATGTCATTGCGCATGATCGCTGCACCGAATGTGTCGGCCATTTCGATGAGCCACAATGTGCGGCAGTCTGTCCGGTCGATAACTGCTGCATCTCCGATCCGCTCTATCCCGAACCGACTGAGGTTCTCCTAGACAGAGCGAAGCAACTGAATCCGGATAAAGCAATCGATCCAGCCAAGATCTGGAGCGGCGTAAGAAACTGATATTCTGCAAGATTGAGTGCATTGAAAAGGCCTTGGCCCCAACCGGGACCAAGGCCTTTTTCTTGTTATCTGTGTGGACCAGCCTGACTATCGCTTGGCCTCCCAATACCAGCAGCTAAAAACACAACGGCCCCAGGACACCGAGTTCCTGAGGCCGCTGTCAATTGCCCATGAGCACTTCTCGGCGGAGACGTTGCCCGCTACTTCAGCATCAACAACTTGCCGCCGACATGCCCGGGATGGAGATGGCACCGATACGTCAACACATTGCCCGCCGCATAAAACAAATCACTGGTTGGCACACCGATATATTTGGTTTCGCCCGGCTTGAGCACCAGTTTCGTGTCCAAGACCGTCGGCGCCGATTGATTCACAGCCGCTGTCAGTTGAAACCCGTGTTCCGCTGTCGCATTGTTTGTAACCTTCAGCAGAACCGGAGCGCCTGGACGAGCCTTGAAGTCAATGACCGTTGTCGGAGGATACCACGTCTTCATCGTTCCGATTTCGATTGCAAAGAATGAGGCATCTACCTCAAGCTCTTTGAACGGTTGGCCAACGACCGATCCGGTTTCCAGATCGCCGAATTCGACGCCGCCGGCTTGAAGAGCATGCGCTGCAGACGCACCTGTCGCGATCCTGTCGCGATGATTCCAATGCTAAAGAGGACCGCACACATCGTCTTACCCATTACCTACCTCCCTCAAAAAGAATCGGACATTCGATTAGGCCAACGATGACCTTGCCACACCCGTGCGGGCGGACAGATCCTGGTGATGTCTCAATTTTGGATGCCCGCCTCCGTAAACATACGGCACACATCCAACACCTCAAAGAACGTGGGTTTATAGCATAGGGGCGAAAATGGAAGCAACCGATCCTGGCTATTTGGCGATCAGGGTCTGTCTTGTACCCGGCACACATTCGTCTCGCTTCCAGCTCTTCAGTACCTGCGATTCGCTAAACGCCAGGGTGTACCGATAGCAATACAACGTCGGCTTAGCCTGATCGGCTGGTTTCCCCATGAGCGACCCGACTGACTGGGACGCATCCACCAAGAACGTCGGCTTCCAGCGATCCAGGTCTTGCTCGCCTAACGCAACCCGGTATGTCCAAAGACTGTCCCCGCCCAAAGCCGGAGTTTTTGCCGTATGCGGCGGCCCAAACCTTTCCCGGACGTCTTCTTGGGTCACCCTGCCTATACCATCCTTGAAATAACCATCCCAGCCAGGGGTGCTACAGGCACCAAGCAAGAACACGACGGCAAGCAAACCGAGCAGGCGAGAGCACACAACGACCCGATACGAAAGGCGCACCAATGAAGGACCAGGTATCATACAAGGCCTACGCTACACCGGTTTTGTCAGTCGGCGCAACCACCTCGTGAAGTCCGCTTCAAAGTCGACAGCATCGAGCAGGGGGAACCGCAATGGCGCGAACTCCATGATCAGCAATGGAAGCCCGCCTGACTCAGGACTCGACCTGCATCGTTGAGAATCGACGAGTTTTACTTCCAAAGAACCGTCCTGCTTTGCCCACTCCTCTTGCACCGTCAGGGAATCGGTCGCATTCCGGCTTAAGTATTGTTCCGATCGTCCGATATCGGGATCGAGGAGCCGCAGCATGTCTATCATTCTGGCGGTCAACGGAGTTGTCGAGACGTATCCGGTTAAGCCGGCAGCCCAACGGCATATGCAAGTCGACGGCATCGAAGCTCAAGGAAATAATGATCACCGGTCATCGTCGTCAGACCGGTCAAATGTTGCCGCACACAACGCATATCAACAGCAGGCCAATCAAGACCAGCACGCAAAGCCGGTTCTTTTCGCCCGCGATCTGATGACATCGCCGGTCCTGACTCTCTCCTCGGACAGCACCGTGAGCGATGCCTGGACCATCATGACACACAAAGGATTCCGCCACATTCCAATCACCTCGATGCACGGCACCCTCGTAGGAATGGTATCTGATCGCGATCTTCTACGCCATGCGCCCGGTCTGAGCACCGGCACAGTCCCTGCCCACGCTGCACATCATCGATTAGCAGAGATCATGGTCACACGGGTCATATCGGCGACTCCTGCGACAGATATTCGTGAAATCGCCCGGACCATGCTGAGTGAGCGAATCCATGCCGTGTCCATTCTCGATGGGACCCGCCGTCTTGTCGGTATTTTGTCTGCACGCGATCTCTTACGTGCCATCGCCAACCACGGCCCCCTCGAACTGTGGACTTGACCCCCTCTCATCATCGATTCCAACCTACGCTCCCAATGAGATCACCCGTCTATCCAACGAGTTGGTTCGCCCACCCCCCAAAGGCAGGGATCCATCCGTAGGGTAGATCTGTCGATGATCCTGTAATAAGGTGATACCCATTGGGAAGACCTCTGTCCCCTGGTTTCTTTTCATGACATATAGTTACATGACGCTGATCAACGAGTTTTTCAGCACCCCCATCGCCGCCGGAGTTTCTGCGGTCGCGCTTTTACTGATTGGTCTGCTCACAAGATCAGACCGGAATCGCCGCTGGGTGCTCCTGCTTAGCCTATTCCTCTATGCCCGGTATATGGTCTGGCGGGCGCTGTACACCTTGCCGACGGATGACCTGAGCAGTATGGCCGTCGGCGGGATCGTCTACCTGGCAGAGCTGTACGGACTCTGCCAGTTTTGTTTTTTTGCCTTTCAATCCGCGTCATTAACCGATCGCCAACCGCCCCCGCTCACGACCTATCCCACAGTCGATATCATGGTCACGGTGGTGGACGAACCGCTGCCGTTGCTCCGGCAAACACTGGTGGGATGCCTGTCGCAGGAGTATCCGCGTGACCGGTTCAAGGTCTACGTCCTCGATGACGGCCATCGAGACGACGCTAA
The DNA here is from genome assembly GCA_015904075.1 of Nitrospira sp. Next base: position 27,601 of record JABMDH010000056.1, read on the forward strand.
ACAACTGGCGACGACGTTAGGATGCGGCTACTTACGACGGCCGGACCTTCCGCGCCATGCGAAAGCTGGAAATTTAAACCATGCGCTCCGGATGACAGACAGTGACCTCGTCGCTGTATTTGATGTGGACCATATACCGGCCCGAACATTCCTGAAAGAGACCATCGGTTTTTTTGACGACCCGGACGTCGCATTTGTTCAAACTCCCCATCATTTCTATAACCCGGACATTTTCCAGCGAAATCTTCGAGTCGGCAACCATGTAAAGAACGAGCAAGCCCTGTTCTTTCGAACTCTGCAGGCAGGACGCGATTCCCACAACAGTGCATTTTTTGCCGGCAGCGGGGGCCTGTTACGGCGCACGCCTCTGGAGGAGATCGGGGGATTCCAGACACAGACCATCAACGAAGACATCCACACCAGCATGGCGCTGCATGCCAAGGGGTATAAGTCCTGTTACCTCAATCGTGTGCTTTCCGCCGGACTGATGCCGGAAACGTTCGAGGGGTACCTGAAGCAACGAAAACGCTGGGCCATGGGATGTATCCAGGTCCTGCTACGAGATAATCCGCTCACAAAACGAGGACTGACGTTAGCTCAGCGGATCGATTATTTTGGTTCAATATTCTACTTCTTTTTGGGGATCCCCCGTCTCATCTGTCTGGTCGCGCCTCTCTTCAGTCTTCTCCTTAGTACCTCTCCGATCCACGCGGATACCGTTCAGCTGATGCTCTATTTCTTTTCGTTCTACATCGCCTCGGCCCTGGTGATGCGCCCCATCAGCCATGGCTCTCGCAATCCGTTCTGGTCTGACATCTATGAGATCGCCATGTGCTTCGCCTTAAGCGCTGAGGCCCTCAAAGCCCTCTCTGCACCGCGCAGAGAACGGCCGTTCGAAGTCACCCCTAAAGGGCAACGCGTAAAAAAGAACGTATCCACAGAACTTTCACTGGCTTGGCCTCACCTGCTCACATTCGGTCTGCTGATTGGAGGGCTGGTCTTCGGATTCCAACGCCTGCAACACGAGGCAAGCGAACCCGGTCTTTCAATCAGCCTCGTTTGGGGAACCGCCAATCTGTTGTTTCTGACCATTGCCATGTTCGTTGCCAATGAACAAACGCAAGGACGACAAGCATTTCGGCTCAAGCGCGATTTCGCAAGCGAGTTGTATGTAGACGGAACGTCTGTCACTGCACGCATTCTCAATATCAATCAACATGGTGCCGGGTTGTCTTTAGAGCAACCCGTCTTTACAGCCCAGGACTTTGTTACGCTACTCTTGACATCACCCGGCGGCCACATCGTGCGAGTGACCGGAAAGATCGTCCGACAGGAACGGTTGCCTTCCGGCAGAATCGCGGCTGGCCTTCACTTCACCGACCTCGATGATGCGACGCAACACGTGCTGGTCGATAAAATTTTTGGTGATCCGGCTCCCTGGGAGGAGAGCTATCAGTTGAGACCGGGGATCTCCAGTAGCCTACGATCATTAGTCCATGCGCTCACCGTTCCCTGGAGATCTTTCTCATGGGACCGACGCCGATCGTTACGACTCCTCAGCGGGATGCCTTGTCAGCTAAATACTTCTGCGCATGTGCTCACAGGCACGTTGCGCGACCTGTCCTTTACCGGCGTCAGCGCCTCATTCCCTTTGAACCTAAAAGGGTCCCTCGACAGCGGCCTCTTGGAACTGCCACAGATCACGCTCAAGGTCAGCCCGGTCTCGCTAGCTCGCCGACGCAGAAAAACCTCTGTACGTTTTAAGGTGGACAGCATCGTGCGGGGTGAGGAAGAGTGGCGCAAACTACACGACCGACAATGGCGACAGTCACGATCGAACACCCACGACAAAATCGGCGTAGACGCATAAGTAGACCTTCGATTGATCCCCGGCGCAAAGAACCGGTCGGATCATGAAACCGCAACGAGTCGACATCGGTGTTGTCCTTGTCGAGGTGTGATGTGCCAATCGGCCAATGCGACACCCCGGATACGTGGGAGCATCACCCGGGTCCGATTTCACATCGCAGATGTTCAAGAAGGAGAACAACAATGGCGCGATTACTATTGCTCCTGCTGACAACGATGACCCTGACAGTCCTGCCCGTTCCCACAAAGGCAGGAGATCTGTTCACCGGGTTTCAACTCGACAACAAAAGCCAATACTTCGGGTATATGGGCATTCGGACACCAGTCTTACAGATTCGGGAAGGAACGAATCTCTTCGTGCAGGCCATGACCGCCGGACTCGGTTATAGCTCTGTGAGTAACGGGAGAATCCTGGATACCAATGTGCAGTTTATCGTCCCGTCTTTCGGTATCTCTCAAACCTTCGGCCGCGTGACCGTCTCGGCATTGGCTGGGCCGCAACTGCGGCGTATCGAGGAAGAGCGGCTGAACGCACACTCCGTAACAGACCATCAAATCGGAGCGTTCGCGCAAGTCGAAGCAATGTATTGGCACGAAAAGGGCAGCCTGCACGCCATCGGGTCCTATGCCGACCTCGATAACTATTTCTGGGGCCGCCTACGAGGGAAACTGCTTGCCCGCCAGGCCACCAGCGGCTGTTGCAGCACCTATGTAGGATGGGACGTTGCCGGTATGGGCAACGGAGATTTTCGTGCGGTACAGACCGGACCGTTGATCGAAGTGCCGATCGGGAAATTCCACGTGCTCGCCAAAAGCGGCTATCAACACAGCACCTCGTTCCATAGCGGGGTCTATGGGGGTGTTGAAGTCTACCTCCCCTTCTAGCAGGATGCTGAAAACGTCCGCCAGCGGCGTTCTCGCAGCGCTCCGAGGCTCAACGTACCGAAGCGTACGCCTCGCCTGTTCGCTCGCTGCGGCCTTGCTGAACGGCCATTTTGAGCATCCTGCGACTGTGACCCCGTCCGCACCATTCGACGAAATTTCCAGGATGTTTTATGCCTAAACAGAGTTTTCCCGCAGCCTGCTAGCTTACGGCACCCTCGACCATCGTGAGAACGTCGCAGCCTGGCCGAGGGACCGGCCCTGCGTATCCAGAACAGTCCATACCACGGCATCTTCGACAAGAAATCGGCGCCCCGTTGCTGAAATGCGCACGCCTCGGTAGCAATCATAATACCCCTGCTCTTCTACCTGACGGAGCATACGCGCACGCTCGGCTCGATTCATCGGTTCGGCGGTGAGATGCGACGGTGTACGAGTCAACAGGTCCCACGTCATCTCCCAGAGATCAAGCGCCGCCTGATTCCCGTAATTCAGAATCGGGTCCGGCTCCGTCCCATGCGATACGACAACGAAGGGGGCGGCAAAGAGCGCTTCCGCTTGATCTGCAATCGAGTCAGATCCAACGAGCAAGTCTCGGCCGATCCAATGGTGATAACTGTCGAGCACCTGCTTCGACCAGGCAATGACTGATGGGAGCGCCCAGATAAGAGGAGTCATACGCTGCACTGTCGGATCAATACCCGGTGCAATGAAGCCGGATGATCCTTCTGCTAACACGGACAGCAGCACGACGCAAGGGACAGCCGGTCCCTGGCATGCAACCGACCGCCTATGTATAATAGGAGGCATTCTGCATTCGGTGAATACACTCAACAAGGATTTGTTATGGCAGGCTCGACCTTACTCGATAAAATCTGGGAATCCCATGTCGTTCGCTCAGAACCGGACGGGACTACACTGCTGTATATCGATCGGCAGCTCGTCCATGAAGTGACCTCTCCTCAAGCATTTGAAGGATTGAAGCTTGCCGGACGCCGGCCGCGGCGAGCCGTAGCGACCCTTGCGGTGCCCGATCACAATGTCCCGACCACCGACCGGAAACTTGCAATTGCTGACCCGATCAGCGCCAAACAGATCCAAACCCTGGAGGACAATTGCCGGGATTTTGGGATCACGCTGTACGGCATGAACGACATCCGGCAAGGCGTCGTCCATGTCATCGGGCCCGAGCAAGGATTCACACTGCCGGGCACGACGATCGTCTGCGGAGACTCTCACACATCGACCCACGGGGCATTCGGAGCGCTGGCGTTCGGCATCGGCACCAGCGAAGTCGAACATGTGCTGGCAACCCAATGCTTGATTCAAAAGCGGCCGAAGACGATGGAAATCCGCGTCGACGGCGTGCTGTCGGATCGATGCTCGGCCAAAGACATCATCCTCGCTATTATCGGCAAGATCGGCACAGCCGGGGGAACCGGCTACGTGATCGAGTATACGGGATCGGCCATTCGCGCCCTGAGCATGGAAGGGCGGATGACGCTCTGCAATATGTCGATTGAGGGCGGAGCCCGCGCCGGCATGGTCGCTCCGGATGAAAAAACGATTGCCTATATCAAGGGGCGTCCGCTCGCGCCCAAAGGCGACCTCTTCGAACAAGCCGTCAAAGCCTGGCACGATCTCAAGACTGATGCGGAGGCCCGGTATGACGTAACGGTCACCTTGCGGGCGGAGGACATTGCGCCTCAAGTCAGCTGGGGAACCAATCCCGGCATGGTGGTCGGCGTGGATCAGACTGTGCCGGACCCCAAAACAATCTCCGACGAGAACACGAAGCACGCGACGGAACGGGCGCTGGAATACATGGGGCTCACTCCCAACATGCCGATCACCGACATCACGATCGACAAAGTATTTATCGGCTCCTGCACCAACTCCAGAATCGAGGACCTCCGTCTCGCCGCAAGCCTCGCCAAGGGCAAACAGGTGGCGAAAACGGTCCATGCCATGGTGGTACCCGGGTCGGGACTCGTCAAGCAGCAAGCGGAGGCGGAAGGACTGGACCGTGTGTTCCGTGAGGCCGGATTTGAATGGCGCGAAGCAGGTTGCAGCATGTGTCTGGCCATGAATGCCGACGTGCTCCAGCCGGGCGAACGTTGCGCCTCCACCAGTAATCGAAACTTCGAGGGCCGCCAGGGGGCAGGCGGCCGAACACATCTGGTGTCGCCGGCTATGGCGGTCGCTGCTGCGATCGAAGGGCACTTTGTGGATATCAGAAACTGGCCATGAGCCGCGCCGCCTTACGCCTCACGTTTCACGCCAACAGGGTGCAAGCAAACTTGAATATAGATATAACATCGTTGGCATATTACAGATGACGCTAATGACCAAATTAAATCAGGATGCTCTAAATGGCCGTTCAGCAAGGCCACAGCGAGCGAAGAGGCGAGGCGTACGCTCCGGCACGTTGAGCTTCTGAGCGATGTGAGAACGACGCTGGCGGACTTTTTCAGCATCCTGCTAACGAGGAACCCATGCAAGCCTTTACTACGCTCACCGGATTAGTCGCTCCGCTCGATCGGGTCAACGTCGACACGGACCAGATTATTCCCAAACAGTTTTTGAAGACAATCAAGCGGACCGGCCTTCGCGAAGGACTGTTTTTCGATTGGCGCAGGAAGAAAGATGGATCACCGGATCCCAACTTCTTTTTGAATCAAGCCCGCTATCAGGGTGCCACGATCTTGTTGACCCGTGATAACTTCGGCAGCGGCTCATCCCGCGAACATGCGCCATGGGCCTTGCTCGATCAGGGGTTCCGCTGTGTGATCGCTCCAAGCTTCGCCGACATTTTTTACAACAATTGTTTTCAGAACGGAATCTTACCCGTCGTTCTGCAAGCGGACGAAGTGCTGTCCATCATGAAAGACGTCACCGGCACAGAGGGATATCGACTCACCGTCGATCTCGGCGAC
>JABMDH010000056.1:33387-40814 GCA_015904075.1 Nitrospira sp.
GTCAGGGAATCGATTGCATCCCGGCTTAAGTATTGCCCCGATCGTCCGATATTGGTATCGAGGAGCCGCAGCATGTCTATCATTCTGGCGGTCAACGGAGTTGTCGAGACGTATCCGGTCAAGCCGGCAGCCCAACGGCATATGCAGGTCGAAGCCGTTGAGGCTCAAGGAAATAATGATCACCGCTCACCGTCGTCGGACCGATCGAATGTGGCCGCACACAACGCGTATCAACAACAAGCCAATCAGGACCAGCACGCGCAACCGGCCATTCGCAACCGGCCATTTTCGCTCGCGATCTGATGACGTCGCCGGTCCTGACCCTCTCCTCGGACAGCACCGTGAGCGATGCCTGGACCATCATGACGCACAAAGGGTTCCGCCACATTCCAATCACCTCCATGCACGGCACTCTCGTGGGAATGGTATCCGATCGAGATCTTCTGCGGCATGTGCCTGGTCTGAGCACCGGCACAGCCCCTGTCCAAGCCGCTCAATACCGATTGGCCGAGATCATGGTCACACGAGTCATATCCGCGACTCCTGCGACGGATATCCGTGAAATCGCCCGCACCATGCTGAGTGAGCGAATCCATGCAGTGCCTATTCTCGATGGGACCCGCCGTCTTGTCGGTATTTTGTCTGCACGCGATCTCTTACGCGCCATCGCCAACCACGGACCTCTCGAACTTTGGACTTGACGCCCCGCGCAACATTGCGCTCCAATTTACGCCCCTGAGAAAATCGCGCGTCTAACCAATGAGTTGGCTTGCCCCCCAAACGCAGGGCTCCATCCGTAGGATAGACCTGTCGGTCATCCTGTAATAAGGTGATGCCCATGGGGAAGACGTGTGTCCCTGATTTCTTTTCATAACAATCGTGAAGTTACATGACACTGGTCAACGAGTTTTTTAGCACCCCCATCGCCGCCGGAGTTTCTGCGGTTGTGCTGTTACTGATCAGTCTGCTCATGAGCTCAGACCGGAATCGCCGCTGGGTGCTCCTGCTCAGCCTCTTCCTCTATGCCCGGTATATGGTCTGGCGAGCCCTGTACACATTACCGACGGATGACATCAGTAGTATGGCGGTCGGCGGGATCGTCTACCTCGCAGAGTTGTACGGGCTCTGCCAGTTTTGTTTCTTTGCCTTTCAATCCTCGTCATTGACTGATCGCCAATCACCCCCGCTCACTACCTACCCCACGGTGGATGTCTTCGTCACGGTGGTGGACGAACCGCTGCCGTTGCTCCGACAAACGCTGGTGGGATGCCTGTCGCAAGAGTATCCGCGTGAGACCGGTTCCAGGTGTACGTCCTCGATGACGGCCATCGAGACGAAGCCAAACAGCTAGCGGCGGCGTTAGGGTGCGGCTACTTACGACGTCCGGACCGCCCACGCCATGCGAAGGCTGGGAATTTAAACCATGCGCTCCGGATGACAGACGGTGACCTCGTCGCTGTATTCGATGTGGACCATATACCGGCCCGAACATTCCTGAAAGAGACCATCGGATTTTTCAACGATCCGGACGTCGCGTTCGTTCAGACACCTCATCATTTCTACAACCCGGACATTTTCCAGCGAAACCTTCGGGTCGGCAACCTTCCAGAAAAGGCTGGGTGTGCAAAACCCACGAAGGCGAGCTGGCGATGACTACGGTCCCCGGTGTCGCGCCGCTGCTCTGGGGATTTACGGTCTGGGATGATCGAGTGGCCGATGATCTCTCGCGCGCGATGGGCAAGCGCGTCATCCTGCATTACAAAGAGTACCGCTACCTTCCGACCACCTGCTTCGGTGACACGGCCTACTTCGTCGACCGCGTGGAAATCCAGGAATAGCCGCTGGCAGACGTTTCAGCATCTTGCTGCTAGAGCCATTTGCGCTGCCGAAATCCAATCAGCATCCCACCCGCGACGAGTCCCATAATTCCCAGGATCAGCGGGTACCCCCATTCCCATTTCAATTCCGGCATGTGCTCGAAGTTCATCCCATAAATACTCGCGATAAAACTGAGCGGCATAAAGATCGTCGTGATGACCGTCAGCACGCGCATGACGGCATTCAAACGATAGCTGACGCTTGAGAGATAGATATCGAGGCTGGCCGAGACCATTTCTCGCAAGGTCTCGATCGTATCGACGATGTGTACCACGTGATCATAGACATCGCGGAAAAACACTTTGCTGGGTTCGCGCAGGAATGGATGTTTCGACCGAGAAAGATTGTTGAGGGCGTCCCGAAGAGGCCAGACAGCCCGGCGGACAAACAATAGCTGCCGTTTCAACGCGTGGATATCCTTCAGCGTGTCCGGGTTCGGATTCGCCACAACTCTTTCTTGTAACACTTCGATCTTTTCACCCAGCATTTCCAGCACCGCAAAATATTCGTCCACGACTGCATCCGCCAATGCATAGAGCAAATAGTCCGCCCCGAGCTGGCGGAGTCGCCCCTTGCCGCTACGCAATCGATCGCGGACCGGACGAAACACATCCGTTCCATTCTCCTGGAACGACAACACGTAATTTCGTCCCATCACGAAACTCACCTGCTCAACCAGGGTGTCTCCACGGTCCGTCCTGGTCAGCATCTTCATGACCAGGAACAAACAGGCCTCATAATCATCCAGCTTCGGACGCTGATCCGTATTGGCAATATCCTCCAGGAGAAGCGGATGGAGGCCGAATTGTTTTCCGAATGCCTCCAACACATCGACCTTGTGCACCCCGCTGACATTCACCCACAGCACCGTTTCGTCTGTGGGCAGGCGCAGGTCGTTCGGGTCCATGACAACACGTTCGTCGCACTGCGAACCTGAATAGGCGAACAACGTGATCGCGACCGCGTCAGCCCGCTGTTCACCGATGTGAATCAGCGTGCCGGGGGACATTCCTGTTTTCCTGGATCGTTTCTGAACCAGCTTCATAGCACTGTGCTTGTACGCAGATTCCTACGTGAGGTCAAGTCTATCCCGGCACCCGTTCCCCGTTACGAAGGAGTTCTCGTGGCACATCCGTCCTATCCGGACCGGCGATGAGGCAGGTGAGAGCGGTTTCCACACAGCGACGTCATGATGATGCATGACGCATGGATCTCGCGGTGCTTGACGATGAACTTAATGCGCAGGAGAGATGGCACTGAGAGTGGCAAGGGAGGATTTTTTACTGAGATGAAACGTGCCGCCTTTTTTGGTGGGCGTACGGTCCGCCCCAATTCGAACATACCACCACGTACCCTGGCCTTCCGAATGATCCTTCGATAGTGTTACCGAGAAACCACCCTCGCGGTCATTTTCCTTTTGATACCACTTCCCGACCCAGGTCCGGTCCGCAAATTGAGTCGTTTCGAATCGCCCATCCTTGTAGGAATAGGTCCCATTTCCTTGTTCGTCGAGTCGGAGCATGATGGCAGCACCATCTTCATATTCCCACTCCCCGGCAAGCACCGACCGGTCGTCCGCAGACAATTCCACCGAGACCGGTGGCTGAGCCACGGGTTGAGCGGCACACCCCGCAACTGACAGCACAGCAGCAAGACAGATCGTCGAGTACAGAGGATGACTCATGGGAGAAATTCATACCATGGAAGCGTGATGCAGACAAGCTCGGATCCGCTTTTGATATTGGAGAGAGACAAACCTAATGTCTAATTCGCATGAGGCGCCTACAGGCCTCCTCAAGATCGGCATCAGTCTTGGCATAGCTGAAGCGAATGAAGTCGGCGCCGGTGCGGCCTGAAAAGAAGGCTTCCCCCGGAACACCTGCCACACCGGTTTGTTCTAAGAGGAACATCGCACGGTCTTTCCCGGTTGAACCAGGCAACTTGGATGCATCCGCCAACACGTAATAGGCCCCGTCTGGAACTGACGGCGTGAGCCCTGCCTCAGCCAACGCACTGCAAAAACGGCCGCGTTTATCCTGATAGGAGCGCGCAAGATCTCTATAGAAGTCGTCGGGCAATTCGAGAATTCCGCCCGCCACTCCTTTCTGAAGCGGAGCCGGAGCACAGACATACAACAGATCGTTCATCGCACCGATGGCTTGCGCCCATGGCCTGGCTGCCGCTGTATACCCGATGCGCCAACCCGTCACGCTGAAGGTTTTGGAGTATCCTCCGATCGTGATGGTGCGCTCGGCCATCCCGGGCAATGCCGCCATACTCACATGGCGCCGTCCGTCGTAGAGAAAGTACTCGTAGATTTCATCTGTGAAGACGAACAGATCATGCCGGCTGGCGAGTGCTGCGATCCCCTCCAGTTCCTCTCGCATGAATACCTTGCCGGATGGATTTCCCGGTGAATTGACAATGATAGCCTTCGTTTTCTGTGTCAGTGCCTGTTCGAGCTGACGAGAATCGTAGCTCCACTTCGGCGGGTGCATTTTCACGATCACCGGTACGGCCTCGACTGCCAATAACGCGCTGATGTGGTATTGATAGTACGGCTCGAATAGGATTACTTCGTCACCGGGATTCAGCAGTGCCGCACAGGTACAGTGAAATGCACCGGTGGCCCCGGCGCTGACCGTCACTTCAGTTTCGGAATCGACCGTGATCCCGTTATAGCGCGCCAGCTTCCCGGCAATAGCCTGTCGCAACTCCGGCAATCCATCGAAGCGTGTATAGACGTTGTAGCCGTCTTCGATCGCCCGCCCGGCCGCCCGCAGGACTGCAGTCGGGACCGGCGTATCACACACCCCTTGGGCCATGTTGAGCCCCTTTGCGCTCACACAGGCCTGTGTCATGGCCCTGATTTCCGACTGCGCCAGATCCGCCATCCGCCGATTGACCGCACGTTCCCTCTTCATGGAGTCCCTCCTCCTCATGTCCAGTCTCCTTTCTCGCAAACATCCAGGCATCCGTCAACTAGGGAATGCGTTGCCAGGTTGGGAGGTTGTGCGACGGGACAATCGGTGCCGGAAATGCGAAACCCGAAACATTCTCCGTTCCCATCACGCGTGCAGATTATGACGCCGCGTGGGTCTGCGTCATCAGCGCAGGTCCAGGGCGAGACTTGCAGGATGGCTGGCTCTCAGACTGTCCGCACCGGTGTTGCCCTCTATACTGCTCGTAGTGCCGCAGGACCTTTCGAACGTAGGACCGCGTTTCCCGAATACGAGGAATCTTTCCACCCTTCACACGATGCACCCCGGCGTTATAGGCAGCCAAGGCTAACAGCAAATCGCCTTCATAGAGATTAAGTAAGTGACGCAGCTGCTTGGCACCGCCCTTGATGTTTTGCAACGGATCATGGAGATCGGCTATCCGCAAGGTGGCCGCCGTATCCGGCGTCAGTTGCATTAACCCCACAGCGCCCTTATGCGACACCACATCCTGGCGAAAATCTGATTCGGTCTTGATCACCGCGCGAAGCAAATCCGGGTCAAGACGATAGCGTGCGGCATAGAACTCCACCGCGCGTCGAATTTCCTGGGAGGAATAGCGGACGGACCCCTCATAATCCCGTTTCGTCGGGAGAGGGGTCGCCGCGATCATCACGCTTGAAAGGAATAGCACCATCACACAGCGCAGTGGAAACGCGGCGCCGCTGATCGGCCATATTGGTTGTTGGAAAGCCACATTGTGACCTGATCGTTCCATGTGTCATGGAAGGACCCGGGTCACAGACTCTTCACTCAAAAGCCATGCCGTTTTAGCCGGTCATAACCCTATGAAGACTCACACAAACTCGAATCGTGCCCTGTGCGATATATGCGACAACTACGATAATTCGGTCATTTTTTGCCGAATGGGCCGATTACCGATTTGGACAGACTCCTACGACTTACCCCATAAAGCTTCCAACCTCTGAGCCCGACCGCAGTTGAACTTGTAGTATTTATATCTGATCGGATTCTTCTTGTAATAATCCTGGTGGTAATCTTCCGCCGGATAGAATGTCGAGGCTTTCACCAACTGCGTGACAATCGGAGCGGAAAACCGTTTGGATCGCTCGATCACAGATTTCGATTCTTCGAAAAGCCGTTGCTCCTCTTCCGTCCCATAGAACACCGCGGACCGATATTGGCTCCCATGGTCACAGAACTGGGCATTCGGCATCACCGGATCGATGTTATGCCAAAAGGCTTCCAGCAATTTCTGATAACTGACTTTGGATGGATCGTAGTAGATTTCGACCGCTTCGGCATGGCCAGTCCTCCCCGCGGAGACTTGCTCATAGGTAGGATCAGGCAGGGTCCCACCCATGTAGCCGGACACCACTGAGACAACACCCTCCACCTTTTCAAACGCCTCTTCCATGCACCAGAAACAGCCGCCCGCAAAATAGGCCTTTGTCGGAGCCGCTGCTTCGCCCGCCGAGCCGGACGGCGAGACTGCGACTGCGCCGAACATGCACGCCGCGATTGCGAAACATGACAGGCGTCGAATCGACATCATGGTTGTACCCTCCTCATTTCGCATCTGAACCTGCGTCTTCCGGGCAGGCGTCGCCTTACATCCTACTATGTCCAGGCGGAATGAGTGAACGGCGCTGCGAGGAGTCGTCGTGGGGGGATTACGTCTTGTTGCGACAAGACCTTTGATGCTTCTCACAAGGAAATATTGTTATAGCCATCGCGCTCTGCGGACCTCGGATACCGATGGCGTCCCTCCACCTGTTTCATGATCAACGCAATGGCCTCTTCCGGTGAAGCAGCGGCAGCAACCAGCCGCTTCCCCAACTTGCGAAAAAATGCCACATCCGCCGAGGAAGCCTCTACCAAAATGACGGGCTTCCCCGCCTTCACAGCCAAGGCCACTTCCGACACCGTCCCCGAACCGGTCAGCCCGCACGCAACGACGACCTGGCTCGTCAGCACATTGATGTTGTTGCGGCCGCTGCCCATCTCCGTGATGATTGGGACATCGACATGGCGGGAGACCTTGTCCTTGGCGGTCGGCAGGACACCGATCGTCAGACTCCCGCCGACTCGCTTGGCGCCTTCGCACGCAGCATCCATGACACCGACATCACGGCCTCCTGTCAGCACAACCCAGCCGCGTCGCGCAATCAACTCTCCCAACATCCGTGCGTTGTCGAGATCCTTCTTCTTGGCCTTCGCCGGCCCCATCACGCCTACGATAAATCGCATCGATCCTCCCCATCATCACGCAAGAGATCAAAACCGAGACCCCGCTAGTGTTACATCGGCATGGGTCCATGCAGTCTTGAATCGCTGTTCCACTGCCTCCGCCTCAGCATGTTTACCTTGAGCCTGGAGGCTCTGCATCAATCCATAACAGGCCCAACCATTGTCGGGATGCTTGGCCAGGTCTGTTCGGTAGACCTCCTCGGCATCGGAGACCCGTTTCACTGCCAACAAGGTCGCTCCCAGATAGTGACGAATAGGAATCGGCCAGTACGGCGGTTCGGCATACGGCAAGCCGTCTTCTATCAGCACGGCATCCTTCAGCAACTTGATCGCATCGTC
>JABMDH010000056.1:40914-47929 GCA_015904075.1 Nitrospira sp.
CCGATCGAGCCACCGCCGCTCCGGTTTCCATCAACTTTTGACCAAGCGACGGTTTCGTCGGCCTTGCCGACGACAGCTGCTCCGGCGAGGGGATGCGACGGATTAAATTGATCGGCTCATCATTGAATCGGCGAGACATGTGCGCTTCTCCACGCCATATTTTCACCACCACACTGCATATGCTGATAAACAGTCTGTTGTCTACTCCTGCCAGACACAAGAGTCAACGATTTTCTCCGGCTTTTTTGGGTAACAACCTGCCAAGGAGCTATTGGCACGATGTGACAAAGAGATAGATAGGAAAGTGCTGAGGACTCGCCTCGCTGAGCGGGCGAAGCGGGCTGAGTGCTGAGATGTTCGGACCGGATGACCCGCCTGTACCGGGACAATACGCGTTCCCACAGATTGGCCCCGGTACCAGGCTGTAATCAAATCGCTAAAAGCGCGTGACGCTGGAAAAGTTGAACTCCGGCAGGACCATAGCCGGCGCCAGCATCTTTCCGGTCTCTGCCGTCACTGCCTCCATCGGCCCCGTTGCGGCATCGATCTGTTGAAAGGTGCGGAGTGGACTGTCGTGGAATCGGAAGTTTTTGATTGCAGAGACGATTTCTCCTTTGTCCACGAGAAATGTGCCGTCGCGCGTCATACCGGTCACTGTGAGATCTGTGGGATTGACGGTGCGGATATACCAAAAATTTGTGACCAGGATCGCCCGATCGGTTCGTTTGATAAGGTCCTGTACGGTGCCGTACGCAGCACCATTGACGGACAGGACCGGTGCGTCCAGGGTCGGAATATCTTGCACTCCGTGGGTTTTTGCCGTGAACCGATCATGGGCCAGTTGGGTGAGCAGGCCATGGTCGATCCATGTGGACGGCATACTCGGCAAGCCTTCTGAGGTCAACCCCACACCGAGCAGGTCGGCATGGCCAGGCGCATTACACAACGTCAGCCGGTCGTCGACGATCTGCGCTCCCAGTTTGCCTGCGAATGGGCTGGTGCCTTTGTCGTAGGATTTGGCGTCGAGCGACCACATCAGCCACGTCCACAGACCTGCCACGGCGGCTGGCTCAAGAATGACCGGATAGGGCCCGGCTGGAAGCTCTATCGGCTCTCGGCTGCGCTTCGCCTTTGCAATGGCCGCCAGCGTCCGTTCCTGAATTTTCAGGTGATCCACCGAGCGATGCGCTGCCGCACTCCATCCGGTCGCGTCGCCGGCCTGGACCGTGAGGCTAAATCGTGCATCCGCCCGCGCTTCGTACCCGAAAAGTCCGTTGTTCGCCGCAATACCCACCGACGCCGCCGAGGTTGAGACCACCCCCGCAGCCAGGAGATTTTCCATGCGGCAGTGGCCGATGGCTTCGTTCGCATATTCGAGACGGCGCGCCGGTCCCGCCGCCGTCGTTTCCGGCCTGGCTGTTTCACGAGACACGAACGGGAACGGCTCCGGAGGCGGAAGATATTCCGGATCCTCTGGTGAAATTTGTGCAATGCGCTCAGCCCGCGCGAGCGTCTCCTGGATCGACCCGGCAGTAAAATCCGTCGTGGAGGCCGTGCCATGCCGCCTGCCGAATGCGACCGTCACGACCAGGGTCCCACGCCGCATGTCCACATTCTGCACGACTTGGTTGTTGGCAAACCTGGCGGTACCGGCATGCACATCATGGAGCGACACGGTAGTCTCATCACCGGAAGATCGGGTAAACACCAGGTCGGCGAGAAAGCGAAATTCCTCACGCCCCGTCATTTTCGGCCAGCGCTTGGTGTTCCCCACACTCATGAACGCCCCTCGCCTCTGATGACCTGCACGTTTCGGAATCGTGCCGGGGATGCGGCATGGGTCATCCAGCCCGATTGACCCGGCTGCCCCTTGCCACAGGTAATAAATCCATACCGCCGTCGAAACGTCCGGTCCGCGACTCCGTCGCAGCTGTTCCAGAATTCCGGCGTGATCCCATGGTAGATCACATCGCGAAGCATGTGGGTGCGCTTCCCCTTTTCAATCAGCCAGAAGGCATCGCCACCGAACTGAAAGTTGTATCGCCGTTGATCGATGCTGTAGGACCCGTGGCCTTCGATATAAATTCCCCGCTTCACACCGGCGATCAGCTGATCGAGCGTGTCAGTGCCGGGGTCGAGTCCGATATTGGCGATGCGAACCATTGGAATGCTGCCCCATCCGTCAGCGCGATTCGATCCACGCGAGCGAGTAGCCCCAATTTTCGGCGCAACTTCCCGATTGGTACAGTAGCCGACGAAAATCCCGTTCCTGATAACATCCCACTGTTGACACTGCACCCCATCATCGTCATACCCGGTTGCCGCAAGCGTATCCGGCTCAGTGTTATCCGCCACGAGACTTACGTCCGGCGAGCCATAGCGAAAGTTCCCCAGTTTTTCTGTCGTCAAAAAACTGGTGCCGGCATAGTTGGCCTCGTACCCGAGTGCTCGATCCAGCTCACTGGGATGGCCGCAGGATTCATGAATCGTCAGGGATAGATGCTCTGGATCCAGCACCAGATCATATTGTCCTGCCTCTACGATCGGAGCCTTGACCTTTTCCACCGCTTGCACGGCCACACGCGGGGCCTCCCGCTGTAGATCGGCCTCCTCGATTAATTCATAGCCTTGGCGCAGATGAGGCGTATTGAAGCTGCGCGAAGCAAACCGGCCCTCGTACAGTGCCGTCGCCGCACACTCACCCTGTCCCGCCAACAAATCAAATTCCAGGTGTGAGCCCTCCGTCGATACGAATAGCTTACGGTCTCGACGGGCCCACAGACTGGCGCTGCTTCGCGCGATACCGGATTGTCGATGGAGCGTGTCCATCACATTCAGCAACAAGTCTGTTTTTTTCTCGAGTGGCATGCTGAAGGGATTGATACGACAGGGCGTGACTACACGGTCGCGATGGACCGGTTCCGGAACCAATCGAACCTTCTCAAGCGCGACAGAGGCCGACCCCTTAGCAATCTCCACGGCCAAATCTGCTACACGCGGGACCTCTTCAAGTGACAGGATGGAGCTTGCGGCAAACCCCCAGGCTCCGTGATAGAGCACACGCACCCCGAATCCGGTGTCCCGGACATCTCGAATCGACGCGATCCGACGATCCTCACCGTCGATCTGTTCTGTTTGGCTGTCTTGAATGCGGATATCGCCGTACTCGGCACCCGATGCCGCAATGCGTTTCAGAGCCAGCTCAGCGAATTCGTCCCAGGTCGGAGAGCTCATGATGATCACTCTCGAATTGAATGAAGGGATGGGTCAGTATAACAGGACAAGGGCAGGAACGGTGAGCGCCAGCAGTGCAGGTTTGGCAGGTGTCTGTAGATGGCGTTCGAGTTGTTACATAAACGGTGGGGGCAAGAGGAGCTCTTGACCCATAGGAGGGACTGCGGTTTTGGCTGGAAGGTGACGTCCAGCCAAAACTGCAGCACCCACTACTCGAGAAGGTCAGACCACCGTGCCCATGCGGGTCTCGTCGACGAACGTCTCGGTTGCATCGTCGATCGCCCGGCTGTGGCGGCCTTTGGGAGGCAGGATGAAGAGTTGTTTCGGGTCGATCTTGTCTTTCTTCTCCGGCGGCATCGACATCTCATACTTCACCGGGCGACGGTGATCCGCCATTTGCAGTTCGGGATTGTAGACGCTGTTGAACTTCCAGAGCATTTTGATGAAATTGGTTTGTCCCCGCATCAAGTGCCCGGCCGCAATCTTAGCTGTACCTTTGAGCGCAGCCCAGCCCAGATGCTTCTTGTTTAAGACTTGTTGGGTCTTGACCAGTTCCGCATAAAACTCATGGAGCGGCATCTTGGTCGGCATCACGGCATGCTGAATGTCAAAGAGGCGGTAATCCCGCGTGTGGAGTTTGCGAGATTCCGTGAGCCAGCTCTCGGTTCCCGGGTACGGCGTATTGACGCTGATATTCACGATCTCCGGAATTTCCAAGCACCACTGCCGGATGACTTCGAACCGTTGACGATCCCAATCCGGATCGGCGATGAGATTGATGGCCACGGTAATCCCAAGAGACCTGGCAAATTCCAGCGCCTCGAAGTTTTTGCCCAACGAGATGCGCTTGCGGTGCATCTTGAGACCTTCGGCATCGATGGCTTCCACACCGAGGAACATGTACTGGAGCCCAAGCGTCTTCCAGAACTGGAAGACTTCCTTGTTACGCAGGAGGACGTCGCCGCGTGTTTCCATGTAGTACTGCTTCTGGAGCCCAAGCGTCTTCCAGAACTGGAAGACTTCCTTGTTACGCAGGAGTACGTCGCCGCGTGTTTCCATGTAGTACTGCTTATTGATCCCACGCCGCGCGACCGCTTCGCCGATCTCCATGCCCTGCTTACCCTGGATGAACGCCACGTCATCGACCAGGAAAATACCTGGTTCTTGAACCTGCTCCAAATCTTCAACGGCTTTCTCCGGGCTGACCATCCGATAGCTGCGTCCATAGAATGTCCAGGCGCTGCAGAAGGAGCAATCCCACGGACAGCCTCGTGCAAACTCGACGGAAGCGCAAGGATCCAGCACACCGATGAAATACTTATGCCGGTTCCGTAACAGATCACGCGCTGGACGGACATTGTCCAGATTCTCGATAAATTGCGGCGGAGGTCCTTCACCGTCGAGCGTGACGACGCCAGGAACCTTCTTAATTGCCTTACGGTCTTGCTCCACAGCTTCCAATAGCTTGGGAGCTGTGACTTCACCTTCGCCCCTCAGCACACAACCAATGGCGCCGTCGCCGTGCTTCAAATAGTCCTGCGCCACAAAGGAAGCGCTGTGGCCTCCGACGAAGACGAAGGAATGCGGCAATTCCCGCTTGGTCAATTTCGCCAGATCCACGATCTCCGGAACGTTTGCGAGATAATTGCATCCGAACGCGATGACATCGGGCTTCCACGACCGAATCAGCGCCTCATAGTCCTGCCAGGTATCAGCCTGCAGATCGATCAAGCGGACGTCGTGCCCTGCCTGACGGACGGCCTGTGCGACCATCTCCAGACCAAGCGGTTCCAGCCGCAAATAAATTTTGGTGTACATCAAGGGACCGGGGTGAACTGCGAGGAATTTCATTTCCTCAAACCTCCTTGAGAGACGCTCGTGCTTATTCGAAGTCGTCGATAACTATTCAAGCGGGCATGTCCGGCCAAGACTGACGGGTAGAGGCCCCAGAGCTTACGCAACGCGGGATTTTGACAGAATGGACGCTGAGGTTCAACCCTTAACCCGCATCATTCATGGATGGTTCGTTGCGAAATCGCGCTTGATGGAATATGCGGGAATGTTTCGTGTTTCGAGTTCCTGGTTTCAAGTTTCCGGAGCATCCTTGCCTGGGAACGCGAAACATGACACCCGAAATTCGCAACTTCCTCATGCTGGTTTTTCTTTCTCTTTGTGCCTACCATGTAACATGCCGCCGCCCGAACGCACCGTCCGCCAGCGGATTATCGAATTGCTGATCGGCACGCGGTTATCCTCTTATCAACTGGCACAGATGGTCGGCATTGCGGAACGGCTGATTGAAGAACATCTTCCGCATGTGGTCAAGACGCTGGCCCGGGACCGCACACGCCGATTCATGCTGGAACCGGCTACTTGTTCCGACTGCGGGTTTGTGTTTCGGGATCGGACAAAGTTGACGAGACCTAGCCGGTGCCCCACATGCCGGAGCGAGGGGATTACAGCCCCCCGGTATGGGATCGAGCCGGTCAAAAAATGATCCAGCCATCTGGACAGACGCGTGTCAAATGAGTAGGATACTGGCTGACCATGGTTATGAAATTCCCACGTGCGATATTTTGCGCCCTTGGTTTTCTCTTAGTACTGGGCTGTTCAGACTCGGGCAAGGACTTGTTCGAAACCGCCGTGTTCGAAGAGAACCAAAATAATATACCCCACGCAAGGGAACTCTACGAAGAACTGATTCGCGCCCACCCCTCTAGCAAACTCGCAGAACTCGCCAAAGCCCGATTAGCAGACCTGAAGGAACGGTAACGCTCGGCCCATCGGAACAACCGGAGTGCGTCACAGACTCTTGGGAAACCACGGAAAGAACGCGTTCGTCGTCTGCTGATAGTTCCGATACTCCTCACCACGGTTCGCCAGCGCTTGTTCCTCCGCCCGTGGAATGCCGGTTACTTTGACCAACAAGACACCCATGAGCGTCGGGCCGATCCAGGTAAACAACCAGCCGGGCGCTCCCATCGTCATCACGACATAGGAACACCAATGGAGCCATTCGAAAAAATAGTTGGGATGGCGTGAGTAGCGCCAGAGACCGTCTCGACAGACGCGCCCATGGTTCTGTGGATCGGCACGAAAAAGCGCGAGCTGCCGGTCAGCCCTCGTTTCACCGGACACCGCCACACCCCAGATCAACAACCCGACCAGTTCGATCAACGCAGTCGGAGGTCTGGGATTCCAGAGCAGCACCAGAAACGGCAGCGAAAAGGCCGCGACGGAGAACGCTTGCAGCTGAAAATAGACGAACATCTTGACCGTCTCTGAATCCCCCCATTCCTTCCGCAGCCGGCGATAGCGGGGGTCTTCCGGTTTTCCGATCACGCGCTCGAAGAGAATGTAGCGCCCCAAGCGTCCTGCATAGAACACCACCAACATCGCCGTGAGCACGACCCGCTCGATCCCGGTGTCGGCTTGAGTGGTATACCAGAGCACCACCGCCATGAGCCCCAGACACCATCCGACATCCCCGATGGCGGCATTCTTCACGCGCCGCTGCAATGCCCACAGCCACGCCATGACGATGGCCATCACAAGATAGGCCATCAGGACAAGGGATAAGGGGTCGGATTCGATTAGTTCGGTTTCAGATCCCATCATGCATCCTTCATTGTTATCTTTTACGGCACGCCGGGCTCATAGTCCCACAAATCGGTGTCTCGATGCATCCGACGCTCCAGCCAACTGCGAAAGCCCGGAATGGCAAACGATAAGACGGCCTGGATCTTCTCGCAATTCAGAGAGAGATCGACAGGCCGCGGTG
>JABMDH010000056.1:48029-57899 GCA_015904075.1 Nitrospira sp.
GCATGCTGAATGTCAAAGAGGCGGTAATCCCGCGTGTGGAGTTTGCGAGATTCCGTGAGCCAGCTCTCGGTACCGGGGTATGGCGTATTGACGCTGATATTGACGATCTCAGGAATTTCCAAGCACCACTGCCGGATGACTTCGAACCGTTGACGATCCCAATCCGGATCGGCGATGAGATTGATCGCCACGGTAATCCCGAGGGACCGGGCAAATTCCAGCGCCTCGAAGTTTTTGCCCAACGAGATGCGCTTGCGGTGCATCTTGAGGCCTTCGGCATCGATGGCTTCCACACCGAGGAACATGTACTGGAGCCCAAGCGTCTTCCAGAACTGGAAGACTTCCTTGTTGCGCAGAAGGACATCGCCGCGTGTTTCCATGTAGTACTGCTTCTTGATCCCACGCCGCGCGACCGCTTCACCGATCTCCATGCCCTGCTTGCCCTGGATGAACGCCACGTCATCGACCAGGAAAATACCCGGTTCTTGAACCTGCTCCAGATCTTCAACGGCTTTCTCCGGACTGACCATGCGATAACTGCGTCCATAGAAGGTCCAGGCGCTGCAGAAGGAGCAATCCCACGGACAGCCTCGCGCAAACTCGACGGACGCGCACGGATCCAGCACGCCGATGAAATACTTGTGCCGGTTCCGCAACAGATCGCGCGCCGGACGAATATTGTCCAGATTCTCGATAAATTGCGGCGGCGGTCCTTCCCCATCGAGCGTGACGACGCCAGGAACCTTGTTAATCGCCTTCCGGTCCTGCTCCACCGCTTCCATCAGTTTGGGAGCTGTGACTTCACCTTCGCCCCTCAGCACACAATCGATGGCGCCATCGCCGTGCTTCAAAAAGTCTTGCGCCACAAAGGACGCACTATGGCCCCCGACGAAGACGAAGGAATGCGGCAATTCTTTCTTGGTGAGTTTGGCCAAATCCACGATTTCAGGAACGTTTGCGAGATAATTACATCCGAACGCGATGACATCGGGCTTCCACGACCGAATGAGCGCCTCATAGTCCTTCCAGGTATCGGCCTGCAGATCGATCAGCTGGACGTCATGCCCTGCCTGCCGAACGGCTTGTGCCACCATCTCCAAACCAAGTGGTTCCAGCCGCAAATAAATTTTGGTGTACATCAAGGGACCGGGGTGAACTGCGAGGAACTTCATCTCCTCAAACCTCCTTGAGAGACGCTCGTGCTTATTCGAAGTCGTCGATAACTGTTCAAGCGGGCATGTCCGGCCAAGACTGACGGGTAAAGGCCTCAGCGCTTACGCAACGGTGAATTTTGACAGATATGGGTGCTGAGGTTCAACCCTTAACCCACATTATTCATGACGTTACATTGCGAAATTATGCTCCACGGAATACGCGGGGAAGTTTCTGGTTTCGAGTTTCCGGATCATTTTTCCGGGAAACGCGAAATATGATGCCCGACACTTGCAATTTCCTCGCGCTGGTTTTTCCTTTTCCTTGTGCGTACCATGTCTCATGCCGCCGCCCGAACGCACCGTCCGCCAGCGGATTATCGAGCTGCTGATCGGCACACGGCTATCGTCTTATCAACTGGCACAGATGGTAGGCATTGCGGAACGGTTGGTTGAAGAACATCTTCCGCATGTAGTCAAGACGCTGGCGCGGGATCGCACACAACGATTCGTGCTGGAACCGGCTGCCTGTTTCGACTGCGGATTCGTGTTTCGGAATCGGACAAAGTTGACGAGACCGAGCCGATGCCCTACATGCCGGCACGAGGGAATGACAGCCCCCCGGTACGGGATCGAGCCGGTCAAAAAATGATCCGGCCATCTGGACAGACGCGCGTCAAATGAGTAGGATGCTGTCCACCTATGGATATGAAATTCCCACGCACGATATTTTGCGCGCTTGGTTTTCTCTTCATACTGGGCTGCACCGACAAGGCCAAGGACTTGTTCGAGACCGCCGTGTTCGAAGAAAACCAAAATAATGTAGCCCATGCAAGGGAGCTCTACGAAGAACTGATTCGTGCCCATCCCTCCAGTAAACAAGCCGAACTCGCCAAAGCCCGATTAGCAGACTTGAAGGATCGGTAACTCGCACCCCATCAGGGTATTCACTGCATATCACTGGCTCTTCGGATACCACGGAAAGAACGCGTTCGTCGTCCGCTGATAGTTCTGATACTCCTCCCCACGGCTCACCAGCGCTTGTTCCTCCGCCCGTGGAATGCCGGTGACTTTCAGCAGCAGCGCGCCCATAAGAATCGGTCCAACCCAGGTCAATAACCAGCCGGGCGCGCCCATCGTCATCACGACATAGGAACACCAATGGAGCCATTCAAAAAAATAGTTGGGGTGGCGTGAGTAGCGCCAGAGACCGTCCCGGCATACGCGCCCATGGTTCTGTGGGTCGGCGCGAAAGTGCGCAAGTTGCCGGTCGGCTCTCGTTTGGCCGGACACCGCGATACCCCAGATCAACAACCCGACTATCTCGATCAGTGAGGATGGCGGCTTGGGATTCCAGAGCAGCACCAGAAACGGCACGGAGAAAACCGCCACGGCCAGCGCTTGCAACTGAAAATACGTGAACATCTTGGCCGATTCTGAGTCCCCCCATTTCTTCCGCAGGCGTTGGTAGCGGGCATCTTCCGGTTGTCCGATCACGCGGTCAAAAAGAATGTACCGCCCTAGCCGTCCCGCATAGAACACCACCAACATCGCCGTGAGCACGATCCGCTCAATTCCGCTGTCGGCTTGGGTGGTATACCAGAGCACCACCGCCATGAGCCCCAGACACCATCCGACATCCCCGATGGAGGCATTCTTCACGCGCCGCTGCAACACCCACAGCCATACCATGACGATCGCCATCACAAGATAGGCCATCACGACAAGGGACAAGGGGTCGGATTCGATGATTTCGGTTTCAGATCCCATTATGCATCCTTCATGTTTCCCGTTAACGGCACGCCGGGCTCATAGTCCCACAAATCGGTGTCTCGATGCATCCGACCCTCCAGCCAACTGCGAAAGCCTGGAATGGGAAACGACAAGACGGTCTGGATCTTCTCGCAATTCAGGGAGAGATCGGCAGGCCGCGGTGCACCGGCATGGGAGCGAGCGGACCCCTCGACAAGCCGGCCTTGCAGTTCCGGATACCATGGCAACAGCGCCTGTCCAATGTCCCAGCGCGACAACCGTTCCCGACCACCGAGATGATAGAGGCCCGGCACGGTCTTACCGGCTACTTCCCAGACTGCTCGCGCAATCACACCGGCCGGAAGAGGGCAGCGGAATTCGTCCGTGTACAGCGTCAGGCTCTTGCCGGACTTGGCCGCCCGGCACCGCAGTTCGGGCTGATGCTCACAATCCTTCGTGCGGCTCAGGGCTGCGCAGTGGATAACGGCGTGAGGGTCGATCCGCTGCCAGATCCGCTCGACAGCAGCCTGATCCGTAAGGTCAAGATCCGCACGAGTAAGCCCATGAACCTCCCAGCCTGGCGCCCATCGAGCAGCCGACGTCATCACATAACGCCCGATGAGTCCCGACGCTCCCGTAATAACGACACGCGTCGTCATAACACATCCCTGGCGAAACCGTTTATTCGAAGAGATGGCATTGAGGCAACCGGCTAGATGAGTGGATCCTGCCTACAGGCACCGATGATATCCCATCGAAGCAGGCAGGCTCATATGGCAGGGAGATTCTACGACTTCAGACTATCGGTTGGAAGAGGCCACACACGCAATCAGGAAAGAGGACAAGCACGCAGACTAGTCACCCGGTTGTGGTTGCAAAGATAGTCGCACGGCCTTCAGGAAAACTCCTCATGTCTACGCAGCTCTCGATTCCGATTCCGGGAGAGACGCATCACCGGGCATCCAACGATTCAAGGTCTCAGCGAGGGCTTTACTGGCAACCGGTTTGCTGATGAAATCATCCATCCCCGCCTTCAGACACTGCTCGCGGTCCTCCTGCATCGCGTTGGCCGTCATGGCAATAATCGGCGTTCGCTTCCCCCCGGCTTCTCGGCGGCGAATGGCAGTGGTAGCTTGAAATCCGTCCAACACCGGCATCTGGCAATCCATCAGGACTACGGCATAAGGAATCCGCTCCAGGGCTTCAACTGCCTCGCGCCCATTCCCGGCAATATCCACCCGATAGCCGAGTTTTTCGATCATTTTCACCGCCACCTTTTGATTAATGGGATTATCTTCCGCAACAAGGATATGCCCGCGAGACTGCGCCTGCGCTTCAGACAGGCTATGGCGAGTAATCAGCGGAGCCGGCGGGTGTGCCGTACCCGAGACCGTCGGAGATGCGTTTGCCAGGACAAGGCTGAGACAACTGTACAATTGAGATTGCCGGATCGGTTTCGTCAAGTAGGCGGCGATCCCGGCATCTTGTGCCGCTTTGGCATCGCCCCGCCGTCCCAACGAGGTGAGGAGGATCAAACGGGTGGCACTAAGCGGCGATTCCACCTTAATCCGGCGTGCCAACTCCAGGCCATTCATGCCCGGCATCTGCAAATCCAAAATCGCCAGGTCAAACGGCGCGCCACGCTCCGCAGCGGTTCGCAGCAAGTCCAACGCCTGAGCCCCGCCTTCGGCGCTTTCGTAGGCCAGGCCCTTCGCACGTAGCTGATACTCCAGGGTCTTCCGACTCATGGCGTGATCGTCGACGATGAGCGTGCGGTTGCCTGCGAGGCTGGCTGAAATCGGCGCGGCGTAGCGAATATCCTCGGGTTGAGCCTCGCACCGGATGGTGAACCAGAAAGTGCTACCCGCTCCGTCCCCCTTACTCGTGACGCCGATCTGTCCACCCATCAACTCCACCAGCTTCTTGCAGATGGCCAAGCCCAAACCTGTCCCTCCGAACTTGCGCGTCGTCGACCCATCGGCTTGCGTGAAAGGCTGGAAGAGCTTGGCCTGCTGCTCAGGCGTCAGCCCGATCCCGCTGTCTGTGATCTCAAATTTCACGATGAGATCCTTTGATGCTCCGGCCTTCTCGTCAACCCCCAGAGTGACCGTGAGGACGACATCGCCCCGTTCAGTAAACTTGATCGCGTTACCGAGCAGATTAACCAGGACCTGGCGCAGACGGCCGGGGTCGCCATGAAGTCCGGTCGGTATGTCGGACTGCACCAGGCACGCAAGTTCGAGGCCTTTGGCATAGGCGCGCTCTGAGACAAGCGCGAGAGTGTCTTCAATGGTCGTCCGTACGTCAAATCCGAGACGCTCGAGACTCATCTTGCCCGCTTCGATCTTGGAGAAGTCCAAAATGTCGTTGATGATGTCCAGCAGATGCTCGCCGGATCGGCGCACCATGTCGGCATATTCCTTCTGTTCGTCGGAGAGGGTCGTCTCCAATAGCAACCCGGTCATGCCGATGATCCCGTTCATCGGCGTCCGAATCTCATGGCTCATCGTAGCCAGGAATTCGGATTTGATCTTCGCGGCACCGAGGGCCTTGTCGCGAGCCTCTTCCAATTCATGGTTCTTTTTTTCAAGCTCCTGCGCGGCTTCCGCCAGGGCGGCATCGGACAGGCGGCGCGCCGTGATATCCGTCATCGCGCCCATCATGCAGGCCGGCTGACCGGCCTCATTCCACCGTGTCACCTTCCCACGCATGGCAAACCATTTCCACTCGCCTGAGCGGTGGCGAACACGATGCTCAATGACAAACCCTGGCATTCTCCCTTCCAGGTGATCATTCAGCGCTTGCTCGACCCACGGACTATCCTCCGAATGCACGCGGGTTTTCCAATCGGAAATATTGTTGAGGGCACTCTCCTCATGCTCAAGACCTAAGAGCCTGATCCAACTCTGGCTATAGTAGGCCTGTTGCGTAATCAGGTCCCAGTCCCACAAACCGTCGGTCGCAATCTCAATGGTAAGCCGGAGCCGGTTCTCGCTGGCCTTGAGTGCCTCCTCGGCCTGTTTTCGAACCGTGATATCGCGCACGATGGCGACGAGATAGTCCCGATCGTGGCGGAGCAATTGGGCGCTGACTTCAACGGGAAACGTCGTGCCGTCTTTCCGCTGATGCAGGCTTTCGAGGCACAAGGGAACGTTCGTCTCCCGCAAGTTCCGCATATATTCGTGAAAGACCGGTTGGGTGACCAGCGGATCGATCTCCGGCACGGTTAACGCCAACAATTCACTGCGTGTATAGCCGATGCTCTCATACGACTGCCGATTGCCGTCCAGGAACCGTCCACTGGAGGGCTCGATCACCTCGATGGCGTCTGTGACCTTGTCCAGCAAGGCCCGAAACAGTTTCTGTTCCTCTTGGGCCTGCTTGCGCGTCGTGATGTCCTCGGAAAAGATGATGATCCCTCCGACCGCCCCGTCGACGGTCCGCCAGGGGCGAATTTCCCACCGGCTCCACTCCGTGCGGCCGTCGGTGCGGATAAACGGATCTTCCTCGCAGCTCTCAATGGCACCGGCCAAACAGCGCTGGTGAATGGCCTTCCACCGTTCTGGAATATCCGGAAAGACCTCATAGTGGCTCCGGCCCACCAGCGGTCCGTCGCCGACACGATAATCCATCCGCCAGCGGTGACTGACGGCGACATAGCGCAGCTCGTGATCGAGCATGGCCAAGGCGACCGGGCTGTGTTCGATAAACAGCCGCAACCGCTCCTCCCGCTCAGACAGCTCGGCTTCCATCTGCTTGCGGTCCGTGATGTCGGTATGCGAGCCGAGCAAGCGCACACGCCGGCCGTCTGGTTCCGTGATGAACGAGGCCTGCGAGTCGATCCACCGATAGGTCCCGTCCTTATGGAGGAGACGAAAGTCCTGTCGAAACGCAGCTGTCGGATTCTGGAGATAGTGCTGTACGTAGGCCACGACACGGGCACGATCGTCTGGATGCAATCGTGACTCCCAACTTTCAAACGTGTCCGCCAGCTCCGTTTCTTCATATCCGAGCTGGCCCTTCCACTCTCGCGATAACTGTACCTCGTTGGTCGCAGTGTTCCAATCCCACAAGCCGATATTGGAGGCCTTAAGGGCCTGTCGGAGTTTCTCCTCGGAAGATTGCAACAACGCATCCATTCGCTTCCGCTCGGTGATGTCGTTGGTCACCGCAAGGTGCTCTATGTGACCCGTAGCCGGATTCCGAAACGGGACTGCGTAGGTTTCCATCCACCGCCGAGTCCCTTGTTGCCCTATAAATTCAAACTGGAGCGTTCGGGCGCTGCCCTCAATCACCGACTGGTGCATCTCGATGAAAGAGGCCCGGTGCTCAAACACCACTAGGTCAAACACACATCGCCCGATTGCATCCTTTTCATCACAAATTTCGATCATTTTGAGCCCGGCCGGGTTTATGTGCAGCAGAGTCCCGTCAGCGGCCACACGCTTGATACAGCTGGGTCCGGTGTTCAGCATCAGGGAGAACAGCGTTTCCCGTTTGAGGCTCTCTTCTTCCGTCCGCTTGCGCGAACAGAGCTGGCTGAGCTGATCCGCAATGGCTTGGAAGGTGATCATCAGCGACGGATCTATCGGTATGGCATCATGATGGAAAAATTCCAACACGGCATGAACGCGATCCATTAACTTGACGGGAAACGCCGCAGCCGTGCGGAAACCCGCCTGTTTTGCCAGAGCGGCTCGCGGGAAATTCTCATCACGAGTCACATCTTCAATCCACGCAGGTTGTGCGTTCGCCCAGACCCGGCCCGGCAGCCCGACGCCGGACAGGAAGGTCATCTCGCGGCTCGCGGTCCCGTAGTCGGCCAATCCTACGGAGGGTGTGATCCACGTCGCATGGCATCGAAGTCTCTGAGCCGGTTCGTCCACCACCCACAGAAGCCCTCGCATGGCATCGAAGTCTCTGCGCCGGTTCGTCCACCACCCACAGAAGCCCCTCATCCCACCCCAAGGCTTCGCAAACTGGTTGCAGGATCGCAGCGATCGCATCGTCCAATCCTGATTCGTTGCCGGCCAGTACGTTGGCCACCTCATGCTGAAGCGTCAGACGCCGCTCGAGATTCTTTCGTTCGGTGATATCCGTATAGGTGCCGAGAACGCGGAGAGGTGTGCCATCCGGCGTCCGCGCAACGATCTTATTTCGCTCAAACACCCATTTATACGAGCCGTCCTTGCACCGCATCCAGTGTTCATCGTCAAACATCGGAGTTTCATCCTGAATACATTGCTGAAGCGCTGCCATAAACTTCGGCTGGTCGTCCGGATGGAAAGGATAGGACCCTTCATCCTGCGCATAGCCGAATATGTCCTTCCATCCGCCGGAGAATCGCACGCTGTTTGTGGCGACATTCCAATCCCATAGACCGATGCCGCTGCCTTCAAAGGCAAACTCCCAGTACTCATCGCTCATACGGCGTACCGGTTCGGCAGGATTGTCAGAAGACGAAGAGATCATGCGGGCATCCTATACGTCACGAGGTGAATCCTAATCAGGCAATGTCCGGACCAAAAGATGCGTACTGAAGACAAGATTCCCTACCTGTGTCGGAGCAGAGGGCTGACATGAACCATCACGGCAGAACCATTTTTTAAATTCACAGATTTTGCAATTCACAGACCCCTGCACCCTCTGAAAGGACAAGGATGTTCCTCCTCCATATCTTCTCGGACTTTGCCGGGGATTCTTGATAGGGCCAACAGACTAAATCAGCTACTCGGGCAACAGCAGGGAAGACAGCGATTATGCGAGGTTACAAAACAGGCGGCGTCATCTCAACGAGACGGTGCGGAGACAAATGGTGTCAGGGGAAAGAGATCCCACCCCGCGCGATGATTATCGCGCGAGGCACGATCGCAGAAGATCTCTACTGGCGCGTGAGTTTCCGGTAGCGAATCCGGTGGGGCTGATCGGCGTCCTTGCCGAGCCGTCTTTTCCGATCCGCTTCGTACTCACTATAGTTGCCCTCAAACCAGACGATTTTACTGTCGCCCTCAAACGCCAGAATATGCGTCGCAATACGGTCGAGGAACCACCGGTCGTGGCTGCTGATGACGGCGCAGCCGGCGAAGTTTTCCAGCCCTTCTTCCAGCGCCCGCAAGGTATTCACATCCAAATCGTTCGTCGGCTCGTCCAGGATGATAAGATTCGCCCCCTCCTTCAGCATGCGAGCCAGGTGGACACGATTGCGCTCGCCGCCTGAGAGCTCCTTCACCTTCTTCTGTTGATCGCTCCCGGCAAAGTTGAAGCGGGCACAGTAGCCTCTGGCATTGACCTCCATCTTGCCGAGCTTGACGGTGTCCTGGCCTTCGGAAATGATTTCATACACCGTTTTGTTCCCGTCCAAACTGCGGTCCTGATCGACATAGCCGAGCTTCACCGTCTCGCCGATCTTGATCGACCCCGCATCCGGCTTCTCCTTGCCGATGATCATCTTGAACATGGTGGTTTTACCGGCGCCGTTCGGCCCGATCACCCCGACGATCCCGCCCTTCGGCAGGCTGAAACTCACGTTCTCATACAGCAGGTTATCGCCGAAGGCCTTGCCGATCCCCTTGGCTTCAACCACGATGTCGCCCAGCCGTGGTCCCGGCGGAATGTAAATTTCCAAATCCTCCGCCACATTGTCTTGCCGTTGATTGACCAGCTCCTCATAGCGATTCAACCGCGCCTTGCCCTTGGATTGACGGGCCTTGGGTGACATTCTGATCCATTCGAGTTCATGTTCCAGCGTCTTTTGGCGCTTCGACTCCGCCTTCTCTTCCTTTTCCAATCGATCTTTCTTCTGCTCCAACCAGGACGTGTAGTTGCCCTGGAAGGGAATGCCGTGGCCACGGTCCAATTCCAGAATCCATCCGGCCACGTTGTCGAGGAAGTAGCGGTCGTGGGTCACGGCAATGACCGTACCCTTGTATTGCTGCAAATGTTGCTCGAGCCATTGAACCGACTCGGC
>JABMDH010000057.1:0-2345 GCA_015904075.1 Nitrospira sp.
TGGGGTGCGAGTGGTCGTGGGTTCAAATCCCGCCGCCCCGACCAAATTGAAGTGAGCCATGAAGGGTAGGGCATCCGACGTAGCATTGGGGTAGGAGAAATAGACCGTTCACCCCCTCACGCCTTACCCCTCACCGGTTTTACTAGGAGCTGCCTTGCGCAGCTTTTTTTGTTGCGAGTGAGTCATGCGCATCCTCGTCACCAACGATGACGGCATTCAGTCCCCGGGAATCCAGGCCCTGGCTAAGGCGCTTTCTGCCATCGGCGAAGTGTGGATGGTGGCTCCGGACCGAGAGCGCACGGCGGTGGCGCATGCGGTGACATTGCACAAACCTTTGCGGGTCCATCGTCTTGCGCTACGTACCTTCTCGGTGAATGGGACGCCGGTGGATTGTGTCAATTTGGCGCTGCTTAAAATCATGCCGAAAGCTCCGTCCATTCTGGTGTCCGGCATCAACAAGGGCGTCAACCTCGGAGACGATGTGATGTATTCAGGAACCGTTTCCGCGGCGATGGAAGGGACGATCCTGGGTGTACCGTCAGTGGCCGTCTCCCAGGAGGGCGGAGAGGATTTTCGCTTTGCCGTCGGCGCGACCTATGCTGCACGGGTGGTCCGGCTGGTACTCGCCCAGGGTTTGCCGGAGGAAACGCTGCTGAACGTCAACATCCCGGATCGGCCACGACGGGCGATCACGGGCACGCGTGTGACCTGCCTCAGCCGCCGCCGTTTTGACAATCCGATTATCGAAAAGCTCGACCCCCACGGACGCAAATACTATTGGATCGCCGGGAAGCGCATTTCGTGGAGTCGCAGCAAGGATGCTGACCATGAGGCAATCGAAGAGGGCCTGGTCTCCATCACGCCCATCCGTCTCGACAGCACCCACCATGGCGTGCTCGATCGCTTTCGCGCGTGGGAACCGATCGTCACACAGGGCTCCCGTCGGTTGATTTCTCCTCAACGATCATCTGTCACACGCAGGAGCTGAATCTGTGATCGGTGGATTTATTGAAAGTATCATCAGTGAACTCAGCCGATTCGTCATTGCCTGCATTTCCAAGTTCGGCTATGGCGGCATTGTGTTTACCATGGCGGTCGAAAGCGCCTGTATTCCCTTGCCGAGCGAGATCATCATGCCATTCTCCGGGTATCTCGTGACGACCGGGCAGTTCACCATGCTGGGAGTGACGCTGGCCGGCGCGGTCGGCAACGTGATCGGGTCGATCGTCGCGTACTATGCGGGGGTGTGGGGTGGGCGGCCGCTCGTCGAACGCTATGGGCCCTATGTTCTGGTGTCGCATCATGACCTCGATATTGCCGATCGGTGGTTTCTTAAGTACGGCGAAGCCGCGGTGTTCTTCGGCCGGATGTTGCCGGTGGTGCGGACCTTCATCTCCTTGCCGGCTGGAATCGCGCGGATGAATTTCCCGCGGTTTGTGCTCCTCACCTTCATCGGCGCCTTGCCCTGGTGCTATCTGTTGGCCTATATCGGCGTGAAGATGGGAGAAGAGTGGGAGCATCTCCGTGATTACTTCCATCAATTCGATATAGTCATCGGACTGTTCTTGGCGATCGCTCTGGGATATTTTCTCTGGTCGCATTGGCCGAAACGCAGTCCCACTCCTCAATAGTGGCCTCTTCGATGCTTAGAATTTACAACACCCTCACCGGCAAGAAGGAATCGTTTGAACCGTTGGTGCCGGACACCGTGCGGATGTATGTCTGCGGGGTCACGGTCTACGACTATTGTCATATCGGCCATGCCAGAAGCGCGCTGGTATTCGATGTGATTCGCCGGTATCTCGAACGCGTCGGGTATCGAGTCGAGTTTGTGAAGAACTTCACCGACGTTGACGATAAGATTATCAAACGGGCGAATGAACAAGGGGTAAGTTGCGAGCAGATTACGGCCACGTTCATTCAAGCCTATTCTGATGATATGGGACGGCTGGGCGTACGACCCGCTACAATCGAACCCAAAGCCACCGAGCATATGGCCGAAATTGTGCGGTTGACCGAAACCTTGATCGCCAAAGGCCTCGCGTATCAAATGGACGGGGACGTCTACTTTGAAGTCCCGAAGTATGCTGACTACGGCCGACTCTCCAAACGTCGGCTGGATGATCTGCAGGCCGGAGCGCGCGTGGATGTCGACGAACGAAAGCGCGGCCCGATGGATTTTGCGCTCTGGAAAAGCGCCAAGCCGGGCGAGCCTGCATGGCCGAGTCCGTGGGGGCAGGGACGTCCAGGCTGGCACATCGAATGTTCTGCGATGTCGATGAAACATCTCGGCGAAACATTCGACATCCATGGCGGAGGGATGGATCTGATCTTCCCCCATCACG
>JABMDH010000057.1:2445-9075 GCA_015904075.1 Nitrospira sp.
GCGGGTGACGAACACGAGCCGGCTGATCGAGTCATTGAAGGCTGTGGGTGTGTGGGTCTATGGGGTAGAACCGGCTGCGAGCAAACTCTACACGGATGTTGATCTGCGCGGGCCGGTCGGACTGGTGTTCGGGGGTGAAGGAACAGGAATCAGGCCGGGGCTGCTGCAACACTGTGACGAACGCATTCGTATTCCCATGCGGGGCCACGTCCAATCACTGAACGTGTCGGCTTCTGCGGCGGTGCTGCTGTTCGAAGCAGCCCGCCAGCGAGGCCTCTCAACCAAACCTTAGCGGATCTTGAGCATGTTGCCCTGAATGGCGGTCTTCAGCAGCTGAGCCGTATTGGACACCCGCATCTTCTTCATCATGTTCGCCCGGTGGGCTTCGACGGTTTTGACGCTGATTTTTAACCGCTGGCCGATTTCCTTATTCTTAAAGCCGGCCCAAATCAATTCTAGAATTTCCTGCTCTCGGGACGTCAATGATTCCGGACGCTTTGCGCGCGGGGGAGGCTCAAGGTCGGCCAGAGATTTCCGAGCCCGTGGCTTCCCAACTGCTTTTGCCATGTTGATCAGTTCTCCTTTGACTAACAGCCCATTCAGGTATACTGGGAGTCGGTTGTAATCGACCTGCCGTATATGGACAAATCGCGAGGGAATTATAGAAATGATCACTGGTGAAAGTAAATGGTGGATCTTCGACTCCACAGGGTTTCTGCATCAGTAAACAGCCTGTCACAAAATTAATGATTATGACGGGAACGTCTATCCTCCATGTGCAATTGAGTGCCAGATCATGTTGTCAATCTATCTAATTGCTGTACTGTTTGGCGCCCTCATCGGCAGTTTTCTCAATGTCTGTATCTATAGGTTGCCCCGCCGTGAATCGATTGCGTGGCCCGGATCCCATTGTCCCTCCTGCTCTCATCCGATTGCCTGGTACGACAACATTCCCGTTGTGAGCTATCTGATCCTGCTTGGGCGATGCCGAAATTGTCAGGTGCGCATCCCCATCCGCTATCCGGTCGTGGAGGCGCTCAATGCCTTAGGTTATGTCGGCCTTCTGTGGTTCTTCGGGCCCGGCTGGTCCACCGTTGTGTATGGCCTGCTCTATTCGGCTCTGTTGGTTGTAGCCGGAACGGATCTCTCCCACAAAATCATTCCCAATGCGATCACATTTCCTGGCATCGTTGTGGGGCTTGTCAGTGCAGCCACCATCCTGCCGCTTGGGTTGGTCAATGGTGTGATCGGACTGCTCGTCGGGGGCGGAATCCTGTGGTTTCTTGCCTGGGTGAGTCCCTACCTGTTCGGGAAAGAGGGAATGGGCGGAGGCGACATCAAGCTGCTTGCGATGATCGGGGCGTTCCTCGGCTGGAAACCGGCTCTGATGACGATTATGGTTGGTTCTCTCTTGGGTTCGGTTGTCGGGGTTGCCCTGATTGCTGCTCACGTGATCAAGCGAGAGGACTATATCCCGTTCGGTCCGTTTCTTGTCTGTGGCGCAGTCATCTCGTTATTTTTTGGGCAACCCCTTCTCGATTGGTACCTAGGCTTGCTGGCTGGCTCATAGTTCTTCTTCCATCCCACGCTCTTACGGTCTCCGTGTCTCGTCCGCTGTATCTCTTCATGAAGCACTGTATCTCCCGAGTAACAGCATCGGCTTACGAACTTGTCCTCTCACAAGCACTCCATCCGGGTGGCAGCGCTTGTGATGCATTCAATTCGCTTCGTTGATTCAACTAGTTCAACTCTCTCCGCCAATCGCCATCATCAGACAGTGCTATCCACAACATCGCACTCAAAGAGCGGCATGACTCTTGAGATGCAATCATTCCAAAGGAACGTAACTGAAACTGAACATTTGAGAGAGGCGTATATGAAACAGGAAGGCCACACGTTGATGGAACTCATGGTGGGGCTTGCGGTCACCGGCATCATTTCGGCTCTGGCAGTGCCTAATTTCCTGACTCTCAATTCTAGTGAGCAGATCCACTATTCGGCTCTGTTGGTCGTGGCAGGAACGGATCTCTCCCACAAAATCATTCCCAATACGATCACGTTCCCCGGCATCGCTGTGGGGCTTCTCAGCGCCGCCACCATTCTGCCGCTTGGTTTGGTCAATGGTATGATCGGATTGTGCGTCGGGGGCGGAATCCTGTGGTTTCTTGCTTGGGTGAGTCCCTATCTGTTCGGGAAAGAGGGGATGGGTGGAGGCGATATCAAACTGCTTGCGATGATCGGCGCGTTTCTCGGCTGGAAACCGGCCTTGATGACGATCATGGTTGGTTCGCTTTTGGGTTCGCTTGTCGGGGTGACTCTGATTGCTGCGCACGTGATCAAGCGAGAGGATTACATCCCCTT
This sequence comes from Nitrospira sp., assembly GCA_015904075.1. The sequence goes on from JABMDH010000057.1 coordinate 4,807, forward strand.
CGGTCCGTTTCTTGTCTGTGGCGCAGTCGTCTCGTTATTCTTCGGGCAATCCCTCCTCGATTGGTACCTAGGCTTGCTGGCCGGGTAATCGTCCTTCTTCCAGCCCACGCTCCTATGGTCTCCGTGCCTCATCCGCTGTATCTCTTCATCAAGCACTGTATCTCTTGAGGCACAGCGCCGGCACCCGAATTTTTCCCGCTCACAAGCGCTCCACCCGGGTGGCAGCGCTTGTGATTCATTCAATTCGCCTCGTTGATTCAACAACTTCAACTCTCTTTCCCGATCGCCATCATCAGGTCGCTCTATCCACAACAGCGCACTCAAAGAGCGGCATGACTCTTGAGATGCAATCGCTTCTCAAGGAACTCAACTGAAACCGGAAACGTGAGAGAGGCGTATATGAAACAGGAAGGCCACACGTTCATGGAGCTCATGGTGGTACTTACGGTCAGTGGCATCATCTCGGCTCTGGCGATTCCTAACTTGCTGACCGTCAATTCGAGCGTGCAAATCCGTAGCGTGACAGAGGAGATCGCGTCTGAACTTCGCCTTGCGAGACAGCTTGCTATCACACACCGTGATCGGGTTCGCATTACGTTCGACCTTGAGCAGCAGGCGCTTGTCGCGCAGGTTGTCAATGGTTCGGAGGCGACACCTCATCATGTGTATCACTATGCAGATAAAGGGGTAGATATCGAGGAACCAAGCGCAGGTCCAGAGATTCTGTTTCATCCCAGTGGACGATCTGCTACGGCGACCACGATTCACCTCCGCAATAAAGAAGGGCAGACTCAAACGGTAACCGTCGGCATTACCGGGAGGGTGTCGATTTTATGAGAGGACATGCACAGGACGAAGGATTCAGCCTTATTGAAGTGATGATCGCGATGGTGATTTCCGGGATTGCGTTCATCGGAGCGATCGGAGCCGTGCAGATCTCCTCCGGGTATAGTCGCCAAGGAGCACTGGATAGCAGGGCGCTGGAGTTGGCGCAGGCTCGTTTAGAGGTCAAGCAGTCTGTCCAGTGGCCCTATCTCCTTGAAGACGATCTCGATGAAGATGGTATTCCTGAGACCATGATGAAGGATGATGGGCAGAACCCCGACGCCATGGCAGACGATGGAATCTACACTGCCATGCTGGAGCGCAACGGAATCACAGTGGTGTGGAGTGTTGAGGCCGATCGCCCCGGGCCGCTAGGGTCGGTTGGCATGGTAGCCATCCGAGCGGTGTCCTCCTATGCTGGTCAGGGGCCCCAAAGAAGTAATGGTGGCAACACTGCGCGCTAATCCCGCATTTGTGGGGCAACGATGAGCCAACTACACGCGAGCGTATCACGGGTAAACCGTGTGGAGAGGATGTCAGCTCTTTCCGGTATGAACGGTGTCTGCCTCGCTGAATTGCTGATCGGCCTGGCGGCAGGAGTCATTGTACTTGCGACGGCACTGGAGACCTTCAATATCGTGCGCCAGCATGTTGCCAAGCAGCAGCGCGACCTGGCGTATCAACAGGACCTTCGATTAGGACTGGCAGTGCTTGAGCAGGAAGCGCGTCTTGCGACGGCTGAATCAATCGTCATCGCGAGTCCGGACGAATTTCAATTTCGAGCGAATATTAATGCGCAACGGACGACGACCACCGGCGACGTTGTACAGGGGCAATCGGTTGTTTCCGTGCAAGACGGCAGTGGATGGGGGGAAGGCAAGGTGGTTGCCATCTGTGGGCGGCGTATGTGTGAACTGCATCGACTCGCGCGTGCAGGACAACGTACTCTCCTTACACTATCTGAGCCGGTTCAATCAGCGTTCCCAACAGGAGCATCAGTCGAGGTAAGAAACCATGTTGCGTACTACACCAAACCTGATGAACGGGGATTGTTACGGTTGATGCGTATGGTGGATGGAGGGGCCGGTACTCTCGTTGGGGGACTGGAAAATATCCGATTCGCGTATCGAGACGATCGTGGCCGTGCCACGTCTGAACCGTCACAGGTGAAGCGCGTATTGGTTGAGATCGAATCAAGCCGCTCCACGCATCATGTTGTACGAGAGGTCAGTCTTCGGTCGTAGGGAGGCAGGCATGGTCTGCATCCGAGAAACGAATACCCAGCGGGGAATCGCACTCATCGGGGCGATGGTGCTTGTGCTGATTCTGTCTTTGCTGGGATCCACCATCTTGAATCTCGCCGGGCAGGAGGCCGTCAGCTCCAATGTAGGGCGAGAGGCTGTGATTGCGCAACAGTTGGCTGATGCGGCTGGTGAAGTGGTCGTGTCATGGTTTCATAGTCCACAGGCGAAGTCGGCGGGCTCAGCCTTCTCTACAGCCTTGGCAAAAAGGAATTATGATGCTGAAGGGATCCTTTCATTCTTTGATCAAGCCGGCCGATCACAATTTGTTGGAACCATGGGCCAGCCGGATGTCCTCGTGGAGACAGGGGCAGTCTCAGATAATCAAGTATTGAACGATCCTCGGATGGGGATGTTTTATGCTCTGCGCCACCTGGGAAGGATCGAAGCACTCAAGGTCTATGCTCCGTCGACGCCGGGGTTATTATGCACGGTCGATGTACGGGTCGCGACGCACACGAATCCGCCTTTTCAGCAATCGGTATTGATGCAGTTGGGCACTGTTGACCTGCCGCCTCTTCGTGCTGCCGTCCAAGTGAGCCAGAGTCTCGGTATTTTTCAGCCTGGAAATGAGGCGCTGGTCAGTGTGCACTGGGGCGATCTCAAGGTGGGCGGAGATTTTGTCGTCGGTCGAGCTGAAGAACTTCCGGCGCATTCCCGTCGTCGAGAAGGGCATGCTGGTCGGGATGCTCAGTATCGGAGACATCAACCGGGGATTGTTCTTTGAGAAAGGTATGCGAGGCTGAACGCACCGTTCCGGTAAAGCACCGAGTTCACGAATGCCCGTGCCCTGGGTGACCATGAATGGGCGTGAGGGGATTGAGGGGTGAGCTTTGCCGGTTTCGGTTCTCTGGCTGAACCAGAAATGCCGAATGAACCATTGCCTCTCTAGGCGCCGTGAAATTCAGAATGTTCCCGTTGTTCTTCTCCTAGCCTAGCTCAGCTATCCACTTTATGTTGAGTCATCAGGTGGTCCGGCCGGCTCTCATGTTGGCGGGGATGGCGATATCCATTTTGGCGGGACGCGGCACGTTTCTCCGATTCATCATGTCGACGAACGCCGCCCGGTCGATCGAGAGGTTGAGGCGTTCGTTGAATCGCTTTTCTTCGCCGATCGTGGAAGAGACTCGGCCCTGATAATCATGCCCGGGGTAGACGATCGTGTCGTCCTGCAGCGCGAACAGTTTCTTCCGAACGGAGTCGAACAGTTTCTCCGGCGAGCCGCCCTGAAAATCGGTCCGGCCGTTGCCGCGGATGAACAGCGCATCGCCCGTGAAGACGGCGCCGGGGAGCACGTAGCTCGTGCAGCCGTTCGTATGACCGGGGGTTGCGAGCGCCGTCAGTGACGTCTGACCGAGCCGCAGCGCCTCGCCCTCGAACAGGAACAGATCCGCGCCGGTGACCTCGCCCTTGGCGCCGCCGCCGTACACGATCTGCGCGCCGGTTCGATCTTTGATGGCCGAGGCGCCGGTGATGTGATCGGCGTGGATGTGCGTTTCGACGGCAAAGCGGAGGGTCAGCCCAAGCTCGTTGATGAGTCGAAGGTCGCGCTCGACGTTCTCGATGACGGCATCGATGATAACGGCCTGCTTGGACTCGCGATCACCGACGATGTAGCTGCGGCTTTCCGCCCGGTCGTCCACGTCCTGAATCTCGTTGACGTCCAGCAGAACGGTGACGATGTAGGTCGTGCTGATTGCCACAGGATGTATCCGGAAAATCTGTTGCGAAGCGAGCCGGGAAGCGCGGCCATTGTAACTTGTCCTGTCGGTTTGGTCTATCGCGGGGGTCGGGGAGGCGGGAGATGGAGGGCGTGGCGGCAGCCGGGGGTGTCGGATTGCGAGACCTCACTCTCGTCCCTCAAGCCGAAATGGTTCCTGTTCTGGTTCAAAGTCCTAGTCCAACACCAGTATCCTGGTCAAACCAGGACCCAAGGAGTTGCATTAAGATCTTGAATGCACACTGACACCTTTTTCTGGTCCTATTCACCGTTTTGATTTTTCGACAGCGGAGGGGCTTTGCGGGCGCCTACAGCCTCGCTGCCAGATCGGCCTCGATCGCCTCTGGCTTGTCGCTCGGCGCATAGCGTTTCAGTACCGTGCCGTCGGTGCCGACGAGGAACTTGGTGAAGTTCCACTTGATA
>JABMDH010000057.1:9175-12335 GCA_015904075.1 Nitrospira sp.
GTCTGGAAATCCTATTCCATCCCAGTGGGCGATCGGCCACGGCAACGACGATTCATCTCCGGAACAAAGAAGGACAGACTCAAACAGTAACCGTCGGCATTACCGGGAGGGTGTCGATTCTATGAGGAAGCAGGCACAGGAAACAGGGTTCAGCCTTATCGAAGTGATGATCGCAATGGTGATTTCCGGGATCGCGTTCATAGGGGCAATAGGAGCCGTACAGATCTCATCCGGGCATACTCGCCAAGGAGCATTGACCAGCAGGGCGCTGGAGCTGGCTCAGACCCGATTGGAGGTCAAGCAGTCCGTCCGGTGGCCGTATCTCCTTGAAGACGATCTCGATGGCGACGGTGTTCCTGAGACCATGATGAAGGATGACGGGCAGAATCCCGACGTCATGGCAGACGATGGAATCTACACCGCTATGCTGGAGCGCAAGGGAATCACAGTGGTGTGGAGTGTTGAGACAGATCGTCCGGGACCGCTAGGGTCCGTCGGCATGGTGGCGATCCGAGCGGTGTCCTCCTATGTCGGTCAGGGCAGCCCCAAAGACATTATGGTGGCAACACTTCGCGCCAATCCCGCATTTGTAGGGCGACGATGAACCAACTCCGCGCGACCGTATCACATGAAAACCGTGGAAAGAGAACGTCGGCTCTTTCGGGCATAAACGGCGTCTGCCTTGCAGAATTGCTGATCGGCCTGGCGGCGGGTGTCATTGTGCTTGGGACAGCGCTGGAGACATTCAGCATCGTGCGCGAGCATGTTGCCAAGCAGCAACGTAATCTGGCGCATCAACAAGACCTTCGATTAGGGCTGGCCGTGTTTGAGCAGGAAGCGCGTCTTGCAACGGCTGAATCCATCGTCATCGCGAATCCAGATGAATTTCAATTCCGTGCGAATATCAATGCGCAGCGCACGATAACCACCGGAGACATTGCCCAGGGGCAATCGGTTCTTGCGGTGCAAGACGGCAGAGGATGGGGTGAAGGCAAGTCGGTCGCTATCTGTGGGCTGCGCACGTGTGAACTGCATCGTCTCGCTCGTGCAGGACAACGCACTCTCCTGACACTGGCAGAACCGGTTCAATCAGCATTCCCAACAGGAGCAGCAGTCGAAGTGAGAAACCATGTTGTGTATTACACCAAACATGATGAACAGGGATTGTTGCGGCTGATGCGTATGGTAGATGGAGGGGCCGGTACCCTCGTTGGGGGACTGGAACACGCCCGATTCGCGTATCGAGACGACCGGGGTCGCGCTACGTCTGAGCTGTCACAGGTGAAGCGCGTGGTGGTGGAGATCGAATCGAATCGCTCCACACATCATGCGGTAAGAGAGGTCAGTCTTCGGTCGTAGGGAGGTACGCATGGTACGTATCCGCAAAACGAATAACCAGCGGGGAATCGCGCTCATTGGGGCGATGGTGCTTGTGCTGATTCTGTCTTTGCTGGGAGCCACCATCTTGAATCTCGCTGGGCAGGAGGCAATCAGCTCCAATGTAGGGCGAGAGGCTGTGGTTGCTCAACAGTTGGCTGATGCAGCTGGTGAAGTGGTTGTGTCATGGTTTCATAGCCAGCAGGCCAAATCGGCGGCATCGGCCTTCTCTTCTCTTGTGGCAAAAAAGAATCGTGATGCCGAGGGGAGGCCTTCATTCTTCGATCACACCGGCCGTTCGCAATCTGTGGGAACCATGAGTCAGCCCGATGTCTATTTGGACGCGGGCACGCCATCCGACGATCAAGTGCTGAACGATCCTACGGAGGGGATGTTTCACGCCCTGCGCCATCTGGGAAGGATCGAAGAACTTAAGGTCTATGCTCCGTCGACACCGGGGTTGCTGTGTACGGTCGATGTGAGGGTCGCGACTCAGACGAATCCGCCTTTCCGCCAATCGGTCCTAATGCAGTTGGGCGCGGCCGATCTGCCGCCTCTTCGTGCTGCCGTGCAAGTAAGCCAGCACCTCGGCTTATTTCAGCTGGGAAACGAGGCGCCGGCCAGCGCGCATTGGGGCGATCTCAAGGTGGGTGGAGATTTTGTCGTCGGCTTCGCTGAAGAGATTCCTGAAAAAAGCACGCTCGCGCCGGTAACTGGTCTGGGATATGACGAGACCATTCGACGGGAAGATCGGTGGATGGATGCCTGGGTTGGTGGGGATGTGCATATCACCCAGATGCCCACCGGAGAACAGCCGGTTTTTCCACACAACATCCATCCGCAACAGATTCCGATGCCGGGCATGCAGTTCGATCAATGGAACTATGAATATACCAAGAGAGTTGCGCAACGGCATGGCAGTTACTTCGCCATTGATTCTGACGGCTTTTTATATCCAGACGGTGTCGTGAGGCCTGGGTATGGGCTTACTCCGGAGGCAGCGTTTCAATCGAAACGTCCTGGAGACAATCAGGGCTTGATTTTTATCGATACGCTGGATCAAACCGCGCCCCGCGAGGACAATCTCGGAACTCTACGGCTTCACATAGCCTATTGGGAAGGTCACCTGGTCATGCAAGGCCATGTTGTGCTTGCGCCAATCGGATCGGGGCAGTCAATCTCCGCGCTGAGCCCTCCGGATACGGATCATGTCGCAGATCAAATCCGAACGCCCGTTCAACTCGCGCGAATGCATTTCAATGGCGTGCTCTCAGCTGCTGGAAACATTACCGTAGCCGGAAGCGCAAGAGTCTATGGAGCGGTTGTGACGGGAGGAACGATTCTCTCAAGCGGTGGCGGAACGCTCGAAGTGTGGTATGACCACGATCTTTCTCAGGGGCTCTATCGAGGGGTTCCGCTGGTCTATCGCGCGCCAGGCGCCTGGGTTGCTCAGTATTGAGAACACCGCACAATGTCATTGAAAGAGGACCACATCATGATCGAGCCGGCAATCTCACAGGACAGGCCATCGCACATTGTTGCGATGGCTCTCCCAAAGAAAGCTTGTCAGTCACCACAGTTCAAACGCACATGGACTCGCAGCATCCGAGACTATGTCGTCTATCGCACTGTCATCAGTAAGGCAACGCTAGATGACGCAATCGAAGCAGTCGCGAGCCAGGAAATTGAACAGGAAGCGCTGCTGCTCAACCGCTACCACGTGTCAGAGGAAGAACTTGGGGCGGCACTCAGCCGGTATTATCACTGTCCGTTTCTGTCTCTT
>JABMDH010000057.1:12435-18917 GCA_015904075.1 Nitrospira sp.
ATATTGCCAAGGTCCAAATATGGTGCACCTATGCGGAAGTACTGCTCGGCGAGGCGTCGTTTGCCAAGCCGACCGTGACGGCGTCGGGCGAAGCCCATGGCAACGGCATGAAAGCCGACAGCGGCATGCAGCATGACAGCATGGCTATGAGCAAATAAACGCCCACACTCGGCAGCCAGTTGTCAGCATCTTGGGAAGCGCAGAGTGGCGTCTGGTTGCCGAATGTGATAATTCGCAGTCGATAGTAAAATAGGCATTTCCTGCCCGTTCCTTCCAAACCAGCACGTGAGGCTCCCCTCAGACGCTCATCGTGATCCGCCAACAGTATCAGTGTACCAACAGCCCCTCACTTCGGTGACGCATTCACCTTCATGCCACTTCTCACCGGTGGGTCGATTTTGATGTTTGGCCCTTGCACTTTCGGGAGCAACCCGGCACCCGGTTTCTCCAGCAAACGCAAATCGTTTTGATTGATGGGCAGATGTTGCTTTGAGTGCCCATCATTGGCAATCGCCGCCTCGGTGAGCGCTTTCTCCGCGATGGTCTTGGGCTGGCCCGGGTTATTTGCGAGAGACTGTCCATACACCGGATCAACTGCGTTGTCCATTGGATAGCCTGGATGCGTTGGTAACATGGCCGGATTAGCCACGACCACGGCGCTTACCGACAACAGGCTGACACACGTAAAAAATGGGGCGCTTCCGGGTTTCCCGTGGGTAGGGTGAACGGCTAGGATGGTCGGCCCAGGAGGGACCGACCATGCAAGACATCGCACTCTATCAATACCTGTTGGGCCTGCAGTCGCCGTGGACCGTGAGCCGTGTGCACCTGGATGTCCAAGGGCAGTGTGTGGAGGTATGGGCCGAGCACCCAGAGGGCGCGGCGTGGGAATGTCCTCAGTGTCGCGAGAGGCTTCCGCTCTACGATCACGCCGAGGAACGAACCTGGCGGCATCTGGACAGTTGCCAGTTCCAGACCCATCTGCATGCGCGCATCCCACGGGTGGACTGTGAGGCACACGGTGTGGTCCAGGTCACGGTGCCATGGGCGGCGCCACGATCGCGGTTCACGCTCCTCTTTGAGCGCCTGGCCATCGACGTGTTGGGCCAATGCGACGTGAGCGGGGCCACGAGGATCTTGCGGATCAGCTGGGACGAGGCCTGGGGGGTGATGCAGCGGGCAGTCACGCGGGGGCGTGCCCGCAAGCAGGCGCGGGTCATGCGCCGAATTGGCGTGGATGAGAAGGCCGTGGCCAAGGGCCACCGCTACCTCACGTTGGTCTGCAACTTGGACGAAGGCACGGTGGAGCACATTGCCGAAGATCGGAAGCAGGAGAGTCTCGACGGCTACTACGCCGGGCTGACGCCGGCGCAACTCGACGGCATTGAGGCCGTGGCGATGGACATGTGGGAGCCCTACATCCAGGCGACGCGGGCGCAGGTACCTGATGCGACCGACAAAATCGTCTTCGACCGATTCCATGTCATGGGCTACATCGGCAAGGCGGTGGATACGGTCCGCAAGCAAGAGCACCGAGAGTTGATGGCGTCAGGCGACGAGACGCTCAAGGGCAGCAAGTACCTGTGGCTCTACAGTCGAGAGAATGTACCCGCGCGACGGCGCGAGGAGTTCACTGCGTTGCGGCGCCAGGAGCTCAAGGTGGGACGCGCGTGGGCGATCAAAGAAGCCTTGCGGTGTCTCTGGCAGTACGTCTATCCGGCGTCAGGCTGGAAGTTCTGGAAGCAGTGGTACTTCTGGGCGACGCACAGCCGACTGGAACCCATTCGGAAGGCGGCGGAGACGATTCGTCGGCACATCGACAACATCGTGACCTACTACCAGCACCCGGTGACCAACGCGATGAGTGAAGGGCTCAACAGCCAGATTCAGAAGATCAAGAGCATGGCCTGCGGCTTCCGCAATACCGAGCACTTCAAGACGGCGATTTACTTTCGCTGCGGCGGGCTCGATCTGTACCCATGCTAAACCCGGAAGCGCCAGAAAAAGATCTGCGCAAGTATCCTCCAACTAACCCCTCCAGCTATAGCTGGAGTCGGCGTATAGCCTTCGCGAGAACCTGATCAATTCCGACCTGCCACGGGTGGTCCTGTCATCTGGGGACGGCGCAGTTGGCTACGAGAAAAGTCGGCTATGCCGGCCTGTGTTTTCTCTGTTCTTAGGGTGTGAGGCAAACACTGGCCTCTTCTCCTCGCGCCGAACATTGTCGTCGGGCTGCACGAAAAGCGGCGCACCCCTCTTTGTTAAGAATTAAATAGCAAAGTAAATACAACGGGTTGTGCTGCATCATTGCTCCAGGTCTAGCGGCATGCCCCTTGCTCGCTCAGGGGCTGTCATGTTGTATCAACGACGAGCAGGCACGCGATCTGACACTCGCCAGCGAGGATTCACGCTGGTCGAAATCATGATTGTCGTTGCCATTCTAGGGATTACCGCAGGAATCGCAGCCCCCAATTTCACCGCGATGTATGCTCGGCACGAACTCAATGAGGCGACAAGCAATCTCTATAACCGTCTACTCTTTGCGCGCTCGGCGGCCATTAGTCGCAATGCCATGATTGTGGCGACGCCGGCCAATGTTCTCAGTGCTGAAAGCCAAGTCGCATTCACTGCTCCCTTGAGCATGGAAAGGTTGCCGCTGAATGTCAATTTTGTTCTTCCATTGCCGGCCACTCCAATCGGCTTTACTCCTCGAGGTCTAAGCACGCTGCCTCAGGCAACCTTTCTTCTCGGTGAGCACAGGGCACTCTATGGGGGTAATGGAGCCCATTATCTGGACGATGTGGCCTATTGGGCCCATACGAATGATCTGCGGCCTTGTAACGGAACAGCGGATGGAATCATTGCCGTATTGAACGTCACCGGCCATTGTTTGCCCGGTTTGCAAAATGTGACCGTGTACACATTCTTTGCCTTCGGGAACATCTCCGGGCGTGAAATTTTGATGCATACAGCGCAGCTGGGAGGGTTTGAGGATACGAATAACAATGGGATACCGGATCTAGTTACGGAATGGGATAGGGTCATTAATGCGACCGGGGCGCCTGGGACGGACGGCATTCCGGACAACTATTTTGAGTCGTCGAATGTTGATGATCTCCAAGAGCGGTTGATGGCCGCCATCACCTCGATTCTCAGGAAAAGCGCATCAGGGACATCCATTTCCGTGTTGGCCACATCGGCTACGGGAGAAGGCAGTGTCTACCAAGCCTACTTCTTTACGAATGATGTGGGGCAAGGTGGAGCGAATGTGAAATGGATCGGCTATACCCAAGGGCTCTTTATCGATACCTTCGGAAACTTCCGTGAAGACACGGTCCAGGATGCGGTTCTGGATTACACACAAGACCTGATCATCACGACCCGCTATGACAACAATCCATTGAGTCCAACCTATAAGCAGGTATTGGTTGATAAATTCAATGATGCCAACGGGGATGGAGTCGCTGACAGTACCACTCCGGTCATTACCGCCGATCTCAAATCGGTTGTGCCGATATGGGAAGCGGGAAAGGAGCTGGCGCTGACGAACTGGAGTTCCCGCAAGGTGCGTACCTGGGTGGATCAGGACAACGACGGCTTGGTCGATATCGGTGAGGAGATGGACTTCAGTACGGCCAATTGCACGGCGCTGCGCGAGTACCTCCGCTACGCGGGCGACTCCTGCGCCGGGGGATCAAATGCCACGAACCTGATCGAGTTTATCCTTGGTAGAGAAGTGACCGGATTGCGGACGAGAATGCTCGAGGTTCCAGTCGGCAGTGGATCGTACCAGGTTTGGAAGTTAGGAGATCCGATCCACTCGACACCTGCTGTTGTGGCGGCTCCCAAGGCTCGATACGACCTTCAGTATGGAGATGCGACTTACACAGATTTTTATAAAAAGTACCGGACGAGGCGCCAGATGGTGTATGTCGGCGCCAATGACGGCATGCTCCACGCATTCAACGGCGGGTATTATCACAAAGGGGATAATCCGGCGACGCCTGCCACGGTTGAGCATGGCTGGTTCACGAAAAATCCCACCGATAATTCGAGCGGTGAGAACCTGGGAGCGGAAAAGTGGTCGTTCGTCCCCTATCAACTCTTGCCGCAATTGCAATGGCTGGCCAGGACCGACTATTCGCATGTGTATTATGTCGATCTCAAACCGACGATCGCAGAGGCGAGAATCTTTACGCCCGATGCCGATCATCCGGGCGGATGGGGAACAATTTTAATCGGAGGATTCCGCCTGGGTGGCAGCTGCGGCAGCTGTATCGCCGGTGGAGGAGCTCCGCCAATGACTGTGACGATCGGGGGAGTTCCAAGGACATTCTATAGCGCTTACTTTGTGCTCGATATCACCAATCCGGAAGTCGCGCCGAAGCTCTTGTGGAGTTTTGGATCTGCCGGGTTGGGATTGACGACGTCCTATCCGACCGTCGCTCGTATAAACCCGCAGACGGATTCCTCTATCGATCCGACAAACGAGAAGTGGTACGTGATCTTCGGGTCCGGCCCGAACGGCTATAACGCGGATCTGCCGACACCGCCACTTCCTGCTTCGCCCCAAACAGCCAAGTTGTACGTCGTGGACTTGAAGGCGGGGCCGGGTGTGGGATTTGCCAATGTGACGAGAATGCCGGTAGGAAGCTGGAATTCGTTCATGGGCCATGTTGTGGCTGTCGATAATAATCTGGATTGGCGAACCGATGTGGCCTATGCCGGTCGGACGATCCATGACGGAGCGCTACCTTGGCGAGGCAAAATGTATCGTCTGAAAATGAGTTGCCCGGCCAATCCTTGTAGCCCGACGACGTGGGGAATTGCGAATGGAGCGGATCGTACTCCGACCGAGGTGATCGATACCTTCTTCGACGCTCCATCCGGGACGAATTTGGAGGTCGGGCCAATGGCTTCAGCGCCTGCTGTGACGATTGATGACGCCAATTTGGTCTGGGTCTTTTTCGGCACCGGTCGATACTTTGCCAACGTTGACAAGGCTGATAATAGCATTCAGCGGCTCTATGGAATCAAAGATTCCGTTACGAACGGCGCCTGTACAGAGTCGAGCGTCTTTAACTGCTGGGATAATGATCTTGTGGATGTGACAAATGCCGTGGTTTGCTTAATCTGTAGTACGGGGACCAATCAGGTGACCGATCCGACCAACGCCAGTGTGACAAGTGTCAACGGCACTGGGACCACGTCAATGGTCGGCCTTGTTCAAAGTAGGGATGGATGGCGTGTGACCCTGCCTAGGCCTGTGACTATTGCAGGGACCAATTATGCAGCCGAACGGTCGATAGTCAATCCCACGTTGATCGCCGGGACGATTTTCTTCCCGACCTTCACCCCAACCAACGACCTCTGCGTATCAGATGGACGAAGCTATCTCTATGCGTTGTTCTACAAAACCGGGACGGCCGCAGCAACGCCGGTGATCGGCACGGCTGTGTCTGGCTTGAACACGAACGTGACGACGAAAGTCAGCCTCGGCGTCGGTTTGGCATCGTCAGGTACGATGCACTTGGGTGAGGGAGGAACCCTCAACTTCCAGCAAAGCACGGGAGCATTCAGCCAAACACAGGCGTCGCTCACGGGCTACTATAGTCGCTTTGTGAGTTGGGTTCATCAGCGCGATTGAGATCGTGGGAAGCCGTGGGGAGTCATATTTGCCAGGTCGTGGCGAGAAAAGCGCGCCAGGACCTGGTTCCCTATTTCGGAAAGACTTTTCAATGCTAGGGTTTTGAATATTCGCATGCTCCGTCCTGGCTCAGTACAGTTTCCCCTTCTCTTTTTCTGCTTGCCCATGATGCTGGCGGGAGTCGCTTGCACAAGAGAAGGGCCAGTGGAATCTGTGAAGGCGGCTCCGGCCGTTGGGAACAACGGACCACCCGTTGTTTTATCTGCCAGGGTTCTGAACAACCCTCTATCGCTCGACTCACTGGTGAAAGTTCAAGTCGAGGCCGAAGACCCCGATCGCGAAGCCGTGTCCTTCCGTTATCAGTGGCATGCGGATGGGACAGCTCTAGCAGGCCAAACGTCTCCTACGCTGGCGCCAGAGCACTTGCGGCGAGGACAGATGGTGAGTGTCGAAATCGTTCCTGCAGATGGGGCTCAGACAGGCAAGGCCTATCGAACGGCCGCTGTTGTGGTCGGCAACACGCCACCTCACATATCCGGTGTCACCGTTACCCCGCAGCCCATTGTTATCGGTGAGAATGTAGAGGCGCAGGTTGAGGCGAGCGATCCCGATCACGACCGGATCGATGTATCGTATCGCTGGTTCAAGAACGGGGTCGTGATCAAAGAAAGCGATGAGCCGTTCCTCATGACGACCGGATTCATTCCGCAAGACCATATTGTGGTGGAAGTGACTGTGCGAGACTCTTCATCAACAGGGAATTCGGTTCGTTCTGTTTCTGTCAAGGTCGGCAATAGCCCTCCGAAGATCGTGTCCATGCCACCCGCATCCGATG
>JABMDH010000057.1:19017-26160 GCA_015904075.1 Nitrospira sp.
GTCGCCGACTCAAAAAGCCTACATCGAAGCGATTGAACAGCACGATATTGTAATTGCGATCGGACCAGCCGGGACGGGCAAGACGTATCTGGCCATGGCCATGGCCGTGAGTGCGTTGATGAAGAAAGAGGTGAGCCGGATCGTGCTTGCGCGGCCTGCAGTCGAGGCCGGAGAGAAGCTTGGATTTCTGCCTGGCGATATGTATGAGAAGGTGAATCCGTATCTGCGCCCACTCTATGATGCCTTGTTCGACATGATGGATATGGAGCGGGCCAACCGCCTGATTGAGCGAGGCGATATCGAAATCGCGCCGCTGGCTTTCATGCGTGGCCGGACGTTGAATGATTCGTTCGTCATTCTGGACGAAGCGCAGAATGCCACGGCGGAGCAGATGAAGATGTTTCTGACACGGATGGGGTTCCATTCGAAAGTCGTCGTCACGGGCGATATCACCCAAGTGGATTTGCCGAACGATCGGGTATCGGGTCTCATCGAAGTCAAGGAGATTCTGCACGGGATCGACGGCATCGAGTTCATTTACTTCGATGAGCGAGACGTCGTTCGGCACCGGTTAGTCCAGGATATTATCAAGGCATATGATCGCCGCATGGAGATGACCGGTCAAGCACGGAACCAGACATCGTCTCAGCAGCTATCGCCCGGACCTCGGAAATCCACTCAGGGTCCCTCGGGCCAATCTCACTAAATGGCTGTCTATCTTTTCGTTCGTGTCAAACGGCCGGTCATACGGCGGGCGGCATTGGTGCGTGTGGCGGAGTTGGTTTTGGACGCGGTCGGAGAACAACAGTCTGAATTGAGCATAGAACTGGCGGGCGATCGCCGCATGCGCCGTCTCAATAGACTGTATCGCAAGAAAGATCGAACGACGGACGTGTTAGCCTTCCCTATGCGAGAAGCGCTCGCGCCCCATGCCACGAGGTTCCCGATGAACATGCTTGGCGATGTGGTAATCTCGGTCCCGCAGGCGCGTCGTCAGGCTATTGAGGCCGGGGGTCAATTGGATAAGGAAATCGTATCCCTGCTGGTGCATGGAGTACTGCATTTGTGCGGATATGATCATGAGCGAGGTGAGAAAGAAGCGGCCCGCATGCATCGGCGTGAACGGCAACTCTTGAGGGTAATTGGTTCTGCCCCGCGTCTGGTGGGTCATCGGACGGTAAAGACGGAGAGGAGACTCTGACGGTGGGATGGTTTCAACGCTTGAACGAGGGACTCGGCAAGACCCGGCATGCGATGCGGCAGTCGCTCGACCGGTTTCTCGGACGTACTCCGGATCCGGCTCTTCTCGAAGAACTCGAAGCAGCGCTGCTCAGCGCCGATCTTGGCGCTCGTGTCGTCGATCGGCTGATGCTCCAGGTGACTGAGCGTGCGCGCGGCGTTGACGCAGCGACGTCGCATGGAATCCAAAACGTGTTAAGCCGGACGCTGTACGATGTGCTCAAGCCGGTCTCCGGACCGTCGCTCGAACAGTTGATCGATCAAGGGCCCAAACCTTTCGTCATCCTGGCGGTTGGAGTGAATGGAGTGGGTAAGACGACGACGATCGCCAAAATGGCGCAGCGGTTGGCGCAAGGCGGACGGCAGCCGTTGCTTGTCGCCGGAGATACGTTCCGCGCGGCGGCGATCGATCAGCTACAAGTGTGGGCGGATCGAATCGGAGCCAAAGTCATTCGTCAGCGTCACGGGGCTGATCCGGCGGCGGTTGCGTTCGACGGAATTGCGGCAGCGAAGGCACGCGCGGCGGATGTGGTACTCATCGATACGGCCGGCCGGCTGCATACCAAATCCAATCTTATGGATGAATTGCGCAAGATCAAGCGTGTCATCGGCCAGGAATTACCGGGAGCCCCCCACGAAGTGTTGTTGGTATTGGATGCGACGGTTGGGCAAAACGCGCTGGCTCAAGCCCGCCAGTTCCACGAAGCCGTGGGGGTGACGGGCATAGTCTTGACGAAGCTTGATGGCACGGCGCGTGGGGGCATTGTCGTCGCGATTGCCGAAGAGCTCAACATTCCTGTTCGTCTGATCGGTGTTGGGGAAGGAATCGACGATCTCCAGGATTTCAATCCCGAAGCGTTTGTGGCGGCCCTCTTCGGCCAGCCGACTGCGTGCTCATAACTCTGCATTTTTCTTCTTGTATTCCAGATTCCGTGCTACTCTTTCTTCGCTGGCAGACTCATGCGTGAGCGGTAGGCACGTGGGCCCGGAGGGTAAAAATCGATGATTAAGATCCTGGTTGTCGATGACGATCAAATGAACTGCGATTTGCTGCAGAACGTGTTTACTCGCCACGGGTACCAGGTCATTTCCACCACGAGCGGGCGTGAAGGTCTTAACCTCTTTCGGAAGCACGTTCCCCGAGTCACGCTGTTGGATCTGCGGATGCCGGAGATGGATGGACTCATCGTTTTGAAAGAGATTCGTGCGGTCGATCCCCATGCTCCGGTGATCATTCTCGGCGGGGGAGCGACAGAGGTGCAGGAGAACCAAGCACGGGCTCTGCGCGTGACCGACTTTGTCCGCAAGGGATTGTCGCTGGATGTGTTAGTCGAAGCCGTCCAGCGGGCTGCACAGTTGCCCATACATCCGAATACGGGACCGGGTCTGGTCGCCAGCGGAGGGAAGTCTGAACAGATCGGTGAATCGGTTTTGGTTGTGGATGACGATCCCCTCGTGTGTGATCTGCTCGTTCAGTTTTTGAGCTTGCGCGGGTACCGTGCACTGGGTATCAAAGATGGACAGGATGCATTGCGGGTTGTGGAAGATGTCATGCCAGACGCAATTGTGCTCGATCTGATTATGCCGGGTATGTCGGGCATTGATGTATTGCGCGCTCTGCGTGAAAAGGAATATCCGGGGGGCATCATCATCATGACGGGGAGCCACAATGAGGAATTGCTCGATGAAGCCTGGGCGTTGAGCCCGCAGGAAGTCCTGCTGAAACCGATTGATTTGGAGTGCCTGCTGACCGCAACCCAGCTTGTACTCGTCTGCCGCGAGTGTTAATAGTTCTCCCGATGTTTTTCAGAACATACCCCGTGTATTTCATCGTCGGACTTCTCTGTGTCGCCAGCAGCGTGGCGCCCGGCGTCGCTGTGTCGTCTGCTTCCGATCGTCCCGTTGTGCTGAGTCATGATCTCGCCGTTGAGTTGCGTCCTTCCACCCATGAGTTGATTGGACGGGATCAGATCGATGTCGAATTACCGCTCCATGCAGCGACGGTGACATTCTCGATCTCGCCGACAGTGAAGATCGACCACATTCTCTTTAAAGCTCGCCCAGAAGCGAGTACGGCCACATCCTCTGATACGGCATTGTCGTTTACGATAGAACACGTGGTACAGCCATCTACGCAACGAATTACCGTTACACTCCCTGAGGCGCACGACGGGCGTGTGACTCTGGCATGGATCTACCGGGGAGCTATCGACGATCCGCCAAAAGAGCCGCGCCATCTGAGATTTGTGACGCCCAGTGAGACAGCCGGACATATCGGACCAGAAGGCGTGTACCTGAGCAGTGAAAGTCAATGGTATCCGGATATCGAAGGATCGCTCAGTGCCTATCGGCTCACGGCGCTGGTTCCTCAGGGATGGTCCGTGGTGACACAAGGGCGAAAAACAGAAGAGACGGCGGATGGAGCGCACGTGTCCTCGACCTGGGTCGTCTCGGATCGATCAGAAGCCTTGACTCTGGTGGCCAATAAGTTTGCCATCAAGTCGCGTGCGTGGAAAAGCCGCAACGGGCAGTCGATCGAGCTGGCGACGTATTTCTTTCCCGATAATGCGGATCTGGCGGACGAGTATCTTGACGCCACGTCGAACTACCTCGATACCTATATTCCGATCCTGGGCGAGTTTCCGTTTGACAGGTTCGCAGTGGTGGAGAACTTCTTCGCCAGCGGTCTCGGCATGCCGTCGTTTACATTACTCGGCAGCGGCAGCATCAAACGGCACTATGTGCAGCCCTATGCCCTGGGGCACGAGATCGTACATTCATGGATCGGCAATTCGGTATTCAATCGAGCCGGCCAAGCCAACTGGGTCGAAGGGCTGACGACCTATTTGGCCAATTACTATTGGCACGAATGGACGCATGACGACCGGCAGGCGATGGAGCAGCGGCGGTTGATGCTCCAGGGCTATAGTGTGCATGTGGCTCCAGACCGAGATTATCCAGTGGCTGCCTTCGTCCGGAAAAGCGACGAGCGGGACAATGCCATCGGCTATCATAAATCCGCCTTTGTGTTTCATCTGCTGCGGCGAGAAATCGGAGACGAGGCATTCTGGCGCGGACTGAAGACGTTCGTCAGCCGGTATCGTAATCGCGCGGCCGACTGGGAGAACATCAAGGCTGTGTTTGCAGAGGAAAGCCGTCGAGATCTGAAGTGGTTTTTTGAACAATGGGTCGAACGGGGCGACGCGCCGTCCTTGTCGTTCGGCGATGCGACGGCCTATCGAGTGACAGGAACTGACGGCCGCGATGCCTGGCGGCTGATGGTAAGTATTCAACAGGGCAGCCGGCCGTTTCGGATGGCGGTTCCCGTCAAGATTGTGATGAGAAATGGCACGGAAACCAGATGGGTAGCGCTTGGTCTCTCATCGGAACACATGGCGGAGTTTACTGTCCAGGAGCAACCCCTACTGGTACAGCTTGACCCGGAGTTGATGGCCTTCCGCAGGTTGGCACGGGCTCAATTGCCGCCGATGCTGAACGGCTATGTGACCGACCGACATCGAACGGTCGTGAAGGCATTTACGGATCCTGCGTCTCCGTTGCAGCAGGTCGTCACTCGTATTACCGATCAGGAAACACAACTGCCGGAATCTCAGCGGACCAGGGTGATGTCTTTAGATGGCACGCCTCTTCCGCCGGAAGGGTCGGTGCTCGTGTTGGCAGGGCCTGATCAGCAGAAGCTGGTTCAGTCGATGGCACGAGAGTCCTGTGGAAATCTGGCTGTTTGGGGAACTGAGGGTTTTCAGATCGACGGTCAGACCCATGATGGACCGGCGGCGGCGGTATTACTGTCTTGCCATCGGGCGGACGTGCCGGGCAGCGTGGTCGCGATTCTCTATGGCGGGACCGCCCAAGCGGTTGCGAAGGTCTCGCGGTTTTTGTTCTATTACGGCTGGCAAAGCTATGTCATATTCAACGATGGAGCTGCGGTGAAGCGCGGCCTCTGGCAGAACGAGCCGGAGATGAAGGAGGTGCGGATTGAATCCAGTCATTAGGCCTGTGAGCGTGCTGTTGGGAAGTCTTTATCTGGTGTTTTCGCTGTCGGCATGTGCGGTAGTGGGAGACCGTCCAAAGGACTCCGTGAAGGCTCTGTCCGGTTCCGCCGAGCGCCACCTTGCCAACATTCGCCAGCTTACCGTTGGCCGCCAAAATGCCGAGGCCTATTTTTCATTCGACGGCAATAAACTGATTTTCCAATCCACCAACAATTGGACGAAGGATGCGGTTGCACCCAGGCTGCGTCCGGCTGATGCCGGACTGGGTTGTTACCAGATGTACGTCATGGATGTGGACGGTACTCAGGCGCGGCTCGTGAGCACCGGTGCGGGTGCAACAACGTGCGGCTACTTTTACCCCGGGGATCAACGGCTGTTGTATTCTTCTACGCATGCGGCCGGGCCCAATTGCCCACCGAAGCTGAAACGGGACGGCGCCTATCGCTGGGCGCTCGATGACTATGATGTGTATTCCGTGGGCATCGACGGTCAAGGGCTGCAGCGGTTGACGACAACACCAGGCTATGACGCCGAGGCCACTGTGTCGCCGGACGGCAAGACGATCGTGTGGACGTCAGTGAAGGACGGGGATCTCGATCTCTATGCCATGAACCTCGACGGCACAAAGGTTCGCCGGTTGACCAACGACGTGGGGTACGACGGTGGAGCGTTCTTCTCGCCGGATAGCCGTCGGATCGTCTATCGCGCAGCGCATCCGATCGATCCGACCGAGATTACCCGTTATAAAGAATTGTTGGCGCAGGGGCTGGTTGAGCCGGGACAGCTCGAAATTTTCGTCATGAACGCTGATGGATCGGGCAAGCAACAGGCGACGTCCAACGGGGCTTCGAACTTTTCCCCCTTCTTTCATCCTGACGGCCGGCGTATCATTTTCTCCTCCAATGTAGAAACCAGAGGTGAGGGAGGGCGGCCCAGTTTTCATCTGTATCTCGTGGGCGATGATGGGACGGGGTTGGAGCGGTTGACGGTGGAAGGGCGGTTCAACAGTTTCCCCATGTTTTCTCCAGACGGGAAGCGCCTGGTGTGGGTTTCGGACCGCAATGCGAAGGAGCCGGGCGAGTTCAACGTGTTTCTGGCCGATTGGGTTCCTTAACCTGGAATCAGGCGGTGGTCGATCATGAGTGACCGGTGACCAGTCGCGAGGATCCAGCATTCCTCGATGCCGAGCATGGTTCAAGCGATCGCATGGCTGAACGAACCTGGTTACTAACGGCGAGGCGTATCACCGCGCTTGGTTGTTCCTGTGCTGCGCTGGTCATTACTTTCCTGGGATTGTCTCAGTTCGACCTTCCGATCGTCCGGTATGTGCGGTCGGTGACGATTCATCGTCCCTGGAACCAGCTCACCGTTCCCTGGATGGCTTTCACCAGCGATGCAGGAGATTGGATCGGTGAAGGGACGCATCTGGTTGCCGCGAGCGTGGGGCTTCTGGCGGTCGGGTGGTTCTTCTCACAGGCGGCGGCCAAAGCAGCCGGGATTCAAACCCTGTTCGCGCACGGGCTGGCGGCACTAGTCGTTAATGGACTCAAGCATCTGATCGGCAGGCCTCGCCCAAAATTTGCCCATTCCGGAGAATGGCAACTCGCTCCATCCTGGGCATCCGGCCTTGACTCATTTCCTTCCGGGCACTCCGCCGCCACGTTTGCCGTGGCGACCGTACTGGCAAAACGATTCCCTGCCGTTGGCCCGCTGTGCCTGGGTATTGCGGCGTTTGTCGCGCTCAGCCGAATCCTTCGTGGTTCCCATTTTCCAACCGACGTGTTTGGCGGGGCCGTCGTCGGCGTGATCAGCGGAGCAATCGCTGGCGCGCCGTTGAAACAATGGCGCACCTCGCTCCGGCATGGGATTCAGCAGGCCGCGCCAGAAGATC
>JABMDH010000058.1:0-7519 GCA_015904075.1 Nitrospira sp.
CGCTGGGCCAAGCCTATCAGGGATAAGCCATCGCGGGCTAATACTCGCAAAACCCCATGGCGTTCGCGCTATGGGGTTTTTTCTTGGGTACGAGGGGACTAATGGAAAACGAAGATAACACCATCGACGAACTACTCAGTGAGATTTCAGGCCTGATCACCCTTTACCCCAAAGCCATCGAGCGACAGGCTGCAATCATTCAATCGACAGGGAAAGATCCGGAGCTGGTGGATAAACTCGTTAAAGCGGCCGATACAATGCGGGACAGCGGCAACCTGTACCTCACCTGGGCCAAACACTACGCCGCCATGGCCAAGGGCAACACGGATGCCTCTTCCGATGAGGACGAGACCGAAGATTTCGACGTTTAAAAAGTCGTTCCCCTCGGCATCTCCATTTGCTAGAATACGTCTCACTTCCGATTGACTCTTCGTTCCCCGGTAGCTCAGTTGGTAGAGCAGCCGGCTGTTAACCGGCTGGTCGCAGGTTCGAGTCCTGCCCGGGGAGCCACTTTTGCTAAAGGCTGTTGTTCCTATAGGAACAACAGCCTTTTTATTTTAAGATAGCGCATGGGTATCGCCATTCCGTTTGAACCGCCGCTGCTCCTACGCAACACCCATCTGATGACCCTTGTGCCCCGGTACTGGCCACGAGACCTCTCACTGGGAACGATCCCGCAGGAACCCCGCCTCTTTACGACGAGGCCCGATACTCAATTACTTGGATACTGCCATTGGCAGGATAATCGAACAGCCTTTCCCACGGTAGTGTTAGTCCACGGCCTGGAAGGCTCCAGCGAATCGAAATACATGCTCGGCATCACAGCAAAAGCCTATCAGGCCGGGTTCAATGTCGTTCGCATGAATCAACGTACGTGTGGCGGAACCGAACATCTGACACCAACCCTCTATAACAGCGGCCTCAGCGAAGACTATCGCGCCGTCGTCACTGAACTGGCCCAACGGGACGGGCTCAATCGGATTTGGCTGGTTGGCTATTCGATGGGTGGCAATCTTGTCTTAAAGACTGCCGGCGAATTGGGCACCTCCCAGCCGGCACTTGCAGGAACTCTTGCTGTCTGCCCGAACATTGACCCGACGCGATGCGCCGAAGCGTTGGAGCAGCCGCGCAACTGGATTTATCACAAACATTTTCTCATGAATCTGAAAGATCGGCTGCGCCGCAAAGCTGCACTCTTTCCTGGCAGGTGGGATCTGTCACGACTGGGTCGCATCTCATGTATCAGTGACTTCGATGATGTCTATACGGCTCATGACGGAGGCTATCAAAACGGCGCCGACTATTACGACCGGGCCGGCGCACGCCATGTGCTGGGCTCCATTGCAGGTCCCACGCTCATCATCACCGCCCAAGACGATCCCTTCATTCCCTACTCGATGTTCACGGTTCCATTGATTCAGCGACACCCGACGATTCGCGTCGTCGCACCTCGCCATGGAGGCCATTGCGGGTTTTTTCACGGAAGCCGAAACGGAGAAGATCCCTATTGGGCTGAAAATCGGATCGTGGAGTTTTTACGGGAGCACAGGTGACCAGGGCCAGCTGCCTCGAAGTGCTTCGCAGCCGGCACAGATTGCAATTACGCTGCGTTACGAAGCTTACGCGAATCCTTCTCCGCGACGAGCACGGCGCATTTCCTCACCCAATTGAGGATGAGCCAGGCGCTGCAGGAGACAATCCCCGCGATAAACACCCAGTTGTATGCCATCTTGCCGGACTTTCCGAGAAACGGCCCCGCGACGAACAGAGAGACTCCGTAACCGATTGCGACCACGAGCAGAGTGGCCAGCGGAAGAATGATCGCTTGAAACGGCGCAATCCATGGCCATTCTTCCGGCGGTTTCGTCGCCAGTTGCCGGGCGCCCATCCAAACAATCATCAACGCGCCGCCATAGCCGATACACTGAACGAGATCGGATGCCCGAAGTTTTCCCACGGCCGTCTCTCGAAAAAGCGGGATTTGCCCCAGCACCATGGCCAGGAGAAAAGCCAGGACCATGGCCACGCCGTACTCCATCATCCACTTGCGAGCATTCATCGCGTTCCTCCTCGACAGCACCGCTCATACATCCAGGCGGTCACTCAATACGAACAAGAGTGTAGCATGAGGACGATTCGCTCATAGAAACAATACGTTAAAGGATGAATCGACAGCTCAGGCCGTCACACTGTGCAGATGAGATCGAACGTCCTGGACATAGGTTTTGAAGGGGTCCGGCATGGGAAAAGGAGCTCGCCCTCGTACCTGAAAGATTGACCAGTTGATGACATACGCGGGAAAGAATCGTTCATCCGGTCTTGGCTCCTCCGGCTCGGAAGGAGACCCTGCGGCCAACAGATGTTTCACCAGTTCGCCCCGCCCAAAGGCGCGAGTATTCTTAGGCGCATGGTCTGCAGCCATAGTCACAGCACTGTCGGTAATAAGGCGAGGCACGCGGCCTTCCTCCAGCACGCTGACAATATCCGGCGGCGCACTGACGATCACCGGTCTGTCCGGCGGCAGCAGCGCGGCCTCGGCCGTGGGCGGCGATGTGGTGCTCACCGGCGGCACGCTGACCGTCGGCGGTCAGGCGAGCTTCGCCGGCCTGCGCCAGAGCGGCGGCTTCAGCCAGTTCGACGGCAACGTGACGGTCAGCCGGCTCGCGCTGTCCGGCGGCGAAGGCGTGACACTGCGTACCAACGGCCAGCTCACGGTGAGTGACAGCTTCGACTGGCGCGACCAGGCCGATCTCGACGGCGCCGGCCGCTTCACCACCGCCGGCCTCACCACGGTCACCGGTTCCGGCGGCCTGGGCTTCGGCATCAGCGTGGACTGGCACAACACCGGTAACGTCAATCTGGTCAATGGCGCGCTGCTGCACTTCTATTCGACCAGCGACGGCAATGGCGGCGCACTGATCAACGAGGCCGGTGGCGTGATCGATCTGTCGGGCGGCAACGCACTGGCGCTCGGCACCCACAGCGGGCCGCTGTCGCGCTTCGTGAACGCCGGCACGCTGATCAAGCGCAGCGGCGGCGACCAGCGCCTGGAAGGCAACTACAGCTTCGACAACCTCGGCACGGTGCAGGTCGATGGCGGCCGCCTGGACATCCGCGTATCGAACGCCGACGGCGGCACAGACACCGGCCGTTACATCAGCAACGCCACGCTGGCATTCGGTGCCGGCCAGCGCATCCTGGCCGCCGGCAGCGACATCACCGGCAGCGGCACCGTGAACTTCTCCGTCGCCCGGGTGACGGTCAATGGCGGCTACGGCATCGCCGGCATCGGCAGCACGCGCATCAGCGCCGGCCGCGCCGATTTCGCCTCAGCACTCGCCTTCGCCAATATGCTCATCGTGCGCGGCGGCGTACTGAACTTCAACGGCAACACCGCTCTGAACCAGCTCGACATGACCTGGACCCAGGGCGACCCGGCCACCTACTCGGTGCTCGGCGGCACCGGCGCACTCACCTTCACCGGCAGCGGCTCGACCATTGCCGATGGCACGCTGGCGAGCGGCGTCGTGAGCGGTTACGACACCGGTGTCGGCCCGCTGTACGTGCAGGTGCCGACCTCTCCGCGCAGCGTCACCGTGGCCAGCGGCGCATCACTCACCTTCGGCGGCCCGCAGTACGCCGACCTGTCGGGCATTGCGCTGAACAACCAGGGCACGCTGGCGCTGGTGGGCAACATCCACATTCACTTCGACAACACGATCGACAACAGCGGCACGCTGCAGATCGGTACTGCAAGCAGCGCACTGAACCAGATCGCGGACGTGGCCTGGAACGCCCCGGGCAGTCTGCTCATCCGCAACAGCGGCACGCTGGAAAAGCGGCTGGACGGCACGGCCTTGGTGGCCGGTTCACTGCAGAACACCGGCACGGTCGACCTGTACGCTGTCGGTAATAAGGCGAGGCACGCGACCTTCCTCCAGCAACCCATAATAGAGACTCTTCCCCTGGTTCAGATTGTGGTACTCGAGATCGAGACTCTTCAACATGGGATCCTGCCACTCCGCCTGCTCCGCCTCACGGTACGATTCCAACAGCCACAATTTAGATGCCCAATCGATCCGCCCCACCAGCCTGGTGTAGTCTCCGCGCAAGTCTCGAAGCACGGCCTCCCACTGATCGAGCACCCAATCGGTTTCCTCATCTTGCCCGCGACAATGGGTTTGCGCTGCAGCCAAGAACTGCTCCTGAATATCGATTGCCGACATCGTCTTGCCCGATTGCAGCTGGACAAGCCACTGCCGGTCCTGATCTTGAGATATCTCCTGCAAGCTCTCGACCGGCTCGTTGAGATCGAGCTCCTTCGGCGCATGGCCTTCCTCGATTAATTGCAGCACCAGGCCGGTCGTGCCCAATTTCAACGCGGTCGCATACTCCGCCATATTCGAGTCACCCAGCAGCAAATGGATACGCCGGTACTGGTTGGGGTCGGCCAGCGGTTCGTCCCGCGTATTCACAATCGCCCGGTTCTGCTGCACCCATTCGAAGAAATCGTTCACGATATGATCGGCCCGCTGCGAAATCTGATACGGCAGCGGTGCCCGGTCCGATCCACGACCCAATGCGGTGCGCGGCACGATCAAGCGATCCACCTGAATCCAGGCATCTTGCGGGCTGGCTGATCCAACCCGGCCCGATCCGGTAAAGATCTGCCTGGTCACCAGAAAAGTCACGAGCGGGCCAAGCCCACGCCTGGTGAACGGAAACCGCCTCGTAACCAGATAGTTCTCGTGAGACCCGAACGTCGCATCGGTCTCATGGTCGATGTTGTTCTTGATCAACGACAGGTCATCGCTCCACCCCAATTCGTCGACCGCCTGTTGAAGCACGAGATCGCCGGCGCGGTCCGATGCCACCACATCCGTTAGACTGTTGCATTCAGGGGAGGCATATTCCAAATGCCCCATGTCGAGATACATCCGCCCTGCATTGGTCAAAAACCCGCCGTTTCCAGGCGGCTCATCATGACCGCGATGGTGAAGATCCAGCAGGCCGCGGCGCTGCACGTTGAAAATATGATCACGTAACTTGTGCGCAAACCACGCTGGGGAATGGTCAGGGCGATCTTGGTGGACGAGAAGTCCGTACTCCGTTTCCAATCCAAAAATACGGTTCAGCATGGGCGCACCCTATAAGATCCATGGCGATGTGAAGCGAAACCGCATGGACTCGCGTTCCTCGTGAAGCGTATCTCGCAAACAAAGATGTGGGCACTCCTTCTGTCCCGCGCTTCACGCTTCACGAGATACGAGCGACGAAGAACGCAGAGGCTGATCGGCGATTACAGTTGCCGCGCGCAGGAATACTACACTAAGGGGAAATAATCCCCATGTCCTTCGGCAGCAGTCGGCCCAGCTCGTCGGTCGTCATCGCCCGATACTTCGACGAGCCTGTTTGGCTTCGGTCCAACAAGGCACACTCGATGGTTTTATCCGTCACCGAGTCCCGAAGATGGGCATAGCGCGATGCCGCATCCATGTCAGCGGGGATTGGCGTGGTCTCCCGGCGTAGTTCAGAGGTATCCTCTCCGGCCTTTCGCTGCGCTCGATCACCCACTGCCCAGGCTTGGAGGGCAATCCCGCAGGCCTGCTCCAATGAAGGCGGAGTGGGTGCCTGCTGCTTCAAATAGGCAACCATGTCGCGTTCCGCCGGTTTTGATGCAGCCAGCACGGCGCAGTGAGCACCCTCTTCAAACGTACCGTCATAATTGATCACAAGGAGCGAATCCTTGCCGGCTTTCTGCCCCAACTCAGCCAACAAAATCTTTGCGATAAACGGGGCTTTGAAGATCTCTTCAAACGCCTGCTTGATCACTGGCGCAATCCCGTACTTCACCATGCGGCCGCCCGTCACATCAGACGGCGACCGATTGAAGCCCTCCACATGCGCCATCTCCAACAGGCTGAACCTGATTTTTTCCAGATCCGCCGGATGCCCCATGCCACCGAGCGCCAATCGATCGTAGATCTCATAGAGCTTCGGCGTCCCCTTGCTGACGGTCAGAAGGAGAATGCCGGAATCGTAGACCAGCGCGACGACCGGACTGCCCTGTTTGAACTGTTCATCCAAATACTGCCGGCGATTACCAACCGCCTCAACCCACTTATATGGCTCTTCATACATGGCGCACAACCTTCGATTCGAATAGTCTCTTCAATTGATCATCCGGCATCACTCGAACTCCATCCTTCGTAATCAACTTGATAATCGGGTACAGGTTGGATTCGCGATTCACTCCCCCGGTCGCCGAGTCAAATTCCGCCGCGCTCGTTAAGAGACGCAATGCCTGAATCGCTGCATCGTCTTCCGGCAACACAGCAAGCGGACGCTCTCCCCATGTGTTGAGGTAATGGAGAATCCCTCGAATCGTCGGTGAACCGGACCCTGAAACCGCATACTCCACTCCTTCGAACTCCGCGCCAAGAATATCGTAGAAATAAATCTTGGCCGCCTCCTGCTGGAAATCATAGCCGGCAAACACCGGCACAACCGCGCCGGTACCGGATAGGGCCGCCGGAACGTTATCTTTGAGCAGCTTCGAAACTGCCCGCAGTTTGCCTTCAAAACTCAGCTCCTGCAGCTGCGTCCGCCGGTAGTATTTGAACGAATGCTCCAAAACCCGCACCATCTCGTAGGCCGTGGCCGGCACGCCGGCGATGGCCATGACGCTGTGGCGGTCGATCTCCAAGACCTTATCGGTCCGATCGTACATCACCATGTTACCGGCCGTCGCGCGGCGGTCGCCGGCCACTAACACGCCGTCCCGATACTTGAACGCCAGGATCGTCGTGGCCGTCATAAACTCCCGGCCCTCTCCCGCCACAGCCGACGCCCCCAACTGATAGCCCTGCTCTTTCAATAACTGATAAAAATCGCCTTGCATCCCCATAATTCTCTCCGTGAATCGTCAAATGTCAGTCGTCATTCGTATCAAACGGTGCCCCTGGCTTCTCCGATTGGCGCATGACGGTTGACGATTGACGCCTATTCCCCTGTCCGTTGCCGGTACCGTTCTGCTTGCTTCGGGTCGACCTTTCTCATCCGCTTGAGAAGGTTGTCTTTATCGGGCGACCCAGTATCAGGCCTCTTAGGTCCCCCGCCTTCTTCCGAGGGGCCGGGCTGTTTCGGCATGGGATCGACAGGCCCTTCTCGCCGCTCCGGCATCGCTATATGCTTCATGATCCAGTGTCCTTTCTATCGTTCCACGCTTTCAATGCATCCAGCGGAGAATCAGCGGTCTCGAACCGTTCGGCGCAGGCCCTCACATCGGCAGGCTCAAACAGATCGCCCATCTCCAGGGTGCGCGGCATGAGCCCTCCCGTGAACTGAATGCGCTCCCACTGCATGGATCTGATGTGGTCGGGAAACCGTCTGATACAAAGCCCGCGCAATCCTCCCCTGGTATCGGATGGACCGACAGACAAGGCCCGTTCGACGTCGGCCTCAGTCGTCATTCGCCAGGCCTTCCCCTCAGCCTCGAGTCCCAAATAGAGCCCGCGTG
>JABMDH010000058.1:7619-12011 GCA_015904075.1 Nitrospira sp.
CAACCACTCTTCCGCCGCATCGTCCGGCGGCAACATCTCCCCTTGACGGAATTCCTCCGCCACTGATTCGAATAGATCCTCGGCCAACAGGCCGGCCGGTGCGCCCGATTGAATCGTCCGCTCGATCGCCTTTTCCTTTGCCCGCTGAACGATCGAGGACAGGATCGCTCCGCTTACCAGATCGCCACGATACAGCACACTATTCTGACCGTTCCGTAATCGGATGGACAACAACCGGTTCTCATCGGTCCGTTTGAAGATAACATCGATGGTTTCGTCGATCAAAGCAGTCACAGCTTGACGTGACTCACCGCCCCGTTTTGCAATCACGGCCTGGTCCAACGGCAGTTCCTCCGTCAGATACACCTTCAAGATCTCAGCCGACGCCTCACGATCGGGCCGCGCAACTTTGATCTTCCGATCGATGCGGCCAGGCCGAAGCACAGCCGGATCAATCAGATCGGGCCGGTTCGAGGCCAGAATGATGACGACATCGTGCAACGACTCGATACCATCCATCTCGCTACAAAACATCGGTACCAGAGTGTTGGAAATATTGAACGAGCGCATGGCCCGCCGCGTGCCCAACACCGACTCCGCCTCATCGATGAAGATGAACGGCAGCGCGCCCGCTTTCCGCCTCGCCCGTGCTTGAGCAAAGAGGTCGCGGACCATCCGCTCGGACTCGCCCAGCCACATGTTGAGAATTTCAGGGCCCTTCACATGGAGGAACGCCCCGCTCGTAACCGGAGGCCGCCCACCCGGTTCCTTTGCGTGGTCCTGTTGCGACTGGCCCATCAGTTTGGACAGACTCCCGGCCGCAGCCTGCCCGATCAGCGTCTTGCCGCATCCGGGAGGACCATAGAGTAAAAATCCTTTCGGTTGGGAAAACTTGAACTGTTCAAACGTCTTTGCGTGGAGCAACGGGTACTCGACGGCTTTTCTGATCGCGGCAATCGCCTCGCGCTGCCCGCCGATCTGTTCCCATGTGATCTTCGGCACTTCATCGAGCAGATGCTTGCCGGAAGTCCGGTCCGCAAGCTTCTCGATTGCAATACGAAACGTGGGGTCGATCCGCACCTCGTCGCCGGCCTTGAGCTCGACTCCGGCTAAGTCGGTGGACCGATGCAAAATTAACGGTTGCCGGCCCATCTCCTGTTCAAAGCGCAACCGTCCATCTGGCATTGCTTCGGCCAGCTTCAGAATCGGCCCGTTCCGATCGTAGCCGAGGGTCTTGATGACCGCATAGGCGTCATTGACCAGGATCTGCGCCCCGAGCTTGAGGTCCCCCGCTTCGACACGCGGATCGACATTGGCATAGTACTCGGCCCCGCCGACCAGGATGCGCGCGAGCCCTTCGCCGGGAATCTCCAGCAAGGTGCCGATGCGGTTCGCCGGCGCGGTCAGCTTGGCCGTGACTTCGCTCAGTTTCTTGAATTCGGCTTCTCGTTGTTGATGTGACGCCGCCTCCAGCATGACCGCATGGCGGAGCTTGTAGAGAATGTTCCGGCGAGGGTCTTCTTCAGGAAACGACTCCAAACACTGCTCGATCAGAGCAAGCGGATCAGCCCCTTGCCCTGCCCCTGAACGCGCTCCGCGCGTACTGTCCTGGCGATCACTTCCCTGGCCTGGTTGATGTGTACCGCTATCGGTGGCGCGATGATCGCCCATAGAGAACTCCTCATGTCAGACTGAAAACAAGGACGGAAACAGATGTGTCAATACGGCATCTTAGCATAGACTCTTTGCCGCACGCCCAGACCCATCTCCCCACTAATTCACGACCTGAAGCGTCACATCGACGGACCGCCGCTTGTTGTTTCTGACTACATCCACTTTCACCCGATCGCCGACTTTGTACTTTTCCATCGCGCCTCCCTAACAGCAACGCGCGATTCGAGAAGGGAACCACCACCGACGGTCCCTGCAGCTGACCCCGCAGGTGGCTGTGGCCGTTGTCTTCTCCTGGATTTCTGGTGTTATGTTGCCACTGAGAGTCCGCCGGTACGACACGGTCCCAAAAGGTTTTCGTGTCGGCGCGTATGCCAGGCTCGTCTTCGATAATCATAACCGACGCCGTCGTATGCTTGATAAATACTGTGACGATTCCAGCCATCAGTCCGGCATCGGCCACGGCGGACGAGACTCGTTTCGTGATGTTTTCGATATGCGTGTCGCCCGCCATCTCAACCTGAAATGGAATCGTCTTCACAGCCATCACGCACCTCCTGAGACCAACCCACGCAAATACTGCCGGTCCATCTTGCTCAACGGACAGCCCCGCGCCTCTTCCAGAATGGCATCGAATATGCCCTCGCCGGCCAGCCTACGCAATGCCTGGACTACGTCCTCGCTCAGAATACCTTCTGCCGACAGTGTGCCGAGATAGGCAAAGGCTTCTGCCAACGTTTCCTTCTCCCGGACATAATAATCGCGGCCGCGCTGCCGATTGCTGTAGGCTTCGAACTGTTCACAGGCGACAAGGATCTCCGCCAACTGCTTGACCCAGGGCTGGGCAGACGTCAATCGTTCAGGATAGTAGTAATAGAGCATCACGAGCTGCATCCAGGGAGCCCATGCGATGCCCCATTCGTTCATCGCAGGACGAACAGCCCGCAGACGCCGCGCCAGGCGTCGCGCATAACCCAGACGCATTTCCACCTGCTCAGCTGCCCAGCGATCCATGGTGATCCCGGCTGTCTCCAGCTCACGGCGATACAACGAAAGAAACGCCTCCGTCTCCCGGCCATACTTCGTGCCCGGATGCAGCGCCCGCCATTCACGCGGCCTCGTAGGAATATGCCGTTGCTTGGCCCACGACCAAATTCTCCCGAAAAGACGGCGGTCGAGTCCGGCTCGTCCCAAATCATGCAGAAGGCACGCGATCTGATAGGAACGAACCCGCTCACCGGGATGTCCCAGCCGAGCGGCAACCGCCGCACACATACGCGCGGTCCGCACGGCATGAGGCCGGTCGTATCCACGAATGACCACCCCTGGCTTGAGCGGGTGGGGATAGTCATAGAGACGCATCAGCCTGTTGGCCAGAGGACGAGGGATCACGAGAGGCGCCGACAGAGAACGGGTTGGCATAGTTGGGATCAAGCCGGAATACACCGAGGCGCAGATGACTGGAATGCAGAATATCGTCGGGCCAAACTGAGTGTCAAGGCGGCGCTCGCGCTCTTTCTAGAACTTTGCTATGCTGCGGCGGCCTGCGCGATCCGGCGCACCGCCTACGCTGCCGAAAGCCTTGTGGCAAAACCGAGCTTCATCCCCCTCGCACTGTTCAGCGCTCTCCTCGCAACCGAACCGACGACGGCATCGGCCGGGACATTCGACCATCTCGTTGAGCTCACCGGGAAAACGAACGTCATCGTCACGATGAAAGGCCATGATACCTTCACCAGCGAATATCGCTACGATATCAGCGTC
The DNA here is from genome assembly GCA_015904075.1 of Nitrospira sp. Next base: position 11,055 of record JABMDH010000058.1, read on the forward strand.
CGAAATATTTCCCCTGATTCGATCATCGCCGACTCGCTGGTCATCGTCCTCGACAAGATCACCAACCTGGCCGGCCAGGACCGGGAAGGGTTGACGGGAGAACTCTTCCTCAAACGGTTCGACGTCCTGGATCAAGACGGCCAGACCGACGACGGAAAACCGTATTTCCGCATTCCCGTCGGGACGTCGCCCGATCTCGCTCCACAAACTGACAGTCTTCCCGTCACCGTTCGAATCAGAAACCGGGATTACGTGGCAGTCTTTACCCCCTCATTCCGGGTACTGGGAGAAAAACGTTCGCCACCCGAGCCGAAACGCGCGGAATCACCGGCCACTTCCGCTCAGGCTCAAACCCAGGCGCCGGCTCAACCAGGCCAGGCTCCCCAGACTCCTATGGATAAGCTGATCCAGCTATTGATCAAAAAAGGAGTGTTGACCGAAGAGGAGTGGCGCAAAGCCAACCGGCCATGACCGATCCGTCCTGCAAGGCCTGCGCAAAGACCTGGCCCAGACCAGACCATATCATCGCGGATCTCGGCATCACAAAGGCCTACCTCCATGACGATCAATTCTTCACCGGCTGGACCGTCCTCGTCCTCCAACGCCACGCAACGGAGCTCTTTCACCTGACGCCGACGGAACGGATGCAGCTGATGGAAGACGTGGACCAGGTCGCCAAAGCGCTCACCCAGACCTATGGGGCCAAGAAGATCAATTACGAACTCCTCGGCAACCAACTGCCGCACATCCACTGGCACATTATCCCCCGCCTTCCCACAGATCCCGCTCCGCTCGAGCCGGTCTGGCGCGTACCCCATGAGGCCGTCCTTCTCTCGGACTCCAAACTCCGGAGTGAAATCCAGCGCATTCGAAAAGGTATTGAAGCAGCGCACTGAGCGCGAAGGCCGCTCCCGTCAGTGAAGTCCACTGATCCACCCAGCCTCAAATCGGTGCTAT
>JABMDH010000058.1:12111-17524 GCA_015904075.1 Nitrospira sp.
TGAGGATGCGATCACAACGCTGCATGCGCTGCGTGACGCAGTCCACCTGTCACCGCGGCGCGCGGAAACCAGGCTGAAGCTGGCGCAGGGACTCTATCGCATCGGCGACTTCGATGCCGCACTCGACGAATGCCGCGCAGCGCTCATGCTGGAACCGGACAATGCCGACGCCCATCTGCAACTTGGGATCGTGCTGACGGCCAAACAGGATTGGCGCACGGCAGCCTCCGCACTACAAGACGCCATCCAGATCAGCCCGGACCTGACTCATGCCCATTACTTGCTCGGCAGCGTGCACTATGCCTTGGGCCACGTGAAGGCAGCGGTCCAATCCTATCGCCGGACGCTCGAACTGCAGCCGGACTTTCCTGATGCGCGCTACCGGCTTGCGCTGCTCCTTAAGTTGTCAAACCGCGAGCAAGAGGCGACGCAGCTCATGGAAGAGGCTGCGCGTGGCGGCGTCCCACCAGCACAGTTTTTTCTTGGCAATGCCTACAAGAACGGGCAGAGCCTCGAAAAGAATCTGAGTCTGGCGGTCTTCTGGTGGGCACAAGCCTCGGCGCTCAACCACCAACCGGCGACCGACGCCCTTGCCAAACTTCGCCGACAAGCCTTGTCCCTCACTGTGCCGGAGCGCAAGCGGAAGGAAGCCCTCGATGCATTTCAGACCTATCGCCAGACCATTTGGAAGGATGTTCCAGTCGACCGCCATTCAGACGACGAGACCCTGGGGACCAGACTGCTTAAAGAGAATCGTACAGACGAGGCCGTCGCCACACTCATCGCAGAAACCTATGCCCTGAGTGATGTGGCGCAGGACGCGCTCTCGAAATTGTACGAAACAGGCAGGGAACCGCATCTAACGCCATACAATCGATCCATCTTCACCTGCTTGGAGACCATGGCAAGTGACGGGTTTCTCCCCGCCAAATATACGGTCGCCCGCATCTACGTCAAAGGGCTCGGCGTGATGCCTGACATGCCCAAAGCCAAAGTCCTGCTCAAGCATCTTCCGAAGCAGGAAGCAGCCGCGCTGCTCCGTGAGTGGGGTCTTCACGAGCCATGAGACTTGAGCGTGAAACAATCTGGCGGCTGTTCCTCACCTCAACCATGCTGCAAGCGCTCATGATGGGATTGCTGGCTTCGTTGCCGACCATCGCCATATGGACCGCCGCTCCCGCAACACTGACAGCGCTCGATTGGGCGCTCTATGACACATGGCTCCACCATCGCACCCCTATTGCAGTCAGCCCGTCGCTGACCATTGTGGCGCACGATCCAGCCGCCGACGAGCGATTGGGACCAACGGTCAATCGATCTTCTTTGGCGCAATTGATCACGGCGGTTCACGAGGCCGGCGCTGGAGCGATCGGCCTCGACCACCGTCTCAATCACGCAAGCCCGGCATCACTCGGTGGAGCCGCTGGCGATGCCTTGCTGGCAGAAGCCATCCGTACGGCTGGACCGATTGTATTCGTCTACGACTCCGATCGTGCCATTGAATCCGACACAGCTATCCTGGCGCATCTCAACGGTTTGGCAGATCCGGATCATGTCACGCGAACAATCCCCCTGTCGGCCATGATCGAGGCCCAGGCCGTGCCTGCATTCGGCTCCACCCTGTATGACCTGTATCGGCAGCAACAAATGCCGGGAACGCGGCCGGTTACTACGGAGGAATCGGTTACGCTGATCAATCCTGTCGGAAATGGATCACTGTCGGCGCTACCGACTATTCCACTCTCCGCAGTGTGGGGAGCGATTCAACGTCATGACGAACCGTTACTCGACGAGTGGTTCAAGGACAAGGTGGTCGTGATTCTTCCCAATCCTATGACCCAAGGCCACTGGCTCCTGCCGACCGGACACACTGTGACCGGCATGGCATCGCACCTCCATCTGCTCAATAGCCTACTCACCGACAATCGAATCTGTCAGGTCCGTTCACTCTGGCACTTCACCTTCACTGTTCTGTTCGCATCACTCATCGCCTGGTGCTTACTCCGGTTTCATGGGTCGATCGGCCTCCTCCTCGCAGCCTGCGCGGTGGCCTTCTCCGGTACTATCGTATTCGCCATGCTGCCGATGCTTCACCTTGCCCTACCAGTGGCACTGCCGCTGATCGCCTCGGTGATCGTGCTGGTCGGCACAACCGCCTGGGTCCATCTCACCACGAACCAGCGCATGATCCTTCTCGAACGGAACATGCTCCATGTGCAGCAAGATGCCGCCTTTGGAAGCTGCCAAGATGGCCGCCGCACAATCTGCAAGCCGCCAGGATGATCGGACTGGAACTATCGAATCGCTTCGCTCACAACTCACCGAGGCGCAGTCCCAGGAACAGCTCGCCCGGCAGCAACTGGAACAGCTGGAACGTCAGCTGCACGATCTCCGCGCCGCCCGCACGGACTCCTCTTCCATCGGCGATGCCGGGCTCGATCAATTGCGCAGCGAGTGCCGACAGTTTGGGATCATTACCCAAGACCCGGCGCTCTTGCGCATATTCAGAGACGTCAAACAAGGCGCCAAGTCGCCGCTGACAGTGTTACTCCTGGGGGAGCCTGGAACCGGAAAGGAACTGTTTGCCCGGGCGGTGCATCGGCTCAGCCCCAGAACCGGCAAGACCTTCATCGCCGTGAACATGGCGGCTATCTCGCCGGAGCTGTTCGAGAGTGAATTGTTCGGACATATCAAAGGCAGCTTCACCGGCGCATCGGCGGACCGGCGGGGCTATTTCGAGCTGGCTCACCATGGGACGATCTTTCTGGATGAGATCGGCGATCTCCGCCTCGATCACCAGAGTAAGCTACTCCGTGTACTGCAAGAGAAGTCGTTCTATCGCGTTGGAGCGACCGTTCCCACCACGGTGGATGTACGCATCGTCGCGGCGACCAACCGGAACCTGCAGCGCGGGGTGTCCGAGGGCTGGTTCCGTGAAGATTTGTATTTCCGGTTAAACGGCCTGGTCTTCCGGTTGCCGCCGCTGCGCGAACGTACTGGCGACATTCCGGCCATCGCAGACCAATGCTTGACCGACATCGCGCAGCAGATGGGCCGACCGGTTCCCAAACTTTCCAACGATGCGCTCCGCGCCTTGACGGACCACGAGTGGCGCGGCAATGTCCGGGAACTGCGCCATGCGCTTGAACGAGCCGTTGCATTGAGCGATGGTCCGGTGCTGACGAAGGCATCATTCGATTTGGAGAGACCTGCAACGGAGGGCGTGAAGACCCCGCCAAAATCTTCCATGTTGCCGGACTCAGCCGGGGACGCCGCCGTGCTAACTTGCCTCCGGCAACAGGGTTTCGATATGCAGGATGCGGCAATGATGTTGGGCTGGGACCGCAGCACCGTGACGCAACGGCTCAAGGGCCTCTGCTTTCAAGCCCTGGTCGACTCGAACGGCGACCAGGCCAAAGCCGCCCTCATAATCGCCGGCGACCCAAGCCATCTCCGCATAGTCGAGCTCAAACTGATGGATTACTACGGTCATCTACTGTCTGTGATCGAACCGTTCACCACCGCCGACGCAGCCCTCGCTGAATGTAAACGGCGCTTCAAGAACCTCCCGGAGAGACACTTCGCCTCGGTTGAGCGATTGGTGCGCGAGCAGTTTCCCGAAGCACCGCCGTCCCGCATAAAAAGAGCCGGGGCCTGATTCCTTCAACACTACCCCTGGCTCACCGCCATATGGAACGAGGAGTGATCCCGCCTTTTCTCCTTGAGGGAAAAGGTGTACGCATGGGTGTGCTAGACTGACGACATGGCACCGACTCACACAGTTACAGGATCAATCACATGGTGGATAGCTTATAGCCTTATTGCTGTGTCCCTACTCTTTAGTCCTGCCGATGCCATTGAACCAGAACGGGTCTCAATCCAAAAATTGCTGTCCCCGCAAGCCACGTCCTATCAACAGCACCTGGTAACACTAGAGGGTATAACGAGTGCACTTCAGATACTTCCCCCGGCCCTTAGTACAGGGAAAACCTGTCGTCTTCTCTACGGAAGAGCCGCCTTTATACTGGAAGATGAGACGGGCTCGTTGACCGTAGAGGTGTTGGGAAACTGTGATCAGGGTTCGGCTGGAGCGTTGCCAGAAGATGGGGATCGAGTGCGAGTGACCGGGGTCGTGCATGTACGGGAGACTGAACCTCCACGTAACGTGAGAGTCCTATCCACACAGATTCACATTCTTGAATCACACTGATTCAGTTACACCCGCATGACGGCCTGATTTGAAGAGCGAGGCCCCACGCCCTCTACTTCCCCGGCGTTACTGCTTGGGCTTCCACAAGGCGGCGTCGAGGATGGACCAAAGGTGAATGATCCAACCCAGGAGAAAGAACCAGAGGATTCCGGCTAGAACAAATTGGATAATAGCCATAAACAGGCGCCCTTGAAGCAACTGCCCCAAGCCGGGAATGAAGAAGCTACAGAGCGCCGCTATGACGTTGCCCGCAGATCCCTGTCCTGCCATGTAGCCTCTCCCTCTATATGGCGACCGATCCCCAAATCATTGCTCACTGCATGCACAGAGCAAGATATGACTCCCATCTCATTGGCTACTTATACAGCATATGCCCACTCTGCATCGTTGGGAAGCATGCGGGAACCAAACACGAAATGGAGGACCCGCCTTTTACCTTGCTTGAGTTTAGATGATGCATGGAGGAGCAGTGGTCGCATGGCCAATACCCCACCTCTTGGTACTATGCAGTTGATTCTATTTGCCGAATCTCCTGCAGCGACATGAGACCCGGGCACCACCTGCAGTGGCGAGTTGCTTTCGTTGTTTTCTTCAAGGTGTAGACGCACCACCACCATGGATTTCAGAACCGTTTCGGGCGGACGTGCAAATAGCACCCCTTCCTTTTCCGACCAGGCTTTCCAATCCGGCGAATCGATTCGCGCTTTTATAGGTATCGATAAGTCACGGTGAAGAGCGACGAGCCAGTTTTCCGATTCAGTCTTCTGAAAGTACGTGCATTGAATTGCCACGGGGTCCGGCGGGAGGATTTCTTGGATGGCCGGAACGAGCTTGACCCGAGCCGAGAGCTGGCGGCACCAATCAGCATTTAAGACATTTCGAGTGCCCACCCCATCTAGCGACACCGAGGCCAAATGCTTTTCCAGATCAACGATATCCGGCTCTGTCACAACTTCGTCAATGATGAGATAGCCGTCCGCTTCGAACGTTTGTGCCAGGGTCTTCATGCCATATAACAATGTTTAGGCTGTTCCCCATAGAATCCGCATTCGCCAATTTCTACCTGTGTAATGCGCCATCACGGTGTGCGAACAATACGCCACACCCAATGCCTTTTCAATAAACGGCAACCGGGGGACCATAACTGTGCAGTCTTATGCGGCTTTACCCACCCCATTTCCCGACAACATAACCTTCCCTGAG
>JABMDH010000058.1:17624-22434 GCA_015904075.1 Nitrospira sp.
CCTCTTCTTTCCTTCTGACACTCACGCGTTCTGCGAACCGAATGGCAACCGGGATGCGGGACTATCCCCGCATCCCGTGATGGGCGCTGCTTCCCCGCATTCTTCCTTCTGATATGCATTTCCCAGAACCCCTGAATATTCCACGGATGGTTCAGAAATTTCCGGCCCTCCCCCATCGGCACTTTCATTGCTCAAGTACTGGCCAGCGGGTCGAGCACATCAGGGATGGGAAAGGAGGTGAACAGCGGATCAGCGGATATCCCCCAAAGCCCGCATCCCAGTGACCATTGACCCATAACTACTGACTGTCACCAAGAAGGAGGATGCCATCATGCAGAACGGTCCATCGCACGTATCGTCAGGGAATATCGCCCCCAAGATCATGGGGCCGCAGAGAGACACCAAGGAAGTGACGCTCCTGGCCGGAGTGGTGCTCGTGCTGGGTGGATTAGTGGCCGCAGCCTGGTACTACGGACAAGCCGCCGACCAGATTACAGTGACCCCCGCGATAGGGAAGATTGAGAACACCGATGTGACGGTAATCATCAAGAAAGCCGGCGTCATGAACCAGGCTGAAGCCGCGACGATCCACGCCACCTCCGTCACGGCTCCCGCTGTCGCGCCGCTGGACGATGTGATCCATGCGGATGTGTACTTCGAGGTGGGCCGAAAGGGATTGACGGAGGAGGGCAAGGCACAGCTCGCCGCCAGGGCCGAACTGCTGAAGCACAATCCGGACTATGCGATCTTGATCCAGGGCTATACGGACCAGCAGGGCTCGGCCGATTACAATAAGAAGCTTGGCTTCAAGCGGGCAGAAGCTGTGAAGACCGAATTCCTCCATGCAGGGGTGGCCGAGCACCGGATGAAGATGGTGAGCCTGGGTGAAGAAGGCGTGCTCTGCGTCGACGACAGCGCCCTGTGTCGCAATATCAATCGCCGGGTCCATCTCGAAATCAGAAAGATCGGCCAGGAACACATGGTGGCTCCCGCCGTCGCCACCAGCTCGTCAGATCTCTCAGACGCAAGCACCGATTCCGCAACGAATGCCGAAGCAACCGGCCCCTCAACCGACAATCTCCTGCCGCTGAACTCAGAGCCGACTCCAGGCAGTTAACCCACGGTAGGGACCAACCCCTGGGAAAGATGCAATCTCTTTCCCAGGGGCCGCTCACACGACCATGGGCGGACCTGACACCTATGATTCATCTGCGACAAAAACGGTAGAGCGAGTATGGGAGGAGTCGCTAATTGGAAAATTTCCGGCCGGCGTTCTTTGCCGCATTCCAGTTCCACGGCGGCACAGGATTGGGGTCCGCCCAGAGACCTTTATGGGCCGCTCTGGCCAGATCTTCCATGTCCTTGAGACTCTGCCCATCGGATGATTGGGGTCGCGACCAAGCCAGTCCCTCGTTCAGCAATTCATGGGCAATATTCCGTCCATCGACAAGCAGTACCTCGGCGACCTTTCGCCCCTGCCGATCTTGTTTCAGCGCCCGAATCACCACATCACGGTTCCCTACGTACGCGGCTGCAACCCGTCGTGCCTGTTTTCCAAAGGGTTGTTTCAGTTCAGGGCAGTCGATGTCTTTCAGATAGATCGTCTCTCTTCGCCCATCGTGATAGATCGTGAACTGATCGCCCTCGTGCACCGTGACGACTTTCGCAGTGAAATCGGCCCACGCCCAAGCCGGCCAGGCAGCGGCCACCAGCGCGAGAACCACTCCTGTCATGAGAAGACGTATCGGCATAGGCTGTATGCTACCCTCGACCGGTCATCCGGCCAATCAATTCTCATTTTTTCACCGTATGACCTTATGACAAGTATAACGGCTTCTACAGCAAGACTAGCCCGGTCATCAACGATTGGGCATGGATCGAGACAACATTCGCCATAAGAAGCGGATGTGTGGTATTCTCAGAGCGGTTGACGGTTACAACCCCATCCCTCGCGCCTCCTTCGAGCGTGTCAGGTTTCGGGCGATCGGCGCGCTCATTCCAGAGCCCGTCCACAGGGTTGTGTATCACGCGGTTTGTGGAGGGGGCTTCGACCACACGGGCAATGAACACCGGTACCGTCCTCACTGGCCTATTGCCGGCGGGAAGTTCCCTGCTCCGTCCTGTTCGTCGCATACATTCCAGGGACTATGCTCACTGCTCTGGAACGAAAGGTTTTTCGATGGGACGACTTAATCTAGAACGACTGATGACATTTGCGGACGGATCCTACCTGGCCATCAGCACCGAGTGCTCAAAGCAGGGTGAATTCTCCTGCACGGTCTACAGCGCCCTTGAGACGGATGATCGTACGGCCTTCCGTGTCGTTGCGAGTCATCTCTTTTCTGCGGCAACTTGTCTGATCGCTCAAGAGCACGCCTACGGCTGGGCGTTGCGTTTTTACCCGCGCGCCGCCGAATTGATGAAAAAACCGCCGTACTTGATCTGGCATGGTCCGCAATCGACAACCGTCCAGTGATTCCCAGCGGACACTCGCCGGTCTTGCAATGTCATCACACAATGAAAAACAAGAACACAGAAGTTTAACAACAGTCACACTGCTATATGCGCACAGGAGGCTTGTATGAGTTCAACTAACGCTCCCAAACCAGCGGCCGAATCCAAGTGGGTACGAATTCCAAATGGCACGAAGGTGCGTCACCGACGCGACGCCTACGAAGGCTTTATCGACGGTCTGACCGAGATTGTCGAAGGACCGGAACGTAATCCGGACGGGAAGACGCAGTACCGGGTGAATATCGGAGGCGGAATCAGACAACTCGTCTCGGAGGAGCACCTCAATATCCTCCTGGATCAGGAAGACCTGGTCATGATTGGGAAGGAAAAAGAACCGTATCGCCGGCTTATGACGATACATTTACGCGCTTCATTCGAGAGCGATCGATTTATCCGCCGGGTGTGATGCTGGGCGATCGCAGAGTAGCTATCTTGCCGCACACCTGTTAGGATGCGCCATCTCATCGCGGCGGGCCTCGCATGAGACGAAATCACAACGGCCCATCACCGATGTTGTTGGTACCGAGAATCTGACCGGAAGCCTGATTCCACGGCGGCACGGGATTGGGGTCTGCCCAGAGACCTTTATGGGCCGCTCTGGCCAGCTCTTCCATGTCCTTGAGGCCCTGCCCGTCGGATGATTGGGGTCTCGACCAGGCGAGTCCCTCGTTCAGCAATTCATGGGCGATATTCCGTCCATCGACCAGCAACACTTCGGCGGTCTTTCGCCCCTGCCGATCTTGTTTCAACGTCCGAATCACTACGTCACGGTTCCCCACATACGCGGCGGCAACCCGTCGGGCCTGTGTTCCAAAGGGTTGTTTCAGTTCAGGACAATCGACGTCTTTGAGATAAATCGTCTCTTTTTTCCCATTGTGATAAATCGTGAATCGATCGCCCTCATGCACCGTGACGACTTTCGCAGTGAAGTCAGCCCACGCCAACGCCGGCCAGGCAGTGGCCACCACCGCGAGAACAATCCCTGTCATGATAAGACGTATCGGCATAGGCTGTATGCTACCCTCGACCGGCCATCAGGCCAACCAATTCTCAATTTTCCACCGTTGCCTTCCAGAAGGACCACCACCCCGTCCATTCATGATTGGGCATGGATCAAGACAACATTCGCCATAGGAATCGGATGTGTGGTATTCTCGAAACGGTTGACGGTTACAACCCCATCCCTCGCGCCTCTTTCGAGCGTGTCAGGTTTCGCGCGATCGGCGCTCTCATTCTAGAGCCCGTCCACAGGGTTGTGTATCACGCGGTTTGTGGAGGGGGCTTCGACCACACGGGCAATGAACACCGGTACCGTCCTCACTGGCCTCTTGCCGGCGGGAAATTACCTACTCCGGCCTGTTCGTCGCATACATTCCAGGGACTGTGTTCACCGCTCTGGAACGAAAGGTATCTCAATGGGACGACTCAATCTAGAACGACTGATGACATTTGCGGACGGATCCTATCTGGCCATCAGCACCGAGTGTTCGAAAGAGGGTGAATTCTCCTGCACGGTCTACAGCGCTCTTGAGACGGACGATCGTACAGCCTTCCGTGTCGTTGCAAGTCATCTCTTCTCTGCGGCGACCTGTCTGAGCGCTCAAGAGCACGCCTACGGCTGGGCATTGCGTTTTTACCCACTCGCCGGCGAACTTATGAAAAAACCGCCATACTTGATCTGGCATGGTCCGCAATCGACACAAATCCAGTGATTCCTCGTGGATGCTCGCCGGCCATACAACGTCATCACACCATGAGACACGAGAATACAGAAGTTCAACAACCGTCACACTGCTACACGCGCACAGGAGGCTTGTAATGAGTACCAGTAACGCTCCCAAACCAGCAGCCGAATCTAAGTGGGTGCGAATCCCAAATGGCACAAAGGTGCGTCACCGACGCGACGCGTATGAAGGCTTTATCGATGGCCTGACAGAGATCGTCGAGGGGCCGGAACGTAATCCGGATGGAAAGACGCAGTACCGGGTGAATATCGGAGGTGGAATCAGGCAACTCGTCTCGGAAGAGCACCTCAATATCCTTCTGGATCAGGAAGACCTGGTCATGATTGGGAAGGAAAAAGAGCCGTATCGTCGTCTGATGACGATACATCTTCGCGCTTCATTCGAGAATGATCGATTTATCCGCCGGGTGTGATGTCGGCGATGGCGGAGTAGCTATCTGGCTGCACACCTGATAGGATGCGCCATCTCATCGCGGCGGGCCTCGCATGAGACGAAATCACAACGGCCCATCACCGATGTTGTTGGTACCGAGAATCTGACCGGAAGCCTGA
>JABMDH010000058.1:22534-26450 GCA_015904075.1 Nitrospira sp.
CTCATCGCGGCGGGCCTCGCATGAGACGAAATCACAACGGCCCATCACCGATGTTGTTGGTACCGAGAATCTGACCGGAAGCCTGACCAAAGCCGCCTCCCTGATTGCGTCTTCGGCCCTCTCCTTCCCCTCGTAACCTGTTTCTCGTGTCCTCAGACAATGTCATTCTTGGAAGGAGGAACCCCCATGGGTTCAAAATTGTATGTCGGCGGGTTGCCGTACGCGACAACCGAATCGCAACTCACCACGCTCTTTGCAACACACGGCACCGTCGAGTCGGCCCGCGTGATTGCGGACAAATTCACCGGCCAATCCCGCGGATTCGGCTTCGTTGAAATGTCGACCACTGAAGAAGCGAAGGCTGCCATCACGGCCTTGAACGGAACACAGCTGGATGGGCGGTCCTTGACCGTCAATGAAGCAAAACCGCAGGAGCCTCGCTCCGGTGGCGGTGGCGGCGGTGGCCGCTTCGGCGGCGGAAACGATCGCAACCGCTACTAATCGAGTACTCTTCGCGAACGATCGATGGGGCGCTTCTCTTGAAGCGCCCCATCACACATCGTCTCACGCCAATCACCCCACACAATCCCACGCCCTTTGAACCTCGTACCTTTTTCCAAAAAATCTGAACAGATGCTACCACTCGATTAAGCAAATAAGATCGATGGCCTGCAGATAAAATTCTTTCCTTATGTTATGAACCACTTAGAGCGTACTTACTCCTGTCCCCCCTTACCGTTACTCCCTGCAATGTGTTAAGATGTCCCCCACTAGAGATAGATTGAACGCCAATCCTTCGCGTCCACGTTTCCTCCCTGACCCTACGCGATTGATGTCAGTTGTACATGCCCCTGAGGACCGTGTCTTGCGTCCTACCTAGCAGGGAATGGGCATGAGCCGCGACGGGCTACATTCGAATCCGTATATCACCGACCGAGAGGAGTACCACCGTGAAAATCTCATCATCATGGGGAACCGGAAAGACTTCACGCAAGCGTAAGCGGACTGTTCTGAGAACCAAGATCCGTTGGGACGTACTCGGGCTCCAAGATCCGGGACGCATGGAGGCGGCACCGTCGATGGAAGATATTCGCAGCCAGATCATCTCCATGGCGAGCCAGGGACTGGGGGCACATTCGCGTTCCAGTCAAAAGACTACGGCCGCTCAATCCGCCGCCGGGACCACAGCCTCCACCAGGAAACGGAAACGCGGCACCGCCCAATAGCACACGTCCATATGCACATGTGCACCGACCAAGGAGGGCATCATCGCAGGACCAGGCAAAACAACGCTCGCAAAACGAGATCGTGAAAAAGCGCGGCAGATGAAACAGCGTGAGAAGGAAGAACGTCGCCTTCAACGTAAAGCCGGAAAGACCGACAAGCCCCAAGACCAGGGCGGCGAAGACCCGGATCTTGCCGGATTGCACTGGGGGCCTCAAGAACCGCTGTATTGACGCCTCACGCCCGTCCTTGACCGCTTCATAGCCGGGGGCGTAGAGTAAGATCTCGTCAGCACTCCGCCTCATCCCGGAGGTGGTACTATGGTCCTCCACGGTGTTGCGATCCAACCGGATGGACATGGTACGTGCGGCATTCTCTCCCATCAAACTGACTCCAGCAATCTAGTTACTTTAGCGTTCTCAGGTGTCTCCGGCCGGTCGTGGACCAACCGGCGCAATCCTATTGTCATGTTCACACCCCCAACATGAAAGGGCAGACCTTGTCTCACGAAAAAAATCAAAAACCATTCACAGTCACTCGACCATGGCACCGTGTGATTCGCCTACCGCGGGCGGAATTGACCGATGCCGAAAGGAGATCGTTATGCAGTACCGCTACAATAAAATCGACATCATCGTAGGTGTCGGAATGTGCGCCATCGTCTTTGGGGCACTGCTCTTCTTCGCAGCCGCTAACGGCTATCAGATAACCGCTCCACTACCCTTCCCGGCAGGACAACCTGTCGATAGTGAATCCAGTATGACCATGCTCCAGCCGGCCCTGGGGCAAGCTATCGTCGAACAGGCGCTCTTTGAGCGTAACACCAATCAAGCTATCGCTCAGTCAGTCTCTGAGTGGAACTGGGCGTCAATGGCGTACCACGAACTCCAATCACAGCCCAGCGGCCCATTGGGAGCGGTCATGCGCCAGGCCGTGGCTGTTCCAGCCGCCAATAGAGCCAGAGTGCAGGGTGTCATGGGGCAGGCAATTGTGAACTTCACAAAACGGGGGGTTAGGAACGGGCTGCTCTCGGCTGACACCTATCTATCGGATTACAACATCACCATGATTCGTGCGACCGAGACGAGAGGACAGCGCCTTGAACACGAGTTCGCATCGACCTGGCAGGCCACGCTTGGGCGGAATATTGTGGAGGCGGTTCAAACCTATAGAATCCAGGCCGATGCGATTCAAGAACGACTTGGGACTGCCCTGCTTCACATGGCGCAGATTCAAGCTCGATCGGAAGCAGTTCAGGCAATGCAACAAGAACAATTGGCAAGCCTGATACTCGCTGCGACCCGCACAGAAGGCCGACCGGAGCTATTAGCCCTCCCCGCGGATATTGGCCCCACGCCACAGAAGACTGTCACTGTGGCTTCTACTGGACCAGCATCATGGCCCGATATGCCGATCGGTTATCTTATTGCTGCCGGCATCATATTGACGATCGTCTTCTGGAAAGGGCTTTCACTGGCCGCCCTGAGCAGGGAAGAGAAAGCGCTCGCGAGAATAAATCATGAAGCTTCTCGGTGGGTATACCATATGGCAACATAATGTTTGGGGGGACTCGCGCAACTCGCGCGAGCGTGTGGCCTATGTCATGGGGATATTGGGGAATCGTAGCTGGTCTCGTCGTAATGGTGGGGATGTCCTTGGCCTGCATCCTATGGTCCTCTTCGAAAGTGACGGAGCCAAGTCCTCCACGAAACAATACCATCGACGTACCGAAAGTGCAGACGAGACAGGCTCCGAAACACCATCGTCGGGCAGCATAGTCGTATGTCAGAGACCCGGCTGACTCGCAATCCTGCGTTGAAGCTCAGGCAGTGAGACCATGCCATGTCTATTCGTTTACTCATTGCCGAACAACACCGCCTGTTCAGGCAAAGCCTGCGGATACTCTTGGAGCGTGAAAGAGATTTCCTCGTCGTCGCCGAAGCTGCAGATGGCCGTGAGGCATTCGATCTGGCAATGCGGTACAAGCCCGATCTTGTACTCATGGACATCGACATGCCGAATCTTGACGGAGTGACGACAACGAAACTGATTCGCGGGTGCCTGCCGAATACACACGTCTTATTGCTTGCCCTGCACGATGACGACACGCGGATCGTCACAGCATTACAAGCAGGCGCGTTTGGCTACATCCTCACGAACGTGAACCAGGCCGACTTGTTACACATCATCCGCGCTGCCTATCGGGGGGAGCATGTCCTGTCGCCCTCCATGCCTGATCGCTTTGCGCGGCAGGCGCTGGCGGCGGTTGGGCAGACAGGGAGCGACAGTCACACGCTCCTGTCCAGCCTGACCGATCGCGAACGAGAGATGCTCGCCTGTGCCGCAGCCGGCTGGAGCAACAAAGAAATCGCCGATCACCTGTGTGTATCGATTGAGACGGTCAAAACGCACCTGCATCACATTTATCAGAAACTCTCTGTCGACGGACGAGTCGAGGCGGTTCTGTTCTTTTTACAGGAGAAGTAAACCGCGCAGATCATCCCCCTCCTCTCACCCGAACGATGTAGATCAAATCCATCCTTTAGGCGATGGCGAGACACTCTTCCTAACCTGTAGCATGTCATCGACGGTGCGGGACAAGCATGGACCTGCTGATTCACCAGTCCAATGACCGGCAAAGGAGGTGAATGATCATGCGTGACATGCACATCATCGATCATGTATGGGAGAA
>JABMDH010000058.1:26550-31258 GCA_015904075.1 Nitrospira sp.
GTTCCGGTCAAAAGACTGCGCCCGCTCAATCCGCCGCCGGTGTGACTGCCTCAACTAGAAAACGGAAACGCGGCACCGCCTAATAGCACGCGTCCGCATGCACATGTGCACCGACCAAGGAGGACATCATCGCAGGACCAGGCAAAACAACGCTCGCAAAACGAGATCGGGAAAAAGCGCGGCAAATGAAACAGCGCGATAAGGAAGCGCGCCGCCTTCAGCGTAAAGCCGGAAAGACCGACAAGCCCCAAGACCAGGGCGGCGAAGACCCGGACCTTGCCGGATTGCACTGGGGTCCTCAAGAACCGCTGTATTGACGCCTCACGCCCGTCCTTGAACGCTTCACAGCCGGGGGCGTAGAGTTAGATCTCGTCAGCACTCTGCCTCATTCTCGGAGGTGGTGCCATGATCATCCACGGTGCTGAGATTCATACGGGTGAACATGGTACGTGCGGTGTTCTCTCCAATTACACAGGTCATAGTAATCTAGCTGAATTACCTTCTTCCTGGTTTCCTCTGCCTACATCTGACCGGACGCAATATCCTGCGTTGGATCTCTGGCAATGAGACCATCTATATCCATCCGGTTGCTCATTGCCGAACACCACCGCCTGTTCAGACAAAGTCTGCGGGTACTCGTGGAGCGCGAAACGGATCTCCTCGTCGTTGCCGAGGCTGCAGATGGCCGTGAGGCATTCGATCTGGCGATGAGGCACAAGCCCGATCTTGTACTCATGGACATCGACATGCCGAATCTTGATGGAGTGACGACGACGAAACTGATTCGCGGTTGCCTGCCGAATACAAAAGTCTTATTGCTCGCCATACACGATGAAGACACGCGAATCGTCACGGCATTACAAGCAGGAGCGTTTGGCTACATACTCATGAACGTGGACCAGGCCGACCTGTTACGCATCATCCGCGCTGCCTATCAGGGGGAACATGTCCAGTCACCTTCCATGCCTGATCGCTTTGCGCGCCATGCACTGGCAGCGGTCAGACAGACAGGAGGCGACAGCCACACGCTCCTGTCCGGCCTGACCGATCGTGAACGAGAGATCCTGGCCTGCGCCGCAGCCGGCTGGAGCAACAAAGAAATCGCCGATCACCTGTGTGTTTCGATTGAGACCGTCAAAACGCACCTGCATCATATTTATCAGAAACTCTCCGTCGGCGGGCGTGTCGAGGCGGTTCTGTTCTTTTTGCAGGAGCAGTAAACCGCGCGGACCATCCCCTCTTCTCACCCAAACGATGTATAGCAAATCCATCCTTTAGGCGATGGCGAGACGCTCTCCCAAGCCTGTAGCATGTCATCGACTGTGCGGGACAACAGTGGACCAGCTGATTGATAAGTCCAATGTCCGGCAAAGGAGGTGAAGACCATGCGTGACATGCACATCATCGATCATGTGTGGGAGAATGGACTGCTGTACGTGCTAGGAGCGTTTTTCGTGGGGATCATTGCATTCGCGCTGACGATGGCAGGTTTCTAGACAACCGGGCTTGAGCGTTGGTAGCAGTGCCAACGTGATCTCCCAAGTGGGCCTCCTCACGAAAGGCCCGGAGCCGCCCTAGGCGGCTCCGGGTGTAGCATTTGAATGCTCATTGAAATCCACCCGCCCTTGACTGTAAATCGATCACCCCACACCTTGAGTGCCAACTGAATTACCTGCTAGGCTCAAACTCCACGTGCAGCACTGCCGGCCCTACTGGGGAAAGAGGTGGAAAGTCGAGCATGCGTCTGGCCATCCTGTTGATCATCATCGGTCTCGTCATCTTCGGCCCACAACTATGGACCAGGCGGGTGTTTACTCAATATAACAGCCCCCGTCCGGACTACCCTGGAACCGGAGGGGAACTGGCCCGGCACCTGCTCGATCGGTTTGACATGAACCACATCAAGGTGGAAATGACCGAGCTCGGCGACCATTACGATGCTGAGTCCAAAGCGGTCCGCCTCACGCCAGACAAATTCAGCGGAAAATCCCTCACCGCACTCACGGTCGCTGCACATGAGGTCGGACATGCCATACAAGATCATACGGGCTACCAGCCGTTGACTGAACGTGCACGGCTCGTGCGGATAGCTCAGGGAGCAGAAAAAATCGGCGCATGGGTCATGATGGGCATTCCGATTGCAACCACACTGGCCAAGACTCCCACAGCCGGCATGCTAGTCATGCTTGCCGGAATGGCCACGATGGGAATTTCCACACTGGTGCATTTCTTCCTTGAGTGCCGACTGAATTACCTGCTAGGCTCCAACTCCACGTGCAGCCCTGCCGGGCAAAGAGATGGAAAGTCGAGCATGCGTCTGGCCATCCTGTTGATCATCATCGGTCTCGTCATCTTCGGCCCACAACTATGGACCAGGAGGGTGTTTACTCAATATAACAGCCCCCGTCCGGACTACCCTGGAACCGGAGGGGAACTGGCCCGGCACCTGCTCAATCGGTTTGACATGAACCACATTAAGGTGGAACTGACCGAGCTCGGCGACCATTACGATGCGGAGTCCAAAACGGTCCGTCTCACGCCAGACAAATTCAGCGGGAAATCCCTCACCGCCCTCACGGTCGCTGCGCATGAAGTCGGGCACGCCATTCAAGATCATACAGGCTACCAGCCACTGACCGAACGCGCACGGCTCGTGCGCATCGCCCAGGGGGCAGAAAAAGTCGGCGCATTGGTCATGATGGGTATCCCCATTGCGACCACACTAGCCAAGTCTCCCACAGCCGGCATGCTGGTCATGCTGGCCGGAATGGCCACGATGGGAATTTCTACCCTGGTGCATTTCTTCACCCTGCCGGTCGAGTGGGATGCCAGCTTCAGGCGCGCCCTTCCCGTCCTCCAGCAGGGGAACTATCTGTCTGCGGAAGATATGCGGGGGGCTCGCCGCATTCTCACCGCAGCCGCGCTGACATACGTCGCCGCTTCGTTAGGGAGCCTGCTCAATCTCTGGCGGTGGATCGGATTCTTGCGGCGATAGCCCGCCAGAACGACCTTCGATTTGTTGAAATTCCGTGGGGAAGAATGGAGCCGGCGACCCGGATTGAACGGGCGACCTGCGGTTTACGAAACCGCTGCTCTACCAACTGAGCTACGCCGGCACTTTCGAGGATCTGTCTGGGAGTCGGCCCGCTCGCAATTGAACCGACTGATCGAGCGGGCATGATACTGGCGCGCTGTGCAGCCTGTCAACGAAGGCGCCCCCAAATACTTATGGTTTAGGCCCCATGTCTATTGGCTTCGGCGCTTGCGGAGGAGCCTCAGCTGGAGCTTCTACCTTCTTCACCTGAGGAGTTGGCTTGGGATTATTCCCTTTGGCCATCGGATGAATCCTGACGACTGCTCCCTGCCCTGGCGGTGGAGAGCAGAGCGGCTGCTGGGCATTGCCGAATTGTTCCCGTGCCGCATGGATGACTTCACCGCGTACATAGGTACAGAGTTCACCGGCCACAACTGTTCCATCCCGATCGGCATCGGCCAGGCCCTGCAATCCCCTGAGTACGTAATAGGTAAACAGCCCGTGCTTGCCCTGCTCGTAGACATGCGCTTCCTGGAGATTCCGATTGCCCACCATCCACATGACATCGCCCTGCTCATCATCCGCGCCGTCTCCCCAGTCGGCTTGTGGCGTGGTGCCAGGATCTGCGCCTGGGGATGGATCCAGCGACACCTCGAACATCATGATGGCTCGTTGAATCGGCAGCTTGGCCAGCACCTCTTGTATGTGCCGGACAGGGTACAGGCGATTCGGCGACGCGATCGTCCCGTCATAGGGCACCAGTGAGACTGCCCCGTTCATGCCATCCACCAACACACGGCCTGCGAAATACACGTACACAACGGTCTCGGCATCCACTCGCTTCGGAAGCCACTCGTCGAATGTTTCCGCGAGATCCGCCTTCAATGCAAATTTATCGACGAGTACATGCACGCGGTCGCCAGGAACCCCTCCGATCGCGCGCAAGTATCCGGCCGTGACTTCCGCATCACGGTCCGCATATTTGACCGCCGGCACATGCTCGTCTCGAAATCGTCCGACGCCGATCGCAATGACGACCGTCCTGGTCTGCTTGGATAATGCAAACGGCTTAGGAAGATGATCGACATCCGACACGATCGCACCGGAATCTGCCTTCTCCGGTTTGACCTGGAAGATAAACTTTTTAGCCGACGGAAGCGATGCCAGTGGTGTAATGCTGCGTACACTCAAGACCAATTCCCCCTGCATCGCGTCTTTCAAGTCCGCCACCCGATTCGTGATCGATGTGCGTTTGATTTCTCCCGGCTGCACATCGCCGATCGCCACGGATGGGGGAAAATGTTCCGTTAATGCCCCCCAACCCCCGACAAGCACTTCGACACCCTCTGCCTCTACCTGCCCCTCGTTCTTGACCTCGACTTCGATGGTGAGAGACTCGCCCTGCTGCAGCATATGATCTCGGCTCTCATCACGCACAATGGCATGGAAATTCAGGGTCGTAGCCTGGAGCCTATTGCTTGAAGTAGGGAGCCCCGCCGCCGGCACAATCCTATGAGTCGGCATTCCTCCGGTCACCGACGCCGATGAAGCGATGCCAGCCTGTTGCGTTGACAACGACGCAGCTGTGGGAATACGAGTCTTTTGCTGTTCCGCATATTCTCGAACCCGGACAGATTCTGCGACCTGCTTGGCCAAACCTTCGGTGACGGCGTC
>JABMDH010000059.1:0-7418 GCA_015904075.1 Nitrospira sp.
CCTGGAAGAAGAGGACGAGATCTTAATCGAGTTTAGAAAGGACACGCCAAAGGGCGGCGACTGATTACGTGGGTCGTGCGTGACTCGCGAGACTGGCAGAAAAAGCGGGACATGCCAGAAAGTTCATCTTTCCAAGTCGCGCTTGCCCCGCATTTCGCGCGCCTCTCGCTCCAGACATGCTCAGTTCCTGCGTTTCACGCCTCACGCCTTACGAAATTCCCATGGCTGACGAGCACAAACATCGAGGGCGGATTTTTCTTCATCGCGGCGATCTCACGCAAGCCCGCGCGGCCTGGGAAGCCGCCGTGGCTGATGACCGGACCGCACACAATCCCCGTGAACTCTCCACCTCGCTCGGCAACCTGGGCAACACCTGCGCCTTGATGCTAGACTTTGCCGCCGCAGAACATTGTTATCGCGAAGTGTTGGACATTCAACGGACGGAAGGCAATCAGCACGCCATCGCCCATACGTTGGCCAATCTCGGCAATCTCCACGTCGGCGCGGACCGCCCGGATAAAGCCCGCCCCTATTACCTTGAAGCCCTGGACCTCTTGCGCGCACTCAACGATGACCGCGCACTCGGCATTCTCTACAACAACCTGGCGTTGCAAGAGGCGCGCAACGGGGAATGGCAACAGGCAATTGCCTCCTTCACGCAGGCGTTGGATTGCCACCGGGTCGTCGGCAACGAAGAAGGGCTGGCCGTGACCTATAGCCAATTAGGGAAATGTTATCTCGACCAGGGCGATCTGGTCCGGGCCGAACGCTGTCTGAACAATGCGTCGGAACATTACATCAAACTCGGCAACGAGCCGGCGGAGGCTGCGGTGCTTCGGTGGCTGGCCACACTCTATGAAACCCGCCGAGACCTGGTTTCGGCCAAACGCTGCCTGGACCGTGTCGTCGCACTCGACCAGCGCTACCACCTGCCTGAGCTCCCAACGGACTCCGCCCGTCTGACCACACTGCACCACGCCGGGTAGCCGCTCCACTCGCCGCCCTCGCATCGCTCGACACATTCTATCCTCTGTCCAGCATTCTTGTATTTTCCGACAGGCCCTGTCTTTCAAATCGCTGGACAGTATGCCCCCCCGGCTACCGTGGAGTCGTCACACCCGGACGCCTGTTGATCAAGTTTCACTGCGCACAAGCCGACAAAGTATTGACCTGGAGACAGCATGGCCCTGCTTGCACGTGCCTTCATTGTCCTGACGCTCATCCCCTTCCTGATGGCGCCGAGTATTCAGGCCGGCGAGGTCTCGCCAACAATCACCGTCGGCACCCAAGAAGTAGGACTCACCGCCGGCTATATGTTCTCTCACCGCCTGACCGAGCTACACACGACCAAACAGCATGGCCCGGCGTTGATGCCGTCGTGGATGATGACCCTGACCGATCCCATCGGCGACAGCTGGTACCGGGGGCAAGTCTCGATCGGCGCCGAGATGGTCTATCTCCAGTTTCACCAACCGATCCTGACCCATGGCGTCGGCTTCACCCCGAGAATTAAGTACACGTTCGTCGCCTTGGGCCGTCTCCGGCCGTATGCGGAATTCACCGGCGGCCCCTTCTGGACCGATCTCGGCGGGAATATCGACGAACAGGCCAATGAGTTCAACTTTGTGCTCACAGGAGGCGTGGGCGTGTCCTGGTTTCTCACACCACAACTTGCCGCCAACATCGGCTACCGCTTCCATCATATTTCCAACGCCGGAACTGCATTCCCGAATCTTGGGCTGAATGCGAGTCTGCCCTTTGGCGGCTTTTCATTCTATTTCTGAGGAGAGGATGATCATGACGATGTCTGCCGTTCGTTGGTCGGTCGTAGGGCTCGTTGGGGTTGTGATGTGCAGCATGACCGCATGCACGCGATGGATCGACGTAAAAGCTCCCTCGTCGAGTCCACAAGAAACTCTCTCTCATGCATTTCCCAGCGATGAACGGGTTCCATTGGTGATGGACACCTTCCGCATGTCGCAGAACGGCACCCCGCAACATCCTTCCTCCGAGGCCGAGCGCCGGGTCTTGAATGCTGTCCAGGAAACACGTCTGTTTTCCACGCTCATTCCTCTTGGAGGTGCCGCCACCTCAACCGAGGGCAAGACGGTCACTGCCCGGATCACATTCGACGAAACGATCGACTCGCATTCAGGGCCCACGGCCTTGAAAGGCATCGTGATCGGCGCCTCCATGTTCCTCCTGTCGCCGTTCATCGAGCTGGACTACGACTATACGGCGCAGGCGCATCTGGAACTTGAGCGCTGGGACGGACACATCACACACTATGACGCGCGATCGTCCGGGACCGCTCATTACAATCTGTTCGGCGCCAGTCCGGTCGTGATCAATGAACTGAAGGGACAGGTGATTGAAACCTGTCTGAACGCATTGATGAATCAATTGGTGCACGACACACCGTTGTATATGGCAAGCAAGACACCCTTGCCGGCCTCGACGATTCACACGATCACCGTGAAGGCACGACGGCCTGCGATCCTCCAGGGAGCGCTTCCTGCTATTCCAGTCTCGCAGAATCCGGCTCCTTAACCCGCATTTTCGCGAAGGCGTCTACTGCCTCCGCCCGCACACTGCGTCGCGCATCGCTCGTGAAGCCCATCTCGCACACAACGAGATGGGCCTGCGCCTCCATCGTGCGCGTCACCCTCGCCTCGCTGAGTCGAAGCGGGCTTCCCGAAATACGCACGACGAAGAACGCCGCAGCAGGTCGGCTGTGTCTCGGCTTGCAGAGACGGACGATTGCACCAGAAGTAGTCATGAATAATGAGGGCGACAATGATATAGTGCCGCATCGATACAAACGGAGACACACGTCATGGACATTGATACATTTCGCCTCATGGTCGCCAAACACCCGAAAGGATTTCTCGGCCGGTATGGCCTCGGCAACAAGATCCTCCAGGAAGGCGGGAGTATTGAGGAAGCCGTCGAACATCTCACGGTCGCCACACAATTGGATCCCACCCATGTCGCGTCTCATCTGGCTCTGGGCCGTGCGTTGATCGGATTAGGCAGAACAGCCGACGCGAAACCCATTCTCGCCGCCGGCATCGAGGCCGCACTTTCTGGACGATCCAATGGCGGCAAGGATCTGGTACCGGAGATGCAGCAGTTGTTGCGCACCCTGGGATAAATGCCCCTGTACGAGAAAGGAGTCCCCTGTGAATCTCGACGATGCCAGAAAACGGATTGATACCGCCGTGACCCAATATGGGCAACATGCCGCCCCGGCCATTGACCTCGTGATGGCTGAAGTGCGCTCCGACATGGGAGCCCGCGCATTCAACGAATTAGTCGAGGAATTCGATCTTGAATTGTTGTACAACATCGCCCCGATGGAATCGGACCATTCCAGCAGTTGAACTGCGTGACCACGCACCCATGAGCAGGATAGCCGTGCGCTTCTGGATACTGCTCCAACCCAATCCGCTCGCGGTTCACGGTTCACGTCTTACACGTCACATCTTCTAAACATGCCTCTGCTCTGGGCTGCGATCTCAGCACACGGATTCGGTCACGCGGCGCAAGTGGTGCCTGTGCTCAATGCCCTGGGCCGGCTCGTTCCCGATCTTCGCGTGCTGCTGCGAACCATGGTCCCGGCCTCGTTCTTCGAACACCGCCTGACAGTTCCCTGGGAGTTGAGCGCGGTCCAACAGGATATCGGCTGCATTCAGAACGGCCCGCTGACGATCGATGTGGACGCCACCTGGCGCGCACACCACCGGTTTCACCTCACCTGGGACGACCGGGTACAGGCAGAGGTCCGGGCAATGCGCGCCGCCCGCCCTGACGTGATCCTGGCCGACACGCCGTACTTAGCCATAGCAGCCGGCGCGCAGGCCGCTTGTCCCACCGTCGCCCTTGTCAGTTTCACCTGGGACCTGATTCTCTCGGAATTTCCGGCGCCACCCGACATCGCCGGATCGACGCTACTCCAATCCATTCAACAGGCCTATGCCAAGGCCGATCTCGCGGCCGATCTCGCCCTACGCATCACGCCTGCTCCGAAGATGACACTCGATACCGCCTTCATCGACATCGGACCGATTGCCGAGCCGGCAGCCTCAGCCCGCGAGCACCTTGCGGCGCTGTTGCAGCTCGCTCCGGGGGAACGGACCGTGCTCATCGGATTCGGCGGGGTACCCCAGGCGTCACTTCCCTTTGAGCAACTTGAACCGCTGACCGGCTATCGCTTCCTCTTCGACGGGCCCATTCCTTCAAACAGCACTCGCGTCATCTCGACAAAATCTCTGCCGCTCTCATTTAAGACACTGCAGGCGTCCGTCGATCTCATTCTGACCAAACCGGGATACGGCACCCTCGTTGAAGCCGTCGCACTTGGCATACCGCTCGTCTACGTCCGTCGATATAACTTTGCCGATGAACAGTCGCTTGTCGACTATCTCCATCGGTATGGACGCGGCGTGGAACTCACCACAGAGGATTTTCTCCTCGGACGATGGAAACCTGCAATCGAATCGGCATTCAACCTTCCAAAACCGACAACACCGGCAGCTGCGACAGGAACAGAAGACGCGGCGTCCCGCTTAGCGCGGTTTTTCTGACATTCCGCGTCCGAGCATCCATTCGTATTTCACATATCCTTTTGCCCGATCCATCCGGTAGGTATATAGTTCTTGTCGTTGACAAACTCGGATCTTCGCACCGGACAGACGACCGCTATGGATGGTCCATTACAACAGGCACCGCTCACGGCATCGACCATTGATCCCAAACTGATGGCCCGCGTGGCGAAGGGAGACCACCAGGCCTTCAGCCAGCTCTACGACCAATCCTGCACATTGCTCTACAGCCTGGCCATACGGATTCTCGGCAGCCGTGAGGACGCCGCAGAACTTCTGCAAGAGGTCTATCTCGAAATCTGGAGAAAGGTCGCGCGCTACGACGTCGGACGAGGCACGCCAATCGCGTGGCTCATCACCCTGACACACAGTCGTGCCATAGACCGATTGCACCTGCGCGGCGCGCGCCCCCGGCACCAAGCCGGCGAACTGCACACGAGCTCGTTGGCCTCGGCCGGCGCAGACCAGAGTTCCAGCCCATTGGGATCGCACGCAGATCAAGAACTCAGGCACCTGGTCAGCAGGGCATGGACTGATTTGCCGCAACCTCAACAGCAGGCCATCGAACTGGCCTATTATGAGGGACTGTCCAGGGCGGAAATCGCAGCGCGGCTCAATGAGCCGCTGGATACCGTGAAAACACGCATCAAACTGGGCATGTCCAAACTACACGGCGCATTGCGCGGCTATTGGGAGCAGACCGGCTCGACATGACGCACGAAGAATTGGAAGATGCTGTTCCGTTGTATGCCGTTGGCGCCCTGGAGCGGACCGAACGGCAAGTGCTTGAGGCGCATTTACTCTCCGGATGTCTCACGTGCCACACCTCCCTCAAGGAACATCAGTCGGTCGCCGTTCTTCTCCCGTTCAGTCTTCCCCTCACACAGCCACCCCGCGTCATCAAGGCCAAGATTATGGCGGCACGGACACCGGCCGCCGCGGCAGAATCCATCACTCAACCACCGAACAAGCCCAGCCTCGAGCCCGGCGAATGGATGAATCATCTTTTTCCGCCGGATGAGTCGTCCCCGGCTTCGTCATTTGCCTGGATGGCAGGACTGATCCTCCTCGCGCTCCTCGCCGGTGGCTACCTCGCATGGAATTTCTATACTCGAATAGCCGAGGACACGACAAAACTGGCTCACCTGCAAACTGAGTTAGACCGGACCAGATCCGCCCTCGCTGAGCGCGAGCAATCGCTTACGGCATAGCGGGATGACCTCCAACACCACACGACTGACCTGGCAGCGCTGAAAAACCAACTGATCCAACGTGAGGCCGAATTGGACGACGCGCAGACACAACTGGCGCTCCGAGACGGACCGCCGGTGCGGGCGCCGCAGGATGAACTGGGTCTGTTACTGCGTACCCCGGACGTGAAAGCGATCTCTATGGCCGGCACAACGATGGCACCGCCCGCGTCGGGCATGTTCCTGTTCGATGCCCAGACGAAGAAAGCCTGGCTCTATTCCGTCAATCTCCCCGCCTGTCCGGATGGGGCGACGTATCAGGTATGGGCTATATATGAGAAACCGCTGAGCGTGGGAATGTTCCAGGTGGGCAACGGAGAAACCTCTCACTTGTTCGCCACACCGTTGCCCAACTTCACCAATGCCAAGAAATTTATCGTCAGCCTCGAACCGACCGGCGGACGCGCCGAACCCTCAGGTCCACTCTACCTGTCCAGTCAATTGCCCTAGCCAGCATGATTCATGAGCGCTGCTGCGGTCTTCGTCGCTCGTATCTCGTCCTTCGACTCAGCTCAGGACCGTGAGCCTGTCGAACGGTAAAGCGTATCTCGCAAACACGGATAAAAACACACGCTTGACGGCCGGCGCTCACTTCTGCGCGAATGCAAGACACAGAACTGTTCCAGCCGGGGTCGTCTATGTTAGCATTCTCCACAGAAACACTAACCCCGCGCCATCCGGCCCCCCATGCAACAACCACACGATCACGATCTCCAGTTCATGCACATGGCTCTTCAGCAGGCGGCGCTGGCTCCAGCAGCCGGCGAAGTGCCGATCGCCGCAGTCCTCGTACACGAGGGGCGGGTGCTGGCCTCTGCGCACAACCTCCGGGAATCTTTGCAGGACCCGACGGCTCACGCCGAGATCGTCGTTATTCGCAAGGCGGCTGAGCAGCTGAGTTCCTGGCGGCTCACCGACACCACCCTCTACGTGACGCTGGAACCCTGTCCCATGTGTGCCGGCGCCATCGTACAATCCCGCATTCCACGGCTCGTCTTCGGCGCCTGGGACCCGAAGGCGGGCGCCTGTGGATCGCTCTTCGACATCCCCTCCGACCACCGACTCAATCATCGAGTGGACGTCGTGGGCGGGATCTTGGAAAAGGAAAGCCAGACACTGCTACGAGAATTCTTCCGGCCGAAACGGCAGACGACGGCGTCGAAGCACGATCATCGCTCATAGCGTCTCCAGCGTTCGGCACATCTGCCGCCTGCCCAGCGCTCAGGACGATGGCCTTGTTGTTAACGGATGCAGGTGCTATATCATCTACACCATCGTTACCAGGAGAGTTGATCCGACCGGCAGGAGGTTGGTCACCCATCCGACAATTACCTACACCTACGGCTTTCTTCTTCATCATTGCGTTGTCGGCAATGATGTCTCCTCCTCATGTGTCAGCCATCGAAGCGGTTCCAGTTTATTTCCCCCTCCGTCCGTTCAATTTCGACGTCTCGTTCAATCAGCGGACATTTGCGCCACAGGCAAGGGTGCTCGCCGTCCAAGCCGGCATCACCGCCCTTCGCTATGGTTCGCTTGAGGTGAGAACCGTCTATCAATACTATAG
>JABMDH010000059.1:7518-15526 GCA_015904075.1 Nitrospira sp.
GGTGTTTTTCCCCCTTCGCCCGTTCAATTTCGACGTATCGTTCAATCAGCGGACATTTGCGCCACAGGCCAGGGTTCTCGCCGTCCAAGCCGGCTTCACCGCCCTTCGCTATGGTTCTCTTGAGGTGAGAACCGTCTACCAATACTATAGCAACCACACTCCGATCTCCAAAACCGACCAGAATTCGCTATACCTGAACCCCCGTTGGAATAATTTCATTGACTTGTTAGATTTCCCCCAAAACAAGCCCATCAATCGGATTATTCGGCATGTCCTTTTTGGACCGCTGGAAGACAGGGCGGTTCCGTATGTGGGCGCGTTGATTGGGGGAACGCTACCCGGCCGAGATGCCTTTTCTCCGGGATATCTGTATGGAGGCCAGGTCGGGGTCCGGTTCCCCGTTGCGCAGGGAGTGTCAGTGGATATGGGATTCCAGTATTCGCGGTTTGAAATTGACTTCAAAAGCAAGTCCGATTTAACGGACCAATGGCTCTTTACCATTGGCCTTCGGCTGTGAACACGATGATCATCACGAGATCCTCCAGCGGTGCGGCCAGCCGTCACAGGAAATCCTCACGCGACCGGGGGAAATCGGGCACGAGCGCCGCCGTGCCGTTGCTCGTGATCCTTGGCATGCTGCTGACGGGATGCGGGCTGGTCTTTGATGCAGTCGAATTGGTCCACCCCTTGACCCGTGATGAGATATCGACCATTTGCGCTCAACGGCAACTTCGTGTCGGGATTTCCGTCGAACCGTTCCGCCCCTTTGTGTTTCCGGCCGTCTATACCGATGAAGGCGTTCGGGTGACCGGCCTTGATGTCGAACTCATCCGCGAAGTGGCTGACGCGCTGACCCTCCAGTGCGGCAGGCAGCACCCCATCGTGCCCACGTTGCATCTGACCAGATTCCGTGATCTCTTCATTGGACTGAATGAAGGGCGTTTCGATCTTTTCGTCTCGTCGTTCAGCGGAAACCTTCCCGGCGCAACTCCCTCAGGCCTGTGGTCATCCATTCCGTATTTCCATGGCAGCGGGGTTGGCGCCATGACTCACGACCCGACAATAGCCGAGAAAGTCCGGGCACAGCTTCGCAAGCAGGCCGGACACACCGATACGCTGGCGGCGATTCAGGAAGGGTTATCCGGCTTGACGGTCGCCGTGCAAAATCGAAGAACCCCGCATCTCTACGCAGAGGCCAATCTTCGGAATATCCGGTTGCTGGTCTGTGATTCGCTCCCCGCCGCGGTGGAAACGAAGGACCCGCATATCGACGTCATTTTGACCCAATACCCCATCCTTCAATATGTGACCACGCGCGTCTGGCCTGACTGGCAGCTGCTTGACCGTCCGGATGGATCACCCTTGATCCTCTCCCGAGAATCCTTTTCCATCGTCACGGGTGAAGAGAAACGGCGTCTGCAGTGGTTCCTCAACAACTTGCTCTACCGGTTGGAAGAGACGGGGCGCCTGGCACAGATGCGAACACGCTGGTTCGAGGAGAACTATGCCCCGACCCGTCGAGCAACAGACGAAGGTCTCCCGCTTGAAGTGTCGAAAGTGCCCGACCATTATGACCAGGGCCAGTGCCGCATGGCGGGTGGGCAATGAGGTACAATGGCAGACCCATGAAACGTCATGCCTGCCTGTTCGCCGTCCTCAGCCTGATGCCCGTGCTTTTGTGGTGGAACAGTGGCTGGGCGCAGACGCGCCAACAGGAAAGCGAACAGACCGCCTATTACCTGACCACGTTGCTGAATGTCGGACGGCTTATCGTTGAGCGTCATCAACCGCTCATCAATGACCCTCAGAAGGGTGACAAGGGCTTCACGCCGGAGTCGTTTGAACAACAGGCCGTCGATGAATTTTCCCGTCAAACCTCGATTGATCTGAGGCACTTCCCGGCCCAGCTTCCCGATCTGGCGAAAGAACTGCTGCCGATCTTATTGGATTCCGGCAAGCAGGTAGTGGCCGACGCACAACTCGTCATCAATCAGCGCGGTATCGGCTATAAGAATTTCATCCCGGCCACGTTCGGCAGCCAGACCGCCCGCAAGTTTTCCAACCGCTCCCAGGTGAAGATGAAACAGACGACGCTCAATCCCAGGAACTTGAAAAACACCCCCGATGTCTACGAAGAGGCGGTCTTGAAGCGGCTGACACGCCAACCAACCTCGCATGGCCCCGTTGCCGAATGGGTTGACGGCGGGAAGACTCTGCGCATGTTGACTCCGATTTATTATTCCCACGATTGCCTGGTCTGTCATGGTAGTCCTCAAGGAATCCTGGATATCTCGGGCTATCCTCGGGAAGGGGCCCGGGAAGGCGATCTTGCCGGTGCCATCAGCGTTCAGATCCCTGCAACGACTCCATAACAAGCTGGAACTCGTCAGACCAACACGAACCTCTATGTCGGAACTCATTACTCAAGACGCCTCCCTGGCGCCCCCCTCTCCGGCCGCCTCTAAGCCGTTGCGCCGCACGCTCAGTCTCTGGAATAGCCTGACGCTGGGATTCGCGATGGTGTCCCCGGTCGTGGGACTCTACGCCATCATGGGAGTGCAGACAGCTGTGACAGGGGGCGGCTGGTTTGTCGCACTGGCACTGTGTCTCGTGATGCAACTGCTGGTCGCAACCGTCTATGCAGAGCTGGCCTCGCAATTTCCGATTGCCGGCGGCGCATACAAGTGGGCGCATCATCTTGGCGGGAAGACCGCCGGGCACTACGCCGGCGTCATCTACGTGAGTTCGACCATTGCAATGCTGACCACCACCGCCTATACCGGTGGAACCTGGCTCGCCATTTTCTTCGGATCGTCGAGTGGAAGCGGGCTCACGCTCGTCCTATGGGGCGCCGTGTTTCTGGCAGTCTGCACGTTGCTCAACCTGGCTCGCGTCAACGTCTTCAAGGCAACCCTCTCGATGGGCGTGTACGCCGAATTGGTCGGCTCGTTCGGTGTTGCACTGCTCCTGGTTCTCTTCTTCCGGCACCATGATGCATCAGAACTGTTTCGGCATCTGGGAACGGGGACGGCTCCCGGCACAACCGCCGCATTCTTGGCCGCACTGGCCATCGCCGGGTGGGCCTTCATCGGCTTCGACGCCTGTTCCACCATCGCGGAAGAAACCCTCGAACCCAAACGAGTGGTGCCGCGGGCCGTGTTCTTTTCCCTGCTCATGGTCGGGAGTGTTGTCCTGTTCAATTCGGCGGCGCTGACGATGAGCTTCGACCGCACGATCCTGGCGAATACGACCGTCTCATCCGACCCTGTCACTCCGGTCATCATCAACAGTTTTGGAACATGGGCGGAGAAGCCGTTCCTGGCGATCGTCATGGTGTCGTTTCTGGCCTGCGGCACTTCCGTCGTCAACTATGTGTCCCGCATCATCTATGCAATGGCTCGTGAAGGCGCGATGCCGGGCCCACTCAAGCAAGTCGACATAGATGGCACGCCTCGCCCTGCGATTTTGTTTACCGTGCTATCGGCTGGAGTTGGGCTCTTGTTAGGGTTGAACGATCAGGCAGTGGCCACGATCATTGCCTTCGGCACCGGCGGACTCTACGCGATGTTTGCCATGACCACTGGCGTTGGACTCTACACCCGCCTCACAGGACGCTGGGATCCGGCATTGGGTGAATTGAAGCTGGGCATCTGGGGATTACTGATCAATGTGGCGGCGTTTCTCTGGTCCGTATTTGAATTCGTCAATATTGCCTGGCCACGCCCCTATGCAATCTCACCCGACGCCCCCTGGTGGCAACTCTGGGCCGTGCCGCTGGTCCTCGGGAATATCTTGGGGATAACCACGATCTATGTACTGATCGGCAAAGCCAGGAAAACTGCAGTGCCGGCATCATCCTCGTAATGGCTGTGCGTGTGAGCCCGCCACTGCGTCGTTGACAGTGGGGAATACGCATGATACGTTCCAATCACTCGTTTCACCTACTCGGTGTACTCTCCTAGTTTCTTTCCCGCACTCACTCCGTCAGCATTCACTCCGTGTCTGATCGAGCTCCGATCAAGGAGTCTGTCTGCGAGTCTTTCTAATCCACGTCCGCGATCCACAATTCTACGCACTTCCAGCTAAAACACGCGCCACAAACGGCAATGTTCGCGTGATGGGGTTTCCCCCCATCGGCATCATGTCGCTGTCGTCCGTCATCAAGCAGGCGGGGCACGAATGTGTCCTGTTCGATCAGGCGAACCCCGACACCCCGAACGCTGTCATCATTGACCGGATCAATCAAGAACAACCGGCGCTTGTCGGCCTCAGTTTTCTCAGTACCACCAGCTATCCCTATGCCAAGATCCTTGCACGGGAGATTCGTGCGACCAATCAGAACGTAAAGCTCGCATTCGGCGGTGTGTTCGCCGATGAGACGGTTCACGACGATGCAAACGTCTCGGGGATGCCCTTGGCCCTGCATCTTCTGCGACATCCCGATCTTCAACGAAGGAAAGTGGCGTGCCCGCAGCCCACAGCATGTGGTCTCGGAGCTCAAATATCTCGAAGGACTCGGCTATGAGTCCGTTGGCTTCGTCGACGATCACTTTCTGCTCCAGCCCAAACGAATCGAGGCGATTTGTAACGGGATCATGGAAGAAAAACTCTCGATCCGGTGGGGCATCGAGGGGCGCGTGGATTCCGTCGCCCAACATCTCTTCCCCGCCATGGCGAAGGCCAATTGCGGTGCCATGATGTTCGGCATCGAGAGCGGCAGCCAGAAGATTCTCGATCGGCTGAAGAAGGAACAGACGCTGGACCAGGTCACGACCGCCGTCAAGAACGCGAAGAAAGCCGGCATTGAAATCGTCCACGGATTCTTTACGGTAGGAAATCCCGACGAAACGGTCGAGGACATGGAGGCGACCTTCGACTTCGCGTCGGCGCTCCCGCTCGATACTTTTGGATTCAACCGGCTCTGTGTCTATCGGGGCACACCCTTGTGGCAGGAATATGTGAAACGCGGGCTGGTGAATGAATCCACGGATTGGTACAAATATTTCAAGTGTTCGGAAGTCGATCCGACCTGTCTCTCAGGCGAAACAATCAATCGCGTGCGACAGGCCGGGATCAAGAAGCTCTTTCTCTATAAACTCCTGCATTACCCCCGCCAGACCTTTCAGCTCCTCCGCCGTTTCTTGCGGCATATGCCGCTGCGAGATGTCGCCTATCTCCTCCTCAAACCGTTCATGGGCCAGAAGAAAGGCGCGACCAAGGCCGAAGTCCTCTCGCGTGCGGTCGAACACGCAGACATGAAGGATGCGGCTGCGCAGCTGACCCAGGTAGCGGACGACATGCTCCACGATGTGTTTGAAGCCTCGCGCCTTGAACGCTTGCGGATTCAGCAAGCCGCCGAGGGATCACGCGAACTGCCGATGATCCAGCCCAGGTAAATCTCACGCGATCATTGGCTAGAAGTTCTTGACCACGATCGATCGTGGAATGATTTCGCTGCGCGACCACGAGCGTGGACTCTTTCAATCAGACCTCCGACCACCCTCTCTCTTGACCACTTGAGAGGCATACTGTACATTTTGTACAATTCGTACACTGAGTACATCTCTGGCAATTTCGAGGAGAAGCCCATGGCACATCTTCCCGCGAGTAAAGCACGGCAAGGTTTTGCGGATACGATCAATCGTGCAGCGTATGGGAAAGAACGCGTCGTCGTGCGTCGTCGCGGGAAGGAAATCGCTGCGGTGGTACCAATCGACGACTTGCGCCTCCTGGAGGAATTGGAAGATCGGATCGATCTGGCCGATGCGAGGGCTGCTCTCACCGAAACGAGAAAGAAAGGGGCGAAGCCGCTCAATGCGATTCTCAAGGATCTCGGCTTCTAAACGTCCATGGCCTACTCGATCCTTCTCGCCCCGCCTGCGGAACGCCAACTCAAAGCGCTCGCTGAAGCCACGCAGAAGCGAATCGTCACACGTCTGAAAACCCTGCAACACAATCCTCGCCCACAGGGCGTCAAGAAACTCACCGGAGAAGATGACCTCTACCGTATCCGGGAAGGCAGCTACCGAATCATCTATACGATTCGAGACAACGAACTGGTCATACTTGTCGTGAAGATCGGTGACCGGAAAGAGGTGTACCGTTGAATCCGAGAGTGAGTAATTGGAGATGGAAACGTTCTCGACATAGCGTGCTCGATGCGTGGCACGCAGCGCTCATACCCACTTATTGAATACTTATCTACGGTGTAGCCTTTCCCGGAGTAGATGCTCCATGAAAGAGAAGAAACGCCTTCCCATAGATGGTGGGCCAATCAAGTGGGCCAGCCCCTTCGCCGCGTTGAAGCACGCGCCTCTACCAGAAGCCTCGCCCACGCACTCTGTGTGTGAGCACACTGCTCCCGTATCTGCCGCACCCAAGAAGAATCGCGGGCGCGTGGATATTATTCGCCAGACTGCGCATCGTGGGGGAAAGACGGCGGACGAGATGCTCCACAATGTGTTCGAAGCCTCGCGTCTCGAACGCCTCCAGATCCAACAAGCCGCAGAAAGTTCGCGCGAACTGCCGATGATCCAGCCCAGGTAACACATACGCCATCATTTCCTAGCCGGAGCAACTCCATCACGACGGAACCATCCTTGACGGCCGGGCGCACAATGCTCTTGACTTTGCCGCCGCGAGATCGTGAGAATAGCCGCGAAGGGGAAACTAGGGTTCCGGCTTCCTTGGTGGGAAGTGTCTGGTCCAAGAGTTTCCGGTCTCGCATGACGAGGCTCCACGGAGGGATAAAAGCCCGGGAGATCATGTACGCAGGTACATGGCCCTTTCGGAACTTAACCCGCTCGGCAAGGAGGCTTCGTGATGCATCTCCACTCCGTATCTCCATTCCATAGTATTCTCCGTACCGGACAGTCAGACCCGCTGCCTAGTCAGGGAAGTCTGCCATGCGCATGACGCATGGTCCGGATACGCGTGCGTCTGTTGCCACGACGAGGGTTCCCGGAACGCTCCACCGTAGCCTCAGTCTCTGGAATAGCCTCACCATCGGCTTTGCGACCGTCTCACCGGTGGCCGGGCTGTACGCCATCATCGGTATACAGACGGTGGTCACAGGGGGCGGCTGGTTTCCCGCGCTGGCACTCTGTCTGGTGATGCAACTGCTGGTGGCGACCGTGTATGCGGAGCTGTCCTCGCAGATTCCGATTGCGGGCGGCGCGTACAAATGGGCGAGACAGCTCGGAGGCGCCACCGCCGGGACCTATGCCGGAGCCATCTACGTCAGCTCCACGATCGCAATGCTCACCACGACCGCCTACACCGGCGGGGTCTGGCTGGCGATTTTCTTCGGATCAGGAGGTGGAACCGGAGTCAGTCTCGTGATCTGGGGCGCAGTATTCATGCTGGTCTGCACCCTCCTCAACCTGGTCCATGTCTCCGTATTTAAGTACCTGATCTCCCTGGGTGTCTACGCGGAAATCGTCGGCTCGTTCGGGGTTGCGCTGCTGCTGTTCTTCTTTTTCCGGCAACATGGATTGTCCGAACTGTTCGCACATCTCGGGACTGGCACCGCCCCCGGCCAGACTGCGGCCTTTCTCGCGGCGCTGGCGATTGCCGGTTGGGCGTTCATCGGTTTCGATGCCTGCTCGACCATCGCCGAAGAAACCCGTGAGCCCAAGCGGATGGTGCCGCGCGCGATCTTTTTATCCCTCTGCATGGTGGGAAGCGTGGTGCTCTTCAACTCGGCCGCGCTCACCCTGAGCTTCAACCGTGACACCTTGCGCCAGACGAGCGCCGCGTCCGATCCGGTCACGCCCGTGATCGTCGACAACTTTGGCGCCTGGGCGGAAACTCCATTTCTGGCGATCGTCATGATCGCGTTCCTGGCGTGCGGGTCCTCGATGCTGCAGTACACATCCCGTATCGTATTTTCCATGGCTCGTGAAGGCAGTCTGCCAGCCGTCCTCAGTCGGGTCACCGCTGCCGGAGCTCCGCACAATGCCGTGCTGTTCACGGTGCTGCTGGCCACGCTCGGATTGCTCTTCGGGCT
>JABMDH010000006.1:0-5270 GCA_015904075.1 Nitrospira sp.
TCCGCCCGAGGACATCATCTTCGATCCCAACATTTTGACCGTGGCGACCGGAATCGAAGAACATAACGGGTACGCGCTCAATTTTATTGAGGCGACACGCTGGATCAAGCAGAGCCTGCCCGGAGCCAAGGTCAGCGGCGGTATCAGCAATATCTCCTTTTCGTTCCGCGGGAACAACGTGGTGCGCGAAGCGATGCATTCGGCATTTCTCTACCATGCGATCAGAGTCGGGCTGGAGGTCAACTCGCCGTCTATGAGGAGATTCCGAAAGATCTGCTCGAGCTGGTCGAGGATGTGGTACTCAACCGGAGGCCTGATGCCACCGAACGGCTGGTGACCTTTGCCGAGACGGTGAAGCAAAAGGGGAAAGCCGCGGTCAAGGACGACGAATGGCGTCAGGGCACGGTCGAAGATCGTCTGTCCCATGCGCTGGTGAAGGGCATCACGGACTATATCGATCAGGATGCGGAGGAGGCCCGGCAGAAGTATCAGAAGCCGCTGGCGGTGATTGAAGGGCCGCTGATGGCCGGGATGAATGTCGTCGGCGATCTGTTCGGTTCCGGCAAGATGTTTCTGCCTCAAGTGGTCAAGAGTGCGCGTGTGATGAAGAAGGCCGTCGCCTACCTCATGCCGTTTATGGAGGAAGAGAAACAACGCCTGGGCAATTACCGGTCGCAAGGCAAGGTGCTGCTAGCGACGGTGAAAGGCGATGTGCACGATATCGGGAAAAACATCGTCGGGGTCGTGCTCGGCTGTAACAACTATGAGGTCATCGATCTCGGGGTGATGGTGCCGTGCGAAAAGATTCTGGCTGCGGCGCGTGAACAGAATGCCGATATTGTGGGTTTAAGTGGTTTGATTACCCCATCGCTTGATGAAATGGTGCATGTGGCCAAAGAAATGACACGTGAGGGGTTTGCGGTGCCGTTGCTCATCGGGGGCGCGACGACGAGTAAAGCCCATACGGCGGTCAAGATCGCGCCGTCGTATGAGCCTGCGGTGGTGCATGTGCTGGACGCGTCGCGGGCCGTCGGTGTCGTCGGCAGCCTGGTGAACGAAGCGAAGAAGCCGGGTTTTGTCGGCCAGATCCGGGAAGACTATGCCCGGATGCGTCAGGCGCATCAAGACCGAAGCAGCAAGCCGGTCTGGCCGATCGCCCGTGCCCGGGCCAATCGTCTGGCCACCGACTGGGCAGCACTTGATATTCCGACCCCGGACTTCCTGGGCATCCGAGTGCTGGCCGATCAGTCGCTCGCCGATCTGATTCCCTTCATCGATTGGTCGCCGTTCTTTCATACCTGGGAGTTGCGGGGGCGCTATCCGGCGATCTTTGATGATGCCACGGTCGGGGTGAAGGCCAAGGAACTGTACGATGACGCACGACGGCTTCTGGATGAGATCGTTCAGAAGAAACTGCTTCGAGCCAAAGGGGTGTATGGCTTTTTCGCGGCGGCCGGTGTGGGGGACGATATTGAGCTCTATACGGATGCGTCGCGTACGACTGTTCTGACGACCATCCATACGCTGCGGCAGCAAGCAGAAAAGCCTGACGGGCAGCCCAATCGTGCGCTGTCCGACTACATCGCGCCACAGGATTCAGGGCGAAAGGATTTTATCGGCGCCTTTGCCGTGACGGCCGGAATCGGAGTGGATGAACTCTGTAAGGGATTTGAAAAGGATCACGACGACTATAATTCGATTATGGCCAAGGCGCTGGCGGACCGGTTGGCCGAAGCCTTTGCCGAATATCTCCATCGAACAGTGCGGGAAGAATGGGGGTACGGCAAATCCGAACAATTGACGAATGACGATCTCATTCGTGAACGGTATCGTGGGATCCGTCCCGCGCCGGGGTATCCGGCCTGCCCGGACCATACGGAGAAGCGACTGTTGTTTGATCTACTGTCAGCTGAACAGGCGGCCGGCATTACCTTGACGGAAAGCTTCGCCATGTTGCCGGCTGCGGCCGTCAGCGGATTCTACTTCGCCCATCCCGACGCCAAGTATTTTGCTGTGGGTAAGATCGGCAAGGATCAAGTCGAGGACTATGCCAGACGCAAAGGGATGGATCTCCGTACGATCGAGCGCTGGCTCTCGCCGAATTTGAATTACGAACCTGCCTGACCCGCACGCGTCGTGCCTCTTCTACTGCAATTTCCGATTTGCTGCTCCGGAGAACGGAGTTGCGAGTTGCGGATTTCATGTTGTCAGAAAAGAACTCCCCAAACCCGTACCCCAAAACCAGAAACCCGCACCAAGTTCTGTGACGAACAGTCATGAATCATCCGGCCTAATCTAGCCGTCGGCGAGCGTATGCGTCGCTCATCTCTTTCTCCACCATCGCGTCGGGCGTAACTTGCGAACCTCGTTGTCCTTCGGCTGATTGCGGGGGGGCATCTGTGCGGGCATGGCTCGATTGCCCCGCCGTTCAGTATGGCCCGCCCACCACAATGCCGAGGAGATTGAGAAGTGGAAAGGTACAGCGGGTAACGTCCAGGGTCTAGAAATAATTAAGCAGGCAGTCTGTGGTTGTCGGGTCAGGTGAATCTATATAGATCCGAACCTGTTTTGATTCAGTGCCACGATAGAAGCCGCTCCTCGATCTTCAGAACATAGTGTATACCCGGTCAGGAAGGTTCCTGCGTACTCACGCTAAATTTGAATCGCCGCTGCTGGACTGCAATTCGCAGCGGTCAGGACCGCGGACATGGTGTGCCATTGCATGAGTGACAATGAGCCATGACTTTTGGAATGGAACTGGCATTGCAGCCCCTGTGTCACCTGTGGGCGCGGTTATGCAGGGTGTGCTGGAAACTTGGTCGGCGGGATTTGTGAAGGATGGATGCAAGATCGGATATGTCATCGTGGATATAGGACTGGGAGAGTCAATCCTCTAGCAAAGAATCTTCCTTCGTTCTCTGGAAAAGAAACAGATGGGAGGCAATATGAAATGCTACGTGATCATGAGCATAGCCGCCGGTCTCGTACTGTCTTTGCCAGGGAAACCCCTGGCGGAGGAGAAACTACGTGAAGGTAGCTCAACGACCATCGTGCAGTCCGGGGTGGAGGGCATTGCAAAACCCATGATGTATATCCCGCCAAGAAAGGGGGCTCCAGCCCCAGGCTCCCGAAGAGGAGGAGGCACGCGTGGTATGAATAAGAGCGTCCCCGTGATCAGTGTGTTAGCGCCTGATCATGTGGGGTGGACGCTTCAGCCGCAGCCGGTCCTTTTTTGGTTTGCGTCAACCGAACAGAGCCAGGCCTATGAGTTTGTGCTCATCGCGGATAACGCTGAGGAGCCGGTCGTGGAGACGAGGCTTCCACAACCCGCACGCCCGGGCATCCAGCAGATCAAATTGTCCGACTATAACGTGACGCTCTCACCCGGCGAGCGCTATCACTGGTCGGTCGCCTTGGTCCTGGACTCGGATGAGCCATCAGGCAACATCGTAGCAAAGGGAATCATTGAACGAGTTAATCAGGACATGCTTGAACCGCCGATCCCAAGCGCGATCTCAAAAGCGGATGTGCCGAGGTGCTTCGCTGAATCGGGGGTTTGGTACGACGCGGTTGCGGCAATTTCACATCTGATTCAATCCAATCCGCTTGAGAGTGAATGGCTGCAGCAGCGGACATTGTTGCTCGAACAAGGCGGACTTGGAGAGGTCACTTCGCGATCGCATGAAAGCGCTCCGGGCCGAATTGGCCTCGATCGGGGACGAACATCAGACGCGCCGTGCGCGGCGGGATAACGAATTGACTGTCGCGCTTGTGGGGTACACGAATGCCGGCAAATCCTCGCTCATGCGCGCGATGACGGGGAGCGAGGTGCTCGTAGCCGACAAGTTGTTTGCCACACTCGATACCACGATCCGTCCCCTCTATCCTGAAACACGTCCGAAGGTGCTCATGACCGATACGGTCGGCTTTATCAAAAAGCTGCCGCATGACCTGGTGGCGTCGTTTAAGTCGACGCTGGATGAAGCCGCCAGCGCCTCGCTGTTGCTGTTTGTCGTCGATGCCGCAGATCCGTCCTTTCGATCCCAGCTCGAGGTCACGCGGACGGTGTTGGCCGAAGTGGGCGCGTCGGGTGTTCCCAGTCTCTTGGTGATGAATAAACAAGACCGTCTTGAACCGGGAGCGATGGCCGCATTGAAGGCGGAATATCCCGAGGCCGTCTTTCTTTCCACGCGAAGCAAAGACGATGTGGCGGCGTTGCGGGAGCGTATGATGACGTATTTTGAGCGCGAGATGCTCGACGAGGAATTCCGCATCCCCTTTACGGCTCAAGGGGTGGTCGCAGAGATTCGTGCGCGGATGCGAATCGTATCCGAATCCTATGATGCTGAGGGACTCACGGTACGTGTACGGGCGACCCCTGAGAATCTTGCGGTGATCAAAAAGAAACTCCTGCGATGAGGCGTGCAGCGCACGCCACGTGATGTGCGTCGCTCCTGCTGCGGTCTTATCCGGACAATCCCGCTGTGTCAGGTATGGCGTAAATGAATCTTGAAGATGACACGGCGGCTTTTTCCCCGATCCGGCTGTCCTGCCGCATTGCGCACGAGGTCTTGGCGTCCGCGTCCGTTTGCGGACGCTTTCTGCTGGAAACATTCGTAAGCCCAGGGTAGGCGGGTACGAATGATGTCCAATCCTTTCACCAATACGGCGAACGACCGATCCTGGCTTAGTCTCAAATTGTGGATATCGTCCCCCTGGTCGTCGGTATAGCCTTCGATCACAAAGGACTCGACCTCATGGCCCTGCGGACCGCAGATCATGGTGGCGTAGTAGGGGATGGTGTCGGCCAGGAATGCGTCCGCCTGCGGCAACAGCGTGCTCTTGCCCAGTTCGAAATTCAGGATGGCCTCTGGAATAACGACGCGCATGACGTCGGGGTCGACAGGGCTCCGTTCAACCGTCAGGTGATGCGGTTGCTGCGGTGCGTCACGCTCGGTCGTTGGTGGATTCTTGTCACTCGCCGGCGTCGCGTTGCTATCTTCGACCTTGGTCATATAGGCCGCCAACAAGAGAATAAAGATGACCGCCAGTGAGGTCATGAGGTCGGCGATGCCACTGGCTACGGTGGATGATCCATCGGATGTGTCTTGTCCAAAGGGCGAGTTCATTCCACTCCTGCCTTGTGCTGTGCCCCTCGGGTGAAACCGGGGATCCTCCATCTGCCGCCGGTCTTTCCTGTTCCGGAAACCGATGCGGTGCCGGCCACGAGATGGCCGTCATCGAGACGGTCCATGAGCCGATCGAGCATC
>JABMDH010000006.1:5370-9384 GCA_015904075.1 Nitrospira sp.
GGGTGTTTCTCCTGGAGGCGGGTGCTGCTGATCCCGGCCACGAGCGCGTACGCACGCAACTGGTGCTGGGAGCCGGTTAAGGGGACAGTCGCCCTTCCCCCCGGCGACTGTCCCCGTCAGATACCGGGACAGGCACCTCGCCTGCGGCGGGAGCCAGTCCCGCTCACTTCACCCCATACCGCATTCTGGTGCCATGCAGGAGGGAGAGTTCGATTTCCGGCGCGCTCAGCTCGGATGGGAACAGGCAGCCGGAGATCTTGCAGGCATTGATACTGGCGCCGTCCATATTGGCTTTGCTCAGGTCCACACCGCGCAGGTCGCTTTGCCGGAAGTAGCAATCACGGAAATCTAGACCGGCCGCATCCAATCCTCTGAGATCCAACCCCCGCAGGTCGCACCCGCGAAGATCGCACTTGTCGCCGGCCGCCTTCTTGACGTTGAACTCTTTGATGCAGCCTTCACGGAGCATCTGGTACATCGGATCATTCGAAATGCGGAGGGATGTTTTGGAGGCATCTGCCTTGTCCATAGAGGCTCCCGTTAAGGCGTTCTGGAGACTCTATCGGTTGGAACAGTACGAATCTTGAGGTTTTATCCGGGACTGGCTCCCGCCGCAGGCGAGGTGCCTGTCCCGGTATGTGACGAACGACGGGTATCTGACGGGGACAGTCGCCGGGGAGAAGGGCGACTGTCCCCTAAGTCCCTCTTGCGCTCGCCCTGGGCAGCACAGTATCGTACTGGCAATTGAGAGGAGCGACGTACGGTTCTATCTTCTCGTGATACAAAACTAATACGGAGGGCATTATGGCGATCAGATTGGGAGATGACGCGCCGAACTTTACGGCGGAGACCACAGAGGGGACGATCAATTTTCATGAATGGCTCGGCAACGGCTGGGGGATCCTGTTTTCCCATCCGAAAGACTTTACTCCTGTCTGCACAACGGAGTTGGGAACCGTAGCCAAAATTATGCCGGCGTTGAAGCAGCGGGGGGTGAAGGTCATTGCCGTCAGTGTCGATCCACTCGACTCTCACCAGGGCTGGGTCAAGGATATCAACGAGACACAGCGGACGACCATGAACTATCCCATCATCGCCGACCCTGAGAAGAAGGTGGCGACTCTATATGACATGATCCATCCGAACGCCCTCGATAATATGACGGTACGGTCGGTATTCATCATCGGCCCCGATAAGAAGGTCAAGCTCACCCTGACCTATCCCGCTTCGTGTGGAAGGAATTTCGATGAGTTGCTGCGCGTCGTCGATTCGCTTCAACTGACCTCGAAGTTCAAGGTGGCGACACCGGCTAACTGGAAAGAGGGGGAGGACTGCATCATCACCCCGGCCGTCAACGATGCAGATGCCAAGACGCTCTTCCCCAAAGGCTTTACAACGGTGAAGCCCTATCTACGCTATACGCCGCAGCCGAACAAGTAAGAACGGGCAGGGCGTTGAAAATGTCTGCCGGCTGTGTTCTCGCATCGTTCAGAGGCTCAACGTACCGAAGCGTACGCCTCGCCTCTTCGCTCGCTGCGGCCTTGCCGGACAGCCATTTTGAACACCCTGCAAGCACTTTTGAGAGGTCTGAAATGTTCTAACTGCATCGGGTTCAGTACACTCGCAATATTTGTTTATCTGCACGTACGGTAATTAAGAAGGGCGGGATTGGTCGCTGACCGGTCCCGCCCTTTCAGTTTCGAGCCGAACCCTACCGTGTCAATCGCGAGTTTGGACGGAGCCACTTCATCTGGAAAGCATAGGGTCGCTTGTGTTTCGGCCCTCATTGCCATAGTGTAAGGAAAGTTTAATAAAGTAAGGGGTGCGGTCATGCCGACTTCGACGGTGACGAGTAAAGGCCAGACAACGATTCCAAAGGAAATCCGGGATCATCTCCACTTGAAACCGGGGGATCGAGTGGAGTTTGTGACAGATGAAGATGGCCGGGTCGTGTTGCTGGCGGCGACCGTCGATGTTGCGGAGTTGGCTGTTATGTTGAAGAATAAGAAAAAAATACGCCTCAGCCGAATAAGTAAGAACCAGATACGTAGGAATCTGCGTAGTTGTGATATGGGCGGGATTGGTCGATGACCGGTCCCGCCCATTGTGTTTCTCAGCGCTTGCCGGTCTGGCATGAACATTGAGTATGGCCTTTACTTTGAAGAGAGGGGGGTGGGGCAGGACTACGTAGAAAATTTTCTTGCTATCTCGTTGTTCTTTGGGCATACTCCCGCCGTCTTCATGTTACTGACTATAAATAAATACAGACTGTTCAGCAGATCGTTTGGTTTTTGTCAGGTTGGGGGGAAGGTCCTAGGGTTCAGGCAATTGTTTCTATCACTTCATTCACAAGGGAGGCTGCCATAATGAAGGTAGAACTAACAGGGTTGTGGAGGAAGTTTTTAGTTGCTGGCGCCATGACGGCACTGGTGGCTGGGACTGTGTCCACGCCGACCGTGTTTGCCGGTGGCACGATCAAGGCCGATGACGACAAGTGGATTTCCGTCGGCATGGGTATTCGCTCCAGTTTTAATGCGGTTGAAAATGGGTCATCGAACGGACGCGAATATAGCAACGATTTCAACATTAACAACGCTCGTATCTACATCAACGGGTCGATCCATAAGTACGTCAAGTTCACGTTCAACACCGATTGCTTTAACTGCGGTGTCGGTGGAGGGAGTAACCATTTTGCCGGTAATTCCAACATTGGTCTTATCGATGCAATCGGTAAGTTCGAATTCGATGAAAAGTTCAACATCTGGTTCGGCCGTACCTTGATGCCGAGCGAGCGCGGTGAGTTGAACGGTCCGTTCTACCATGCGACGTTCGATGGTTTCCGGACGCCGTTCTTCCCGGCCGATCAGAGCGCGAATTTCCCTGGTGGGGCGAATACTGCCGGCAATGGCGGTCTCTATGGTCGTGACAACGGCGCGGTCTTCTTCGGAAAGTTCCATC
The DNA here is from genome assembly GCA_015904075.1 of Nitrospira sp. The sequence goes on from JABMDH010000006.1 coordinate 8,329, forward strand.
CGTTCGGTACCCACCTGTTGTATGCGGCAGCGGTTTCGACCGGTGTGCGTGGTGGACCCAATACAGGCAGCAGCCTGATGTACACCGGACGCTTGCAGTGGAACCTGTTGAACGATGAAGACAATCCCGGCTACTACACCTCCGGTACCTATTATGGTACGGCCGGTGACATTGTGGCGATCGCCGGTAACGTCCAACATCAGAAGGATGGCGCCGGTTCTTCTACGACCGGGAGCAGTGATTTTACCGGTCTGTCCGTGGATCTGTTGATTGAAAAGTTGCTCCCGAACAACATGGGTGTGTTCACGTTCAACGGAGAATTCAAGCGGTTCTTTGCCAATTACGGACTTGCCTCCGCAGCGAATGCGGGAGGGGATTCTTTCAACGTGTTTAACGGTGACTCCTGGACCGTGTACGGCTTGTACCTGATCCCGCAGCAAGTTGGTATCGGACGGTTCCAGCCCTATGTCCGGTTCACCAGCATCGATCCGCGGTACAGCGCCATGCGGCAGGAGTATGAATATGGCCTGAACTACATCATCTCGGGCCACAATGCTCGTATTTCTGTGTATGGCCGGTATGGTGACATCACCTCCAAGAGCTTCGTGAACTACAGCCCGGGAGCTTCAGGGGACAAGGTCGATTCGTTCCACGTGGCCTTGCAGATGCAGTACTAGGTCAGTTCGTATGAGCTGACAGCGGTCAGCTTCAAGAAAGGCCGAATCCCAGAAACGGGATTCGGCCTTTCTGTTTTTCAGGCTCTGCGCAATACCCAGGGAGTTTCTAGTTACAGGTTGCGAGTTTCGTGGGGGGGGCGAATTAGACCAGCAATAACCCCGTGGTGCGTACTTTTTCCCATGAGGCCGTTTTGATGAAGCGCGTAAACTCCTGTCTGCCGCCTGGGAATGTGGATTGTATTTCTCGCAGCAGTGGATAGGACTGTGAGGGAGTCGCGTCTGGTGTGCTTTGCGAAATCACGTGGTTGAGCCACCGGGCTTGTTCGTTCTGGAGCGTGATGGTGCAGTCGCCGGATGGCCCCGAAAGCAAGAGGCGCGT
>JABMDH010000060.1 GCA_015904075.1 Nitrospira sp.
ACAACGGGGAAAATCTGCTGGCGGCGATTGCCAGGAACAGAGAACAAAACGAAGCGGTATGACAATTCACGAGAAACCTCCCTTGTGCTCGAAGGGTTGAGTTGAATCGACTGCCGGTTGTGTGTCCTGACTTGCGGATCGTCGCGTCTCTGCGCCTTCCCATGCGCCGGAGCGCACAGTGGCATGATGCAGAGTTACTCCCCGCTTACAGTGGCGGCACCGTGATGGACTTGCACCATCTTCCCCATTACCCGCGTCGTTTCTCCAAAACGCCCTTTCCTGAAAATGAACGATCCCCCATGGTATCAACAGCCGGGCTGGGGATATGGCCCTGGCGGCTTATCATCTCAACTGATTTACATTGGCATCGTCACACGCGGCTTCCCTGTTTGCGGATGGGCATCGACCACCACCTCGCATCCATAGACAGCCTGTAATACATCGGGATTGATCGTCACAGCCGGCGATCCAATATGGCTGAGCCGTCCGGCTTTCAACATCAACACACGATCGCAGTATTGGCTCGCGATATTGAGGTCATGGGACACCAGCACAACCGTCAATTGCCGTTCATCGCGAAGCCGACTGATCAGGCTGCAGATGTCGAGTTGATGATTGATATCGAGAAACGCGGTTGGTTCATCCAACAGGAGAATGGCCGGCTCTTGCGCCAAAGCTCGCGCAATCATGACTCGCTGCAATTCACCGCCGGAGAGTTCCGACACCGGGCGATCCGCCAAGGACAACACATCGGTCTCAACCATAGCCCGCTGTGCACAGGCCAGGTCGCCTGCCGTATCAACATCACTCCCGAAACTCCACCATCCCGCCTGCTGATGCGGAAATCGACCCATTAAGACCGTCTCTGCCACAGTAAAGGGAAACGCCTGTGTCTGTTCCTGCAGCACCACAGCCAGAATACGGGCACGTGCGATCGGACTCAAATCAGAAGACGCCTGCCCCAGCACATGAATCTGTCCGGACCCGGCACGCAACAGTCCGGCCAACAACTTGAGAAGCGATGATTTGCCTGATCCATTCGGACCAACGATTCCTAGTACTTCCCCACAAGCCACCTCGAACGATACCCGCTCAATCGTCCACGGACGGCCGGGCTGCCCAGTCCCATAACGGAATGAGACGTCCTTGACTGCGATTGCCGGATCGACTGAGCATTGCTCTGGTCTGTGTTCTGAGGAAGAGAGCCGCTGCACCTAGACCATCCGATCTTTTCGCCACAGGAGGAGATACAGAAAAAATGGGCCGCCGGCCAGCGCCGTCACGATACCCACCGGGATTTCAGCCGGCGCAAACGCCGTCCGGGCGATCGTATCGGATACGACCAGAAACATACCGCCAACTAAGGCCGAGGCCGGCATCAGCACCCGATGGTCCGATCCAATCGCCATCCGGACCGCATGAGGAATCACCATGCCGACAAACCCGATCATGCCACTGACGGACACCACCGCGCCGGTCAGTAACGCCGTCAACGCATAGAGCCGTTTCTTAGTCCGGTCCGTATCGATCCCCAACGACCGTGCGGTGTCTTCTCCCTGTGTGAGCACGTTCAGCACCGGCGCGTAATACAGCAAACACATGGTTCCCGCCATCACATAGAGGGCGATGCCGATCAGCCCAATCCATCCCGGAGCCGTCAACGAGCCCATGAGCCATGCCATAAGCCCTGCGGAACGGGCCGGGTCCATGATCGACGTAATAAACATGATCATGGCCGTCAGAATGGCGTTGAGAATCACACCAGCCAGCAACAGGCTGTGAATCGGCAAGCGGCCATGCGATTGCGCCATTCGATAGATGAGCACCAATGCGATCAGCCGCCGATCGGTTCGGCTCCATGATCGACGTAATAAACATAATCAGCGCGGTGAGGATCGCGTTCAGAATGACGCCGGCCAGCAACAGACTATGAATCGGCAAGCGGCCGTACGATTGCGCCATCCGATAGATGAGGGCCAATGCGATCAGTCCTCCGGCGAACCCCCACAGCGGCAGCACCGGAAACAAAACCGAGGTCGCCCCGATCCCTAGAAGCATAGCGATCGCCCCTCCCAACGCGGCGCCGCTCGACACCCCGAGCACATAGGGATCGGCGAGCGCATTCCGCAACAGTGCTTGCAGCGTCACACCCACTAACGCCAGTGCGCCCCCGACTAGAAATCCCATCAGCACGCGAGGCACACGCAATTGAAAGAGAATCACTCCCGCTGTTCCTGCACCCGCACGGTCCCCATGCCCCGGGGTGATCAATTCACGTAACGCTGTGAGCCAGTCGCTTCCCGACAAGGCTGCTGCGCCGAAACTACTGCACAGAACAGTCACGACAATGGACGCCACACCCAAACCGAACAGAACGAGAAACCGTCGCCGTTTCGTCAAGATAGCGCCGGATCTGGGCCAATCGAGTTCCGCCACCAGCCTCACTGAATCTCGCCCATCTGTTGCGCCGGTGGAGGAAATAACCGGTGTGGCATGTCCGTTGGACATTGGGTCAGGGCCTCCTATGCAACGCCGGTCCGGAAAGAGATGGATGCAGCATGGCCGCAAGCCGTTCCAACCCTTGACCGATCCGTGGGCCCGGGCGATTCAGTAAATCAGCCGGAATTTGATGGACCCGACCCTGCTTGATCGCGGGAAGCCCGGACCATTGCTGCCACGATCGCTGTTCGCTCTCGGAAATCCCTTCCGCCTGTCCCACCGGAAAAATCAAGACCTCCGGGTCTTCAAGCAAGACCGTTTCCATGCTCAACCGCGGGTATGGCGTGCCGCTCTTGGCAGCGACATTGATTCCACCGGCCAGTCCGATGAGTTGATCGATGAAGCTGCCTGGCCCGACCGTAATCAATGGTTGGCTATTCAACACATAGAGCACTCGGACCGGCGGCTGCCCTTGGGCAAGCTCCTTGATCGCGGCGATCTGCTTGCGCAAGTCCATTCCCAGTGCTGCCGCTTCCGCCTGATGTTCGACCATCCGTCCGATGGTCTGAATGTGAGCATAAATGTCTTCGACCGTGTGGTCATCCACAATGAAAAGTGGAATCTTGAGGCTGTCGAGTGAGGCGATCAAATCCGGCTTGAGAAATTCACGCGGTGCCAGAATCAGGTCCGGTTGCAACCCGACCAACACTTCCACGCTGGGATGTGCATACCCCACTTTCGGTTTGCGCGACGCCTCGGGAGGAAAGTCGCAAAACTGAGTCACGCCGGCCACTTGACTTCCGGCACCCATCGCAAACAAAAGCTCAGTGAGACTGGGCGCCAGCGAGATGATACGTGCAGGCGGTTTGGCCATGTAGATCTTCCGGCCGGTATCGTCCACAAACGATCGCGACGAGACGTGCGTCATAAACGGCATGCCGGTCAGAATGCCTTGTTGCCGCCGTTTCACGATTGATACCTCGAAATCATGAGCCGATACCGCACCCACATCCAGCAGAAGCAGGCAGGCACAGAGTCCACTGACCCAATGCCGTCCGCTATCGCGTTCAAACGGGGTTCCGCACAAGGCCGCAGCAAGCGAAGAGGCGAGGCGTACGCTTCGGTACGTTGAGCCTCTGAGCGATGCGAGAACGCCGTAGGAACCCCGTTTCAACGCGATAGAAATAAAAAATCCCCAAGGCCTAAGA
>JABMDH010000061.1:0-6154 GCA_015904075.1 Nitrospira sp.
CGCCATCCCGACCAGTATTGGCGACAAGCCGGTAGCCCGACTCCGCCAGGCCCTTGTCTTTCGCAACCTTCGTACAGGCCAGCAGTAATTTCCCGATCAACGATTCATCCTGAGGACCATAGGCCTGCACCGCCGCGACATGCTGCTTGGGAAAGACCAGTGTGTGCACCGGCGCCTGCGGATTGATATCGTCGAAGGCCAGGACCTGATCGTCTTCGTGCACGATCTTGGCCGGAATCTTTTTTTCTACGATTTTGCAGAATAGACAATCGCTCATTGTCGACTCCTCACGATTCCGCTCTCAATCCTGCCTTGCCGAACCGTTTGCCGAGTTCCATGTAGATGTCCTGCAATGCAATGTCGTGATAGCCCAGGACCATGAGGGTGTGAAACAACAGGTCGGCGATCTCATAGACAATTTCTTCCCGCTTACCGCCTTTCGATGCCAGCAGGACTTCACCGGCTTCTTCGGCGACTTTCTTGAGAATCTTGTCGTGGCCTCCCTCGAACAACTTCGTCGTGTAGGAGCCTGCCTGTGGATGCGCCCGGCGATCCCGTATGGTCTGCAACACCGCATTGAGAATGCCGCCCGCCGCATCCTGCGTCTTGTGCCCGTCAATCCGACCCTGCTCGTCGAGTCTTGAGAAGAAACAGGCGCGCTCACCCGTGTGACAGGTCGGGCCCACCGCCTGGGCCTTCACCAGTATCGTGTCGTGATCGCAATCGACGAACAGGTCTTTCACATGCAGCGTGTGGCCGGACGTTTCGCCTTTCTCCCAAAGCTGCCTGCGGGACCGGCTCCAAAAATGGACGCGCTTCGTCGCAAGGGTCCGGGCAATGGCCTCCTGATTCATATAGCCAAGCATAAGAATCGATCCATCCAGCCAGTCCTGAACGACTGCCGGAAGTAGCCCCTGCTCATCGAACTTGAATTGATCCGCCGATGTCTCACTCATCTGTTCATGCCGCCTGCGCAACTCCATCCGATCGTACGGGAATGCCACGCGTCTTCAGATACGCCTTGGCTTGTTGAATCGTGTAGGTCCGAAAGTGAAAGATCGAAGCGGCCAGCACCGCATCGGCCTTCCCGTTGGCGAACCCCTCATAGAGATGATCGAGTGTCCCGACTCCACCCGAGGCAATCACGGGAATCGAGACCGTTCCGGACACGGCAGCCGTCAGGCCAAGATCATACCCGCTTTGCTGCCCGTCTTGATCCATGCTCGTCAACAGGATTTCACCCGCGCCAAAGCGTTCCATCCTCTTCGCCCATTCAACCACATCGAGCCCGGTCGATTTCCGCCCGCCATGCGTAAACACTTCCCAGCTATTTCCAGCGGCACTCCGCTTGGCATCGATGGCGACGACAATGCATTGCGTACCAAATCGCTGGGCCGCCTCTTTCACAAACTCGGGCCTCCCCACCGCGGCCGTATTGATGCTCACCTTATCCGCCCCGGCATTGAGCAGATTGCGGACATCCTCGACCGTCCGTACGCCGCCCCCGACCGTAACCGGCATGAACACCCGTGCCGCTGTCCGTTCGACCACGTCGATGATCGTCTTCCGGTTTTCATGCGACGCGGTGATGTCCAGAAAGCACAGTTCATCTGCGCCCTCACGGTCATAGGCGGCGGCCACTTCGACCGGATCGCCGGCATCCCGGAGCGCCACGAAGCTGACGCCTTTGACCACGCGGCCATCTTTGACGTCAAGACAGGGAATAATGCGCTTGGTCAACATCCTCCCACCCCTAACCCTTCACCCCTTACCGAGAGCTGCTACAGCAGCTCGATAGTCCAATTGACCGTCGTAGAGCGCCTTGCCCACAATCGCCCCTTCGACACGAGGGCCGAGCGATCGCACTGCCAACAGGTCTTCGATTCGGCTGATCCCGCCTGATGCAATGACCGGACAGGATGCATGGGCCACGATTTCTTCCAGGGCCGGAATGTTCGGCCCGTTCAACATGCCGTCACGCGCAATATCCGTGTAGATGACCGCTCCGATCGCGCAACCCGATACCTCTTTCAACAGATCGACCGCGCGGACATCCGACACCGCCGTCCAACCCTTCACGGCCACTTTACCGCCGCGCGCGTCGAGGCCCAGAAGAATCCGTCCGGGAAACTCCTTGCAGGCCTGTTCGAGAAACGCCCGATCCATGAGCGCCGCCGTGCCGAGCACCACACGGGACACCCCGGCGTGAAGATACCGTCGAACCGTTTCAATCGTCCTGATCCCTCCGCCCACCTGCACCTTCACACTCACCGTCTGTATGACGGATTCGATATGGGACAGATTACGGGGCTCACCATCCACTGCGCCGTTCAGATCCACGACATGGATGAGATGCGCGCCGCCTGCTTGCCATTGTTTCGCAACCGCCTGCACATCGTCCGAATACACCGTCTCTGCAGCCATGTCCCCTTGGCGCAATCGGACACAGCGGCCGTCCTTCAAATCGATCGCCGGAATGACCAGCACGTTACTTCTCTCTTCCCGCGCCGAACGGAAATTCCTTGAGAATCTCCCCGACGCCGTATTCAGCCAGTTCCTCCGCCGTGACGAACATCCCGTATCGTTTCACGAATCCGACAAAATCCTCCGTCAACGGCCGCTGTCGCTCATAGTACTGACCGAGCCAGAGTACCCGCCCGTCTACCGCTACCACCTTCACCTCGAAGCCGACAGAAGCGGCGGGATTCGCTCCGAGCCGGCTGCCGACCCGTTCCTGATACATGGACACGTAGCCAATCAGTGCCGCATCGGCCTTCAGCTTCTTAGCCAGGGCCGCGGCGGCGGCTTCCGGCTTGGCGGTGGACAGTGCGCCGTCTGCCGCGGCGGCCCTGGCCGAATCGCCGAGCGGCACGATCTGCAGCCCATCCCATTCTTGAAGTCGCTTCCAGAATAATTGCGTCACGCGTTCCGCCGCATGACCCGGAAGGGAAGCGGCTTGCCGAGACGGCGGTTCCACCTCTGAAGGAACCGCCAGGGACATCTCTGACTGGCGGACGCTCTGGGGAGTCGAGAAATAGAGATTGCCCTGATCCCGCACCTGCGGCGTGACAATCGCAGTAAACGGCACCAGCGCCAGGGATCGAATGGTATACCGCGGCAACTGGTCCGACGACTCCGTCCGGACCTTCCATCCACTGCAGCCCTCGACCACAAACGCCAAGACCATAACCGTGAGCAGGTGCGGCATCAGGCATACAACGCTATGGCGAAGAGCGTATCCGTTCATGCTCAACATGCTAGCCCTTCCACTCTCCAAAATTCTTGATCAACCGCAACCCCACGGCCTGACTTTTCTCCGGGTGAAACTGGCAGGCCACGACATTGTCCTTCCACACACTCGATACGAACGGAATGCCGTAGGTCGTCATCGTCGCGGCCAGCTGTTTGTCGCTGGGATCCACGAAATACGAGTGCACAAAATACCAATCCGATCCGTCCGCAACCCCGTCGAATACTGGGCATGCTCGTTGGGTATGGACTTGATTCCAGCCCATGTGCGGCACTTTCAATGCCTGCCCACTCTCGAATCGCCGGACTGTTCCAGGAATGATATCGAGTCCCTTGTGCGGACCGAATTCTTCACTCTCGGTAAACAAGACTTGAAGGCCCAAGCAAATCCCAAGAAACGGCTTGCCCGATTGGATCGCTGTTCGGATCGGTTCCACCAATCCATACTGCTCGATGTTCGCCATGCAATCACCGAACGCGCCGACGCCGGGAAGCACCACATGACTTGCACTGCCGATCACCCGCGCATCACGTGTCACGACGGCCTGATGCCCCACAGCCTCAAAGGCCTTGGAGACACTGCGGAGATTCCCCATGCCGTAGTCGATAATGGCGATCATGGACCCCACTCACCCATAGAAGCGTGTAACAATACCGCAACTCGCCCTATCCTGCCACTCCCTAAATCTGCCAATAAAAAAGGGGTCGCCCCTGAGAAGGCCACCCCTCCGCACTTCACCTTGTAACCAGATCTGTTTACAGCATCCCCTTCGTCGAGAGGACCTTGCCGGCCAGGCGCTCTTCCGGCATCGTGGCCTGATCGAGCGCTTTGGCCAGCGCCTTGAAAATCGCTTCCATGATGTGGTGTGGATTGCGGCCGTACATGAGGTTCACGTGCAGATTGAGCCCGCCATGGGTGACAAAAGCCTGAAAGAAATCTTCGAAAAGCCCTAAGTCGAACGCTTTGATCTTCCGGTCCGGCAAATTCACGTTGTACACGAGAAACGGCCGGCCGCTGAGATCCACCGTTACCTGGGCCAAGGTTTCATCCAGCGGCGCCGAGGCGAACCCGAATCGCTTGATCCCAGCCTTCTCGCCCAATGCCCGGTGCAATGCCTGCCCCATCACGATGCCGACATCTTCAACAGTATGGTGCTCGTCAATGTCGATGTCGCCTTTAGCCTTGACGGTCAAATCAAAGAACCCGTGCTTGGAGAGCAGCTCCAGCATGTGATCAAAGAAACGAATACCCGTATCAATCTTGCCGTGGCCACGACCATCAAGCGCCCACTCGACGGAAATGTCCGTCTCTTTGGTCGCACGATGGATAGCTGCCTGGCGCGCCGGAGTCCCGTTCTTCTTCATGAAAACCTGCTTTGGGCCGACTTCGCCGACGGAAATGTCCGTCTCTTTGGTCGCACGATGGATAGCTGCCTGGCGCGCCGGAGTCCCGTTCTTCTTCATGAAAACCTGCTTTGGGCCGACTTCGCGTGTGCGTCGAACCCTTCGATATTGGCCAATCGGATCAACGGATCTTTCACCTTTGCCAGCTCCTGCTTCGTATAGTGGACGATATTGCTGACCTTGACGTAATCGTTCACGGACAGCGCCGAGAAAAACCGCGCAGTCCCGCCGGTCGGCAACACATGATTCGGGCCTGCCACATAGTCCGCAACCGACGGCGGCGTATAGCGGCCCAGAAATAACGCACCGGCATGACGGATCTGTTCGAGATAGTCGAACGGATTGTCCACTGACAGTGTTAAATGTTCGGCGGCAATTTGATTAGCCACGTCGATCGCTTCATCCATAGTCGTCACCACAAACGCCACCGAATGGCGCGCAATCGCTTTGGAGGCGATCTTTTCGCGTTGAAGTCCCTTCAACTGCTGTTCGATCAATTTGGATACGTCTTTTGCCAGCCGTTCCGAGGTCGTGATCAAAAAGACCTGTGCATCTTCATCGTGCTCGGCCTCACACAGCAGATCAGCAGACACATGGACCGGATTGGCCTCGTCATCGGCTACCACCAGCAATTCGCTGGGCCCCGCGATCATGTCGATCCCGACGGTCCCATAGAGCAGGCGCTTGGCGGTCGCCACATAGATATTGCCCGGGCCAATGATCTTATCGACCTTGGGAATCGTCTTCGTTCCATAGGCAAGCGCCGCTACGGCCTGCACGCCACCGATGCGATAAATTTCTGACACACCTGCAATATCGGCCGCCACTAAGAGATACGGATTGATGGGGCCCTTCTGCGGCGGCGTCACCATCACCACTCGCCGTACCCCTGCGACCTTGGCCGGGATCGCGCACATCAGCACCGATGAGGGATACACGGCTTTCCCCCCGGGCACATAAACGCCGATAGCATCGATGGGGGTGACAACCTGTCCCAACGTGGCATCGTTGTCCTGATACATCCACGTCTTCGTACGCTGACGCTCATGAAACGCGGTAATTCGTTTTGCCGCAAGCCGTAAGGCATCGCCTTCATCCTTACGAATGTGGAAATACGCGTTATTAATCTCCTCCGGCGTCACCCGCACCGCATCCGGTTTGAGCAAGACTTTGTCGAATTGTTTGGTATAGCGCAACACCGCCTTGTCGCCGCCCCGCTCGACCGCTTGCAGGATGGACCGGACGGTCTTCTCCACAGACGCCCCGGTCACTTGGCCGCGGGATATCACTTTCTTGAGGCTGGGGAGGAAGCTGCGATCTGCTTGCGTGACGATCTTCATACGAGCGCCGCCTTTTTCTTGCCCTTGCGCGCGGCCGATGGGCGACCGTTGCCGGGCACCGACTCTTGGGTCGTCAATGCCGCCCGGAGTCTGCGGATCAACTCCATGAGCGGCTCATGCTTCAGACGAAGGCTCGCCCGATTGACGATCAACCGCGCCGT